>JANPIW010000556.1:0-7324 GCA_031425215.1 Verrucomicrobiaceae bacterium
CGCGCGTACTCCTGTTGGGCAAAGCTCAGTTGTCGTTCCATGCCTGTGAACTTACCCCACCGCGCAACTTCTTTTTACTCCTGATTGCCGCGCCGATTAAATCAGCGGTTCCCTAACCTCTCCCCCGGTGACGGGGGAGAGGAACCTGACGTTGGCGCACTGATGCATCAGGTTCCCTCTCCCTGTAATCGGGGAGAGGGTTAGGGTGAGGGGATTTTGTGCAAGAGGTCCAAGGAAGCAGCAAAAGGCTGACAATAACCCGCCCAGCACCCTCACCGCCCTGCGCGACGAGGTGCAAATGGACTCGTTGGGCGGGCAAGTGCAAGCCGTGGACTTCAAAAGCCGAGGCGATGGCTTGGAAGCTTGGTCCGATGAGGCAGAAGCAAGTACCGACGGCCTCGATGGAGTATCCAACAGCATCAAGGAGGTGTCCGACGGCCTCAAGAGATCGCCCGACGGCCTCAAGAGGCTATCCGACGGCATCAAGAAGGTGTCCGATGGAATCGGCGCGCTTATCGTTGGCGTCGGCATTCCGGTCAGATGCGCATAATCGCTGATGTTCCCTGTAGGATCGCTGATCTTTCCACTAGGTCTGCTGGTCTATCTCGTCGACGCGCTGATTGATTGCATAGGTGAGCGTATTCATGGCAGTGGATGGCTTTTTCATTGCATCGGCAGGCGAATTGAGGTCAAATGACTGTATCATGAGTGACCCTGCAAACGAGACGCCCCTTCCGCCAGTTCAGCCTGTTGAATCAATCGTCGAATTGATGAGGGCGCGACCGCCCTACCGGTCTCCGAACGCTGATCCTCTGCGGGTGGCGGCACCGAAGAAGTCGGCGGATGCCCGACTGGAGGCAGTGGGCGGGGCGCTGAGTGATGCGACGCGGTGGCGCATCCTGCTGGAGCTGGGCAAGGGGTCCGCGCTGCCGGTCGGGGAGCTTTCCAAGCGGGTGGGCAAGCGGCCGGACCTCGTCTCCAAACACATGGCGATGCTGCGCAAGGCGGGCCTGGTGGTGCGGGTCTTCTCGACGTGCTACACGCTGCCGCCGGAGATGCTGCCTGAGCCTGGGGCATCGACGCTGGACCTGGGGCCGTGCCTGCTGAAGCTCGCGCTGCCGCAGTGAGCATTGGCTTGTGCTTCCCGAATCATGGCGCGGATGGATGCAGCCGCCAAAAGCACGAAGGAGGCGCCTCTCTGCCGCCGTATTCTCCCCTGATGCCTCCTGCCTTCAACCGTCGCGATTTTCTCCGCCGCTCCGGCATGGGCATGGCGATGCTCGGGCTGGCTGATATTCACGCCGCCACATCGCCGCGTCTGCACTTTGCGCCGAAGGCAAAGCGGGTGATCCATTTTTTTCTCAATGGCGGACCGTCGCATGTGGACACGTTTGATCCAAAGCCGGCGCTGTTGAAGCACGAGGGCAAGCAATTGCCGAGTCATCGCATCACGGAGCGCAAGACCGGCGCGGCGTTTCCTTCGCCGTTCAAGTTTCAGCGCTACGGCCAGAGCGGGATCGAGGTGAGCGAGCTGTTCGCGAAGACGGCGCAGCATATCGACGACATCGCGGTGATCCGCTCGATGCAGGCGCAGGTGCCGAACCATGAGCCGTCGCTGATGCTGATGAATTGCGGTGATTCCGTCCAGGCGCGGCCGAGTCTCGGCGCGTGGCTGATGTATGGTCTCGGCAGTGAAAACGAAAACCTGCCGGGCTTCATCTCAATGTGCCCTGGCGGCATGCCCATCAAGAGCGCGGAGAACTGGCAGTCAGCTTTTCTGCCTGGGGCGATGCAGGGGACGTATGTCAACTCTCAGCACACGGCGGTGGACCGTCTGATCGAGAACATCCGCAGCCCTCACGCCAGCACGCAGACGCAGATCAAGCAGCTCGCGCTCATGCGGCAGCTCAATGAGGCGCACCAACGCGAGCGCGCTGATCCACGGCTCGAAGCGCGCATCCAGTCGTTTGAGCTGGCGTTCCGAATGCAAACTGAGGCGGCGGATGCTTTCGACATCTCGCGCGAGCCGCAGCACATCCGCGATCTCTACGGCAGCGGTGTGCATGGTCGGCAGACGCTCATCGCGCGGCGGCTGCTGGAGCGCGGGGTGCGCATGGTGCAGCTCTGGCATGGCGCGGGGCAGCCTTGGGATAATCACGACAACATCGAGACAAACCATCGCAAGCTGGCGAACGAGATCGACCAGCCCATCGCGGCGCTGCTCCATGATTTGAAACAGCGCGGCATGTTGGACGACACACTCGTCATCTGGGGCGGCGAGTTTGGCCGCACGCCGAGTGTGGAACTGAGCGGCGGCAAATCGAAGCTGGGGCGCGACCACAATCACTATGGCTTCACCGTCTGGATGGCAGGCGGCGGCATCAAGGGCGGCACGGTTTACGGCAGCACGGACGAGTTCGGCTTTGCCGCGCAGGATCATCCCACAAGCGTGCATGATCTCCACGCCACGATCCTGCATCTGATGGGCCTCGATCACGAGCATCTGACTTACCGCTACGCCGGACGTGATTTCCGGCTGACGGATGTGTTTGGCGACGTCATCACACCGATCATCGCCTGAACTTACGCTCTCATTATCCACCCCTCCCTCGATCTTGCTTGTTTGAAAAGCGCTCTGCCTCATGCAGGATGCGGCCCTGACTCCGCCACATGAGCCATCCACGCCCCCCGCCACATCTTCGCCATTGCTCGCTCTCCCTCGGAGCGGTTCCGACGCAGGATGGTGTGAGCTTCTCGGTGTGGTCGCGCAACGCGGTGACAATTGATCTCTGCCTCTTTGATCCCGCTGATCCGACGCGTGAGACTGGACGCGTGCGGATGGCGCGAGGAGAGGCTGATGTCTGGCGCGCGTTTGTGAGCGGTTTGAAACCGGGCGCGCTCTACGGGTACCGGGTTCACGGCCCGTGGCTGCCTGCGAACGGGATGCGCTTCAATGCGAACAAGCTGCTGCTCGATCCTTATGCGAAAGCGGTTGCCGGCAAACCGGATGGACGCGCCGACATGCTGTCGCCGGACGGCCCGATGGCGTTTCCTGGCGCGCTCGACAATGGTGCGACGGCGCTGAAGTCGGTGGTGGTGGCCGATGATTTCGATTGGGAGGACGACGCGCCTCCTGAGGTGCCGTGGAGTGACACGATGATTTATGAGGCGCATGTGAAGGGTTTTACGCAGACGCATCCGCACGTGCCGGAGCATTTGCGCGGCACCTATGCGGGCATGGCAAACGAGGCGGCGACGGAATATCTGCGCGGACTCGGTGTCACGACCGTGCAACTGCTGCCGGTGCAGCAGCATTTGAATGATGGCTTCCTGGTCGATCGCAGACTGACGAACTACTGGGGCTACAACACGGCGGCATTCTTCGCGCCGCACAATGAGCTGGCCGCAGCGCGTGATCCGCTGGAACAGGTGCGGGAGTTCAAGGGCATGGTGAAGGCGCTGCATCGCGCGGGGATCGAGGTCATTCTCGATGTGGTGTACAACCACACCGCCGAGGGCGATGGCAACGGGCCGATGCTGATGTTTCGCGGCTTTGATGACTCGGTCTATTACCGGCACGGTTTCGATGACGGCACATTGTATTACTCAAACCTCACCGGCTGCGGCAACGCGGTGGCATCAAACAATCCGGCGCCGCTGCGCCTCATCCTCGACAGCCTGCGCTACTGGGTGACGGAGATGCGCGTGGATGGCTTCCGCTTTGACCTCGCCGTCACGGTGGCGCGTGACCGCGAGCATTATCATCTGCGCAGTCCGTTCTTCACCGCGCTGCATCAGGATCCGGTGCTCTCACGCGTGAAATTGATCGCGGAGCCGTGGGACATGGGCCGCGAGGACAGCTATCAGGTGGGGCGCTTCCCCGAGCCATGGCGCGAGCTGAATGGAAAATACCGCGACACCACACGCCGCTTCTGGCGCGGAGACGCGGGCGTGACGGCGGAGTTTGCCAAGCGACTCTGCGGCAGTGACGACGTGTATGGCTGGAACCAGCGCACACCCCTCGCGAGCGTGAACCTCATCACCTCGCATGATGGTTTCACATTGCGCGATCTCGTGAGCTACGAGCAGAAGCACAATCTGGCCAACGGAGAGAACAACCGTGATGGCGACAACGACAACCACTCCTTCAACTGCGGCGCTGAGGGCGAGACAAAGAAATCTCTCATCATCAAAAAACGCGCTCGTCGTCGTCGCTCCATGATCGCCTCCATGTTTTGCTCCGTGGGCGTGCCTTTCATCACCGCCGGCGATGAGCGCGGCCGCACCCAGCGCGGCAATAACAACGCCTACTGCCAGGACAATGAGCTGAGCTGGATCGACTGGTCGGCGTGTGAAGATGCGATGCTCGAATTCACCCGCGCGATGGCCGCCTTTCGCAAGGCGCGGCCTGCGCTGCGACGCAGCGAGTTTTACGACGGCAGGCACAATCCTGACACGGGCCGGCGCGATGTGACATGGCTCAACGGCACCGGCGGCAGACTCGGGCGCGACGAGTGGCACGACCCTGCGCGGCGCATCTTCGGCGCGGTGATTGATGAACCCGAGAACCGCAACGCGCCCGTGAACGGCCACGGCGAGGATCACCGCCCCATGCTGCTGATTTTCAACCAGGGCATCGAGCGCCACTCTTTCATCCTGCCCGGCGATGCGCTGAGCCTGTGGTCGCTCGTGTTCGACACAGCCTTGGAGCCTTCCTTTGTCCGGGATGCGCCGCCCGCTCACGGTGGCGGGAGCTTTGAAATCGAGAGCGGAAGCATGGCCTGCTTTGTGCTCAGCGCCGGGCACGGCCTCACTCTTGAAAACAAAACCACATGATGAGAAAAACGAAAATCCTCTGCACGCTCGGACCAGCCACCGAGTCCCAAGCCGCCGTGCTCGCACTCATCGACGCCGGGGCCGACATGATGCGCCTGAACATGAGCCACGCCTCGCACGACTGGACGCGCGCCGTCTATGGCCGCATCCGCGAGGTCGCTACGCTGGCAAAGAAAGACGTGGCCATCCTCATGGACCTCACCGGTCCCTCCATCCGCACCGGCGATCTCGCCTCGCCCTGGCAGCTCAAGCCGGGTGATGTCGTCGAGCTGCGCACCGAGGAGGCAGTGACCACGACGACGGAGTTTTCCACCACGGTCAATTATCCCGGCATCACCAAGGATCTGAGAACTGGCGACCCCATCGCCATCGACGGCGGCATGGTTTTGCTGCGCGCCACCGAGGTCACGGACAAGCGCATCCTCACCACCGTCATCAATGGCGGCGAGATGAAATCCCGCCGTCACATCAATCTTCCCGGCGTGTCCGTGAACCTTCCACCGCTGACAAAGAAGGACTACGCAGATCTCGATCTCGGCGTTGAGCTGGGCGTGGATTTTTTCGCGCTCAGCTTCGCGCGCGAGCCTGGGCATGTGCAGCATGTGCAGCTTTTGCTCGAGCAGCGCGGAAGCAAGGCGCGCGTCATCGCCAAGATCGAAAACCAGCAGGCCCTCGCCAATCTCGACGCCCTCGTCGAGGCCTCCGGAGGCATCATGGTCGCGCGTGGCGATCTCGGCAGCGAGTGCCCCATCGAGGACCTGCCCATCATCCAGCGCCGCATCGTCGAGCGCTGCTCCTATCACGGCAGAAAAGTGATCGTCGCCACGCAGATGCTCGAAAGCATGATCGAAAACCCCGTGCCCACTCGCGCGGAGGTGACTGACATTTTCAACGCCGTGATCGAGCAGGTGGATTGCGTCATGCTCAGCGGCGAGACCAGCGTGGGCAAATATCCCAACAAATGCGTCGAAGTGCTCGACACCGTCATCAGCCGCATCGAGGCCAGCTATCCCTCAGGCCGCTTCGCATCCGACGCGCCGCTCAAGACCAACAAACACAAGGCCGTGAAAGCCGCCATCCTGCTGGCGAACTCCATCCCCGGCTCACGCCTCATCGTCTTCACCTTGCGCGGCGTGATGGCGCACTTGCTCGCCCATCAGCGCCCCGAGAGCGCGCCCATTTTTGCTTTCACACCGAAGCTGCACGTCAGCCGCACGCTGATGAGCGCGCGCGGCGTGCATCCCTTCGTCATGGAGTTCACCCCCGGCGACGCCGAGGCAACGATCAAGCGCTCCCTGGAAATCCTCAACCAACGCGGCCTCATCCAGCGCGGCGATCCCGTCGTGATCCTCAGCGACGCGCTCTACGACGAGATGAACGTGGAGGCGATTATGTTGAGAGAGGCTTGAGGCTCTGCGGCTGCGCTCTTTTTCAAGACAATTCCTTGCCGTCAATCTCAGCGCGTTCGCAAGGCCATTTCAATGACCTGTGGAGCGAACGAGAACATAGCGGCGCATGTCGAGAACGGACACTTTCTCGATCTCGACTGCCGGTTCAAACTCGACACAAGCCAACTGGTTCTCGTCCTCTCGGATGATGGCGATGGGACGGCAGATGAGTTTGGGATACTTGGCTCGCGCAAACAGTGTCAGCGACACAGCCTTGTCGATTCCCAACGATTCCCCTTCTTCTTTTCCCTCCACAGGAAGCACAAAGCCGCGACCATCTTTGTCAACGCCCACATAAAGTTCGTCGATCTCCACCTGCCCATGCCCCTTGATTTGTGTGCGCACATGGCTCTGGAGATGGAAGCAGGCCAGCCCCGTGAAGACATCCAAGATGCGGTTATAGCGTGCAATTGTCAGAAGACCTTGCTCATCGCGCGGGAGATGCGCGGCGACAATGTCAGGCACCGCATATGGAATCGGAAATACTTTCAGCGCCGCCGGAATGATGACCTGGGAATGGCCGACAATCTTGGCGAACGAATACAAGCCGCTGCCACGAGACGCGATGATCCAGTTTCCATGTCTAGCAATGGCATCGGGAAGCTTCTTCCGTGACCGGTAGGTATAGAGGATGTCTGCGGCATTCTTGATTCGCAGCCCCAACGCTGCCGCGGCATCAAGCACATCGTCTTTTGAGAATGGCACATCTTGCAGCCCTTTTTTCCAGTGCTTCTCGAACACATGGATCAGCACGCGATCATAGGCGTTGGTGGATTCTGGCTTCATTACTTTTTCTCCAGCAGTAGAACTTCTTCCCTCACCCGAACCGTTGTGGCTCCGTTTGCGCAATTCTTCACCTTGGTGCCGACTCGCTCGCGCCACAGGTCCAGACCCAAGACCCGATACCCTTCCGCTTCGGCGACTTCACCGAGAAGGCGTCCTGTGGCGACGGGGACCATGAGGAACGAGAGTTGATCACCAACCACATAAGCCAGCTTCGCCCTGCGCCTGAGTTTAGGATAGAGCGCCCGCATGTGTCG
>JANPIW010000557.1:0-2792 GCA_031425215.1 Verrucomicrobiaceae bacterium
CGCCGAGAGCAGCTCGAAGCCATCGGCTTTTGCTGGGTGGTGACCCAGCGCAACTCCCGCCGCGACCTCGAAGCCCTCGGCTTCACCTGGGGGAACCCCACCTGCCAGGGCATGTCCGCCCAGGAAAGCTACGACCACGCCTGGTCCCTCCAGCTCGCCAAACTCCGCGCCTACCGTCAGCGCTTCGGCCACGCCCGCGTCCCCGTGTCCTGGGCCGAGGACAGACATCTCGTCCACTGGGTGGAAAAACAACGCAAAGCCGGGCGCGAGAACCGCCTCAGCCCCGAGCGCCGCCGACAGCTTGATGACCTCGGCTTTGTCTGGAAGCCCGACCACACCACTGTCTTCAAACCCCGCCCCGACCAGCGCATTCCCAAGGCCGCCCACAATGCCATCTGGGACCAGCACTACGCCGCCCTGCGCGCTTGGCAGCAAAAGCACGGCCCGCGCCTCCCCACCACTGCCAGCGACAAAGCCATGTCCCTCTGGTGTCGCTGGCAGCGCAAGAAACGCCGCGAAGGCGCGCTCGATCCACGCCGCATCGATCTGCTCGACGCCATCGCATTTCCTTGGACGGTGTCAGCCAGCGGCCAGACCTGACCATTCCTCATTCCGCATTCGTCACCCGCAATTTTTCCGCCCGCGTTTCAGCCACAGACGCGGCAATTGCCGCAGCAGCCAGTGCAGCGCTTTGAGCGCCAGCTTGCGACGCGCAAACCCCAGCTTTTGCTCCTGTATGGCCTCCCTTCCCAGGGCGTTGTAGATCTCGGGGACGTGTCCCTTGATCGCGGTGAGCAGGCGTTTGACACTGATGGCTTGTATTCTACGCGCGCAACTCAGTCCTCCCAAACCTTGAGCAGCTCGACCTCGAAGATGAGCGTCTCGTTTGGCAGGATGTCGGGCGGAGCACCGCGCTCTCCGTAAGCGAGCTTTGAGGGAATGAAGAATTGGAACTTCGCGCCAGGTTGCATGAGCTGCACGCCTTCGGTCCAGCCTTTGATGACGCGGTTGAGCGGAAACTCCGCAGGCTCGCCGCGCGAGTGGGAGCTGTCGAACTCCACGCCATTGATGTTCGTGCCGCGATAGTGGACGACGACAGCGTCCGTGGCCTTTGGCCCCTTGCCCGCGCCTGCGACGAGCACTTTGTATTGCAGCCCGCTGGCCGTGGTGGTGATGCCTTCTTTCTTCGCGTTTTCGGCGAGATACGCTTTGCCTTCTTCGAGTGTGGACATGGGAGTGGGATTTCGAGTTTTAGATTTTGGATTCGAGGTTCTGAGCCTCACTGAAGCCGCTTGGCGCGAGAACGCTGCGAGTTTGGTGAACGACGCGGAGCTTTAGTGGGACGCTGATTTACACCAAAGAGACGGGAACGCCGCAAAGAAATGCCTTCTAAATCACCCCGTCCGTGGCCGGAACTGGGGCCTGCGTGCCACCTTTCGCAACCAGCCCGTCGGCGAGCACATGCCCGAGATCGCGCTGCGACGAAACAAAGGCAGCTTCACCGCCCAACTCTATCGCGAAGGCACCATCTTCGTCGTGCTGAAATCCAATGATGTAAGTGCGGAAGGCGTGCAGAAGTATCAGGAGTTGGCCCGCCAAAGACTGACCACCAGCGTGCCAGCCGGGACGCCGTTCACCATCGAGTTCATCGTCGTGGGCACCCATCTCATCGCCCGCTGCAACGGCACCACCATCCGCTGCGAAGTCACGCCCGACGGACCGACCAGCGGCAACGCCGCCATCCGCGGCCCGAGCCACGATGCCTTCCGCGATGTGGAAGTGCTGAACCTCGAAGGCCTGAGCGAAGCCGAGGCAATGAAGATCGCGGGGATGGATGCCGCTAATTGATCATCTGCATGTGCAGGAATCCCGAGGTCACGCAAACACCGCCTTCACCACCTTCGGGTTCTCCACGCCAGTGAGTTTCTGGTCCAGCCCCTGAAACTTGAACGTGAGCCGCTCGTGATCGAGTCCCGCCGCCGCGAGGATCGTGGCGTGAAAATCATGCACGCTAACTTTGTCGATGGCCGCTTTGAAGCCGATCTCGTCCGTCTCGCCGTGATGATAGCCGCCCTTCACGCCACCGCCGCACATCCAGACAGTGAACGCGTGCGGATTGTGATCGCGACCTGGCTTCGCCGCTTTTTGCGAGATCGGCAGACGGCCAAACTCGCCGCCCCACACGACAAGCGTCTGATCGAGCAGGCCGCGCTGCTCCAGATCGGAAATGAGCGCGGCCACGGGCTGATCGCTCTCACCCGCGAAGCCGCTGTGATTGCCGATGATGTCGTTGTGCCCGTCCCAGCTCTGCTGGTTTTCCATCCCGCCGCTGTAAATCTGAATGAAGCGCACACCACGCTCCACCATGCGCCGCGCGCTGAGACACTGCGCTGCGAAATGGCCGCAGTGTTTTTCATTCAGCCCGTAGAGCTTCTGGATGTGTTCCGGCTCGTCTTTGACATCAAACGTCTCCGGCGCCGCAGTCTGCATCCGATACGCCAGCTCGAAACTCTCGATGCGCGCGTTCAGCTCGCTCTCGATGGGTGAGCCGACAAGGGCGCCGCGATTCAGCCGTGCTAGCAAATCAAGCTGCGCGCGCTGCCGCTGCGGCGTGAGCGACGCGGGCACGGCCAGATTGTCGATGGGAGCGCCTGTGGGCTTGAGCCACGTTCCTTGATACACGCTGGGTAAAAAGCCCGCGCCCCAGTTTGCCGCGTTTCCCTTCGGCAGTCCGCGATTCAGCGGATCGCTCATCACTACAAATGACGGCAGCGAGTCGCTCTCGCTCCCGA
>JANPIW010000558.1:0-5101 GCA_031425215.1 Verrucomicrobiaceae bacterium
GTACGGCGCGTTCGTGGAACTGGAAGAAGGCATCGACGGCAAGAACCACGTCACCTACCTGAGCTGGACGCGCAACATCAAACATCCTTCCGAGCAGCTCAAGACCGGAAAGGAAGTCGAGGCATCCGTGCTCGGCATCGACAAAGCCAACCAGCGAATCTCTCTCGGCATGAAACAGCTCGAGACCGATCCTTGGAGCGAGATCGACACCCGCTTCAAAGTGGGCGACCTCGTCAAAGGCAAGGTCGCAAAGATCGCCAGCTTTGGCGCATTCGTGGAACTCGAGGACGACATCGACGGCCTCGTTCACATCTCGCAGATCAGCGAGGATCACGTTGCCAAGGTGAAGGACAAGCTCAATGTCGGCGACGATGTCGAGGCCCGCGTCATCAAGGTGGACAAAGTGGAGCGCCGCATCGGCCTCTCCATCAAGGCCGTGAACTACGACGACGACCAGGTGAAGAAAGAAAGCCAGGCATTCGAAAGCCTGCGCCCCAGCACCGACCTCGTCGGCCTGGAGCAAGCCTTCAAATTCGCCACCGAAGAATGGCGCCCCGGCGGCCAGTAAGGTGGTGCGAGCTTCCAGCTTGCGACCTCATCAATCAAAAACACGAGAGGGACTCCGCGAGGAGTCCCTTTTTTTTCGTGCGCGCGGCGGCGGGATGCGATCCCTATTTCCGTCCGAAGAAACTCGCCAGGCTTTGAATCTTGGATGGATCGGCGGGCTTCATCGCGCCGTTGATGGCCTCGTCTTGCAGCGCGCACAGCTCGCGGACGCCTTTGCGGCCGACCACGAGCATGGCGTCCATCTGCGCCTGGGTGAAAGTTGATTCCTCGCCGCTGCCCTGGATCTCCACAAAGTCGCCGTCTTCTGTCAGCACTAGATTGCAGTCCACGTCCGCCTTCACGTCCTCTTCGTAGCAGATGTCCAGCAGCGTCTCGCCTTTGAGGATTCCGGCGCTGATGGCCGCCACTTTTTTCTTCAGCGGCTGCTGCGTGAGTTTTCCCTTTTCGAGCAGGCGGTTGAAGGCCACGGCCACGGCCACGCATGCGCCGGTGATGGACGCGGTGCGTGTGCCGCCGTCGGCTTGCAGCACATCGCAATCGATCCACAGCGTTTTCTGTCCGAGCTTTTTGAGATCGACCACCGCGCGCAGGCTGCGGCCGATGAGACGCTGAATCTCGGTGCTGCGGCCATCCACTTTTCCGCGCGAGCTGTCGCGGTCTTTGCGCTCGTGCGTCGAGTAAGGCAGCATCGAGTACTCCGCCGTGAGCCAGCCGCCCTGCACACCCTGCACCTTCATCCAGCGCGGCACCTCGTCCTGGATCGTCGCGGCGCAAATCACGCGCGTGTTGCCAAAGGCGATGAGCACTGACGCCGTGGCATGCGGCGCGGGGTCGAGAAAGAATTGAATTTCGCGTAATTGGTCGGCGGCGCGTCCGTCAGGTCTGGGCATTGCGCGCCTTAGCACACGAGCGAGCGCGGCCCAAAACATTTTTCCACACGCTGTTTTCCCATTTGGAGAATTGAACGCATCCCGCTACTCTCACGTCACATTTCGCCTCCACGACCTATGAAAAAATGGCTCCAGCAGATCATGACCGGCGGCGCGACGAGCGCTTTCGGCACCGGCAATTCCCTGCGGCGCACGGGCATGGGTTGCAATCCGCGCATCATCATCGGCCTGCTCATCGTCGTCGGTTCCGTCGCTTATCATTACCTGGGCACCACGGTCTATGAGAACCCTTTCACCGGACGCAAGCAGCGCCTCGCCCTCCCTACTGCCGAGGAGGAAGTCGCCCTCGGCCTCCAGTCCGCGCCGCAGATGATCCGCGAGATGGGCGGCGAGCATCCCGACCGGCAGGCGCAGGCCATGGTGGATCGCGTGGGCGCAAAGCTTCTCGATACCAACGTGGGACGCGAGACTCCATACCAGTTTGATTTTCATCTCCTCGCTGACGACCAGACGATCAACGCATTCGCACTCCCCGGCGGCCAGATATTCATTACCTCCGCGCTCTACAAACTGCTCAAAAGCGAGGACCAGCTCGCGGGCGTGCTCGGCCACGAGATCGGCCATGTCGTGGGCCGCCACTCGAATGAGCAGATGGCCACCACCAAACTCTGGAGCGGCATCGCCCAGGGCACGGGCATCGCCATGTCAGGTGACCAAGGTGGCGGCGCGGGGCAGCAGGTCGCCGTATTCATCGCCAATTTCAAAATCATGAAATACGGCCGCGATGACGAGCTGGAGAGCGACACCCTCGGCGTGCGCTTTCTCCTCCAGGCCGGCTACGACCCCGAGGCCATGATCGGCGTGATGGAAATCCTCGCCAAAAACGCCGGAGGCGGCGGCGGCCAGCCCGAGTTCATGAGCACCCATCCCAATCCCGGCAACCGCATCGAGCACATCCGCGAACAGATCGCCAAGCTCAGAGGCGAGCGGCCCGGGAAGTGACTTTGTGCAGGCGTGGAGATCGAGTCCAGCGCGAGGTGACAAGCCAACAGGCTTTAGGCTGATGAACGTCAGCAGATGAGGTCGCATGACCCATCCTGCACCTTTTGCGGGGATCAGGTATGTTGGAGGGCTGTCGAAAGAGAATTCCATCGGCCAATCAGTGAATTAGCTTGATGATCCATACTGACTATAATATAATAGTTCTATTAAATTCGGTTTTCCCATTATGTCCACCTTCTCACCACCCTCGCATCTTGGTCACGACGTTGAAAATGCCGCCATCGGCTCCCGTCTTGAGGCGGCGACCCAGGCTATCATCCGCGCTCGGAACCAAGTCGTCTCGACCCTCGAACAGCAGGTGGCTGAGTTGCAGCAAATCTATCGTGCCCTGGCCTATGCGCCCGCTCCCCAAGTAGTTCCCGAACAGGTGTCCTCCGCCGTCGGCGCAGTCTCCCCGGTTGCTCCTCTGTTTAACATGGCACCTCAAATCACGCCGCCACCGTCTCAGGAAGCGCTGTCGCCTTTTGCTCCCGCCGCTGCCGCTGAGCCACCGCCGATGCCGCGTCCGCAAACCATCGCGCTGCGCTCGATTGTGAATCCTCCCCAGCAGTCCGCCACCCTTCCGCCACCACGGCCGGTCGTGACCTTGCCAGTCCCGCGCTCCGTCCCTGCGGCTCCCCAGTTCCTTTCGCCACCGCCCATGCATCACACAGCGCTCGATCCCTCGCTGGAGCAGGCGACGCTGGACGAGCTGAATGATGCGCTGGCCAACGCGTTTGCGTCCGTGTCGCTTCGATAGAGTTCAGTAAGGGCCGACGGAGCGCCGCCGTCCAGCCGGCCTTCAAAGCATGAGAATGCTGTGAGCACTGGCAGCGCCTTGACGTTATATGCGCGCCATGCCTTTCTGCCGTGCACACCTTCTCCTCGTATGCTGCTGGTCGCTGATGCTGTCGCCCGTGCAGCATCTGACAGCGGCGGAGTTGCGGCCAAAGGGTGAGTTTCAGCTCACGGAGAAAGACCGTGCGCACTGGGCCTTTCAGCCGGTGCGCCAGGCCGCTGTGCCGGTCGGCGTGAACGGGGTGGATTTTTTCATCAAGAGAGAGCTGGCCAAGCATGGTTTGACGCTCTCTCCGCCGGCGAGCGCTGAAACGCTCATCCGCCGCGCCAAGCTCGATCTCATCGGACTGCCGCCGACGGTGGAGGAGGTGGCTGATTTTTTGACGCGCATCGAGAAACAAAGAAGTACTCAGTCCTCAGTGCTCAGTGCAAAGTCGCGGTCAAGTCTTGGCGGTGAGCACTTCGCACTGAGCCCTTCGGTTTCTTCGCTTATCGAAACACTTCTCTCCTCCCCGCATTACGGCGAGCGCTGGGGCCGGCACTGGCTTGATCTCGTGCGCTACGCGGAGACGGATGGCTTTGAGCATGACGCCGTGCGGCCGCATTCGTGGCGCTTTCGGGATTATGTGATCGCGGCGTTCAATGACGACAAACCGTATGACCGCTTTGTGCGCGAGCAGCTCGCGGGTGATGAGCTGTGGCCGGCTGATCCGACAGCGCTCACGGCCACGGGCTTCTCTTTGCTGGGACCGGACATGGTTGACAGCTCGGATCAGATCCAGCGCCGGCATAACATGCTCAATGACGCGACCGATACGACCGCCACCGTTTTCCTCGGCCTCACCATGGGTTGCGCGCGCTGTCACGATCACAAGTTCGAGCCGATCTCGCAGCGCGATTACTATTCGTTGCAGGCGTTCTTCACGCCGAGCAAATTTGAGCGGGAGTGGCCCATCCCGACACCAGCGGAGCGTGAGCGGCATGAGGCGGCGAGGAAGGACTTCGACGCGCGCCCCGAAGTGCGCGAGCTGGCCGCCATCGAGGCTCCGGCGCGCGCGCGGGTGATCGAGCAAAAACTCAACAAGCTGTCGCCCGAGGCACAGGTCGCGCACCGCACTCTGCCCGAAAAGCGCGACGCCGAGCAGGCGAACCTGGTGCTGGAAACCGAGTTCCGCCTGAAAGTGACCGAGAAGACACTCGCGGATGCCATCGCACCCGAGAGCAGGGCGCGATGGAGCGAATTGCAAAAACGGGTGAAAAAGCTGCCCAATCCTCCCTCGCTTCCGATGGCAATGGCGCTGCGCACGGACAAGCCGACGCCGACTTTTGTTTTGCGCCGCGGCGAGTACGCCATGCCGCTGGAGGAAGTGAGCGTCGCATTTCCCGCCGTGCTCAAAGCGAAGCCCGCGTCATCAAGCCGCGTCGCTCTCGCCGACTGGATCACCAGCGCGGACAATCCGCTCGCTGCGCGCGTGATGGTGAACCGCATCTGGCAGCATCCTTTCGGCCGAGGCCTCGTCGCCAGTCCGAGCGACTTCGGCGTGCAAGGCCAGCCGCCCACGCACCTCGAGCTGCTCGACTGGCTCGCGCGCGAGTTCATCGCGAGCGGCTGGAGTGTGAAGCGGATGCATCGGGTGATCATGGAGTCGGAAACCTATCGGCAGCAGAGCGCTGCGAGAGCCTTAAGCGCGCTGGCTTACGCGGGATTTCCCAAAGTACGTTTGGAAGGCGAGGTCATCCGCGACAGTTTGCTTTTCATCAGCGGGAAGCTGAATCTCGAGATGGGCGGCAAGGGCGTTTTTCCG
>JANPIW010000559.1:0-13088 GCA_031425215.1 Verrucomicrobiaceae bacterium
GCGAACGGGATCGCGATGCCGAATTCAAAGGTGGAATTGGATGTGGGCGAAGTGAGCGAAACAGTGGGAGCCGCGCCGATCACGGGCACGAACTGCGTGGCATTCACCGCGACGTTGTCGAGGCCGTAAAGCTGGTCGGGCGAGGTGGCGACGGCATTGTCATCGATCCAGCGGAAGCGCAGCGTGCCGCCGACATACCACGGAGCCGCGAGTGGGATCGCCGTGGTAGGCACATTCGTCACGCCGATCGTGTTCGGCACGATCACACCCGTGGGGCCAGCAACGGTGGGCGCGAGAGCGGCCACCGCATTCCACGAGAAGCCATCGTCCAGGCTATAGAAGAGATGGTAGCCCGGCAGATGATTCACCGTGGCAGGCGCGCTGAAGCGGCGGATGTCGTAAGCCACGCTCACCTCCGGCACAGCCTGAGTGCCGGTGTTGGTCAGCTCAAGTTGCAGCGCGATGCCTGCACCACTCGTCGGCGAAGAGCCGAGCGCGCGATCCGTCGGAGTGGCGGACTCGGCAAAGTTGTAGCCCTGGGAGTTGCTGCTCGCCGTGCCGGGCGCTGTGGGCAGCGTCGAATGTATGATCAACGTGCTGTTTGCCGTGCCAGTCGTGATACTGCCTGCGGAAATGCCCGTGCCATTTTCCCAAGTGGAGTTGCTGCCGCCCAGCAAGCCGAAGACCTGCCAGCCGCCAGGTGCGGATGCACTCGTGCTCATGGTGTCGAAACTTTGCGCGTAGCTGCTGACGAACGGCGCTGCTGGCACCGCGCTGGCATTCACCACCACCGAGTTCGTCACGCCGCCGTCATTGTCCGTGGCGCGCGCGCTGAAGGTGTAGCTGCCGACTGGTCCGCTGACCCAGTTGAAGGTGTAGGGCGCAGTGAGGTCCTCTCCGAGCTTGGTCGCGCCGAGGAAGAACTCCACCTTCGTCACCACGCCATCCGTGTCGCTGGCGCTCGCCGTGAGCACCGTCGCGGTGTTTGCCACGAACGTTCCGCCTTCCACCGGTGAAGTCATCGCCACGCTGGGAGCGACGTTTGCTGGATTCGTGACGGTGATCGTGGCCAAATTGGAAAGCGTGGCGAGGCCGCTGTTGTCCACGGCCACGGCGCTCAAGGTGTGCGTGCCGCTGGTCACGGTGTTCCAAGTGAAAGCGTAAGGATCCGTGCTGTCCTCGCCGAGCTTCACAGCGCCCTTGTAAAACTCCACACGCGCCACGCTGCCGCCTGCATCAGCGGCTGTCGCGGTGAGTTCGATGCTGGTGGGTAGCGCGAAAGCTGCGGCGTCTGTCGGAGCCGTGAGCGTCACAGTCGGCGCGGTGTTCGGCGTGGTGCTGAAACGGCGCGCAGTCGTGCTCGCCGTGTTGATCGTGTCCGTCACGCTCGCATACCATTCGTAGTTCTTGCCCGCTTCGAGTCCGGTCCAGTTCAGCGACGCGCTTGTGCCGCCAGCGAGCACGTTTGCCGTGCCGAGTGGTATCCAGTCCGTTGTCGCCGTCTGCATGTTGTAAGCCAGCGTGAACTCGCTGTCGGCATCGGTTTCGAACGTGCCCGCCGCTGGATTGACTGGATTGGAGACGCGGTAGGTCTTCGCGGTGATCGTGTTGTTCGCGGGCGAGAAAATGAAGTAGCGCAGCCATCCGTCGCCACCATTCGTGCGGCCCTGGTAGTCTTGCAGCACGCTGTGAACCGTCTTGCCAGTCGTCGCAAAGAAATCGCTGCGCCTGCCTTCGCCCGCGACGTGACCGCCGAGCATGAGGAAGAGATTCGGATTGTCCTTCAGCTCGTTGTAAATGATCTGGCCTTGCGCGCTGAAGGCGGCGGGATTCCCCGTATCGACCATCCAGTGCGTGGTGATGATCGCACGGCGGTTCGGATGAGCTTTCAGCAAAGCGTCAGCCCAGTCGATGATGGTCTGCCAGGTGGCCTGCGCGCCTGTGAGGTATTCAAAACTGATGGCGATGAAGTCGAGGCCGCTCGCGCTGAAGAGCTGATAGCTGTTGTTGTTATTCGTCCCGAAGTTGCCCCCGTAGTAGTTGCGGCCCGCAAAGCGCGATGTGCCGAAGTACTGATTGTATCCCGTCGTCGTACCCGTGCCGCCGCCGGTGCCGTAATCGTGATTGCCGGGCGTCACGCCATACGGAATGCCAAATGCGCGCAGCGTGGTAGTCGGGTTTTCGATGGTCATCATCGCGGCGTCCGCGACCAGCCACTCCGCAGGCTGCGCGTCGCCGTGCTCCACGATGTCGCCCATGTGACTGACAAACGCGAGGTTCAGCAGATTGCGATTATCCAGATACCATTGCGTCTGCGCGTAAAACGTCGTCGCGCGGTTGCTGAGGTTTTCAGAATAGAACTGCGTGTCCGGCAAAGTGCCGACGACGAAATCCGCACCCGGAGCCGCAGGTGCGGTGACACGACCGAAGAAGCTCACCGTCATCAGATCGCTCTCAGGATCGCTTAGTGAGACATTCAACGTCGTGCTCGCACCGATGCCCGTCGCATCTGCTGCGGGCGATGTCGCCGTGATGACAGGCGCTTGGTTTGAGTTGGGCGAGACAGTGATGCTCACAGGCGCGGTCGTCGTCGTCGCGCCGACATTGTCGGTGGCTTTGGCAGTGATCGAATAGGTACCAGCCGCCACACCCGTCCAGTCGAAGGTGTATGGCGACGGGCCGGTCGTGTCCTCGCCCACTTTGGTTGTGCCTTGGAAAAATTCCACCTTCGTGATCGTGCCATCGGCATCGCTCGCGTTGGCGGAGAAACTCACCGTCGCCGGTGCCATGCCCGTGTAGGCCGCTGTCGGCGCGGTCAGCGTGATCGTGGGGGGCACGACAGGAACGAAGGCGTACCCATCGACCCAGATCGGACCGTTGGTGAGCGTGCCCAGCGGCGCTCCGGCAACGCCGGGTGAATTATTGGCCGTGAGGCCCGTGGCTTCATTCAAGCCATAGCGCCCGATCAAACCAGTGCCGGACGCGATCTCCAAATCCTTGCCCGTTGCGATCTCCGTGGGTGTGCGCGCAATGCTCCACACACGCGCTTCGTCGATCACACCTTGGAAGTGGCCAGCAGGAATGCCTGACGAATTCAACGCGGAGGCGATGCAGAAATGCTGCGTGCTGTCCGAGCGCGGGATCGGCGCTGGTGACGGCAGCGAGTTGGGCGAGGTGGTGGCTTCCTCGATGCCATTGATGAAAAGTTTCCATCCGCTGCCATCCCAGGTCGCGGCGGCGTGAGTCCACACATTGTTCGTGATGACCGTGGTGCCAAACACCGGATAGTTGTTGTTTGCGGCGCCCGTGCCATTCAGCGGCGTGCTCAGCGTGGCCTCGAAATCTGCGCAAAGCCTGCCCGTGCCAGTGTCGATGCCGAGGAAATAATTGCAGTCCACGGCGGAGTTGTCGGCCTCGCTGCGGCCCTTCGTCACCAATGGAATCGCGGCGGCGAGACCGTTCGTGCCCGTGCTCGCATTGCCCGTGCCTGTGCCGGTGCGCTTGAACCAGCACTCGACGGTGAATGTGCCCGCGCCGAGCGTGCTGGTGGCCGCGCCCATCGTCACAAAATCATTCACGCCATCGAATTGCAGCGCCGTTTTCGTCGGATCCGTGAACACATTGACCACCACGACAGCGCTCGTCGCGGTGACGCCTATATTGTCCGTCGCACGCGCCGTGTAGCTGTAATTGCCAGCCGTCAGGCCGCTGTCAGAAAAGGAATACGGGGAGGATGTGTCCGTGTGAATGACCGTGGCGCCTCGAAGGAACTCCACTTGCGTCACCGAGCCATTGTCCGTGGCATCCGCCGTCAGTGAGAAAGAGCCTGGAGCCGTCGCATACGCATCATTCAGCGGCGCGGTGAGCGACACTACGGGTGGCGTGTTCGCGGAGGCGGTGACGACGAAATTGTCAATGGTGAAAGGGCCGTCCGTGCCGGAGCCATTGTCATCCACCCAGAGGAGGTAGAGTTTCGCGGCGTTTGCCCAGGATGAGGTGAGAACGACATTCGCCGAGAGCGCCTGATTTGTGCCGATGCCGCTGAGCGCCGGGATTAGCGTCCATGAATTCGCCAGACCTGTGAGACTGTAATACACGCGATGACCCATCGACTCCTCCGTGCCGCCGCCAATCCGGGTGTGGTCGTATGCGACGGTGATTGTGCTCAACGCGGCGCCGGAATCATTTTGCAGTGTCGCCATGAGCGCCGTGGCGTTGTTCCCCGTCGCAGCGGTGTAAATAAAGTTCGCCGTGCTATTGCGCTGCGCGATTGCATTCGTCGGATTCGCCGTCTGCGTGCCGAGCGCCGTGGTGATGCCCGCCGCCGTCAGCGCCTGCGCAGCCGTGTTGACCGCCGCCACCGAGGCGAGCGTGCCCGCCGTTCCCGCCATTGAAACGGTGGACCACTCCGTAGCAGCGGGAGTCGCACTGAAGGTTTGCACGCCCGTGGTGAGCGAAATCGGCACCGACAAAGCGCCATGTGATGCCGCAACGCAGCCGAACAAAAAGATGGGAATGAGGGAGCGTTTCATGGTTCGATAGCGGTGGTGATGGTGCGTGTTTGAGAAGGTTTCAGCGCGGTCTGCGCCTCTTCTAAAATGCGGCTCATCGAGTGCGAGCCGCGCTCGAGATTCGGCAGTGCGAGAATGTGATCGCGCAGAGCTGACCAAGCGGACTGCGCGTCGTTAGCGCGGCCTGCTTGAGCTAGAAGAGCAGCGCGCTTTGCCATCCACGGCTCTGGTCGCGGCGCGTTCGCCTGCATCGCGTCGATGCGTTTCAGCGCATCGTCGAAACGGCCTGTGGCAACTTCCAGTTCCATCGCCTTGAGCACGAGCGAGGGCACGTTGCCAACCTTCACCAGACCGCTTTGCAGCACCGCGACGGCTTCGTCGTTCAGCTCGCTCGCAGCCAGCGCCACGGCCACCTCTTGAAACAAATCAGGCTCCGGCTTCGCCGTGGCTTTGAGCGCCGCGCGATAATCCGCGAGGCTCGCCGTCAGATTCTTCAACAGCGCCATCACCCGCGCGCGCTCAAGTAGCGCGATGGGATGATCCGCGTGAGCGATCAGAAAATCATCAAACACCGCCTTCGCCGCGTCCACCTTGCCGCCCGACTTCAGAGCCTGGCCGCGCACCAAGTCCGTCGGGATCTGACCCTGCGACAACCGATCCACATGCTCGATCTCCAACAGCGCCTGCTGCCACTCCCCGTGCTCCTGATAAATCTCCGCGAGCCGGTAATAGAGCTTCGGATCATCCGGCGTGCTCTTGAGTTTCTCACGCACCTCGCCCTCGACTTCATGAAACGTCCCATGCGCCCCTGCGCTCCCGCAGCCAAAAAGAAGCGCCATCGCCGCCAACGCGCCCAGGGTAAGGTATTGCGGGACGGCGATGGCAATCCACCGGAGAAAAACGGTCTCCGCTGGAAAGGCGTGATGAAGCGTGGCGCGTGACGCGAGAAACATGGGAGCTGTCTAAAGAACTCGTCGCCGTCATTGGCAAAGCAAGCTGCGTGAAGCTGTTGCCACTGAGTTTTGCGTCACCGTATCCGATTTGCGCCGAGTGACGAAAACGACAGTGAGTATTGTGTCACACGTTGAGGCCGCCAGAAATGCATTCACCCGAGATCTCGCATCTGACCATGCAAGATTTCCATTTTGCCACGGCGCACGTCCAGTTCAGGCATCCTTTTTGCCGTCCGCGCCATCCTGTTTGAGTCGCAGCCGGAAACTCGTTGTGATTCCCCGTTGCTCTCCGCATCATCGCCGCTATCCTCCGCGCCCCTTTTTAGAGACGAATGGAGACACCAATTCCCGGCCAGCGATGGGTAAGCAAAACCGAGACCGACCTCGGTCTTGGAGTTGTGTTGAAATGTGAATACGGTCGCGTGGAGATCTTTTTCCCCGCCGCGAATGAGATGCGCCAATACGCGCTCAAGACCGCTCCGCTGCGCCGCGTGCGCTTTCAAGACGGCGACACGATCAAGACACACGAGGGCGTGATGCACACGGTCAGCGAGATCAAAACCGAGAAGGGCATCATCACTTACCACTGCGGCAAGGTGGCTGTGCCCGAGGCGCATCTGGCGGACACGATCAGCTTTGGCAAGCCGCAGGACCGACTGCTGGCGGGTCAGATCGACGAGGTGCGCGCCTCCGACCTGCGCGCCGAGGCGCTGCGCCTGCGCGCAGAGATGCAGCGCAGCCCGGTGCGCGGCTTTGTCGGTGCGCGTGTCGATCTGCTTCCGCATCAGCTTTATATTACCGACGAAGTCAGCCGCCGCGTCACCACGCGGGTGCTGCTCGCTGACGAGGTGGGCCTGGGCAAGACCATCGAGGCGGGCCTGATCCTGCACCGCCTGCACCTCACGGGGCGCGCGGATCGCATCCTGATCCTGGTGCCCGAGGCGCTGGTGCATCAATGGTTTGTCGAGCTGCTGCGCCGTTTCAATCTCGTGGCGAGTGTGATCGACGAGGAACGCTGCGCCGATCTCGCGTCCGATGACGCTGATGCGAACCCCTTTCTGTCCTGCCAGATCGCGCTGTGCAGCATCGCCTATCTCGCGGGGAACCAGGACCGTGCCGCGCAGTGCATCGAGGCGGGCTGGGACATGCTCATCGTCGATGAGGCACATCACCTTGAGTGGTCACCCCAGGGCGCGAGCGCGTCGTATCAGCTCGTGGAGAATCTCGTGGTGAAGACCAAGCGCCTGCTGCTGCTGACCGCCACGCCGGGACAGCTCGGGCCGGAAGGTCATTTTGCAAGGCTGCGGCTGCTCGATCCCGAGCGCTACAACGATCTGGAGCAGTTCCGCCTCGAAGCGAATCACTACACGGAGACGGCGGAGACGGTGGAGCGCATCCTGGCCGGGCAGGAGATGACCGCAAAGGACCAGTCGCTCTTTAGCCGCAAATCCGAGCGTGTGGCGAAGCTCGCGGAAAATCTTGCCACGGGTGGTGACGAGGCGCGGCAGCAGCTCGTCGCATGTTTGCTCGATGGCTTTGGCACGGGCCGCGTGATGTTCCGCAACACGCGCGCCGCGCTGAAGGGCTTCCCCGAGCGCAAGGCGCATCTGGTGCCGGTTGACTCGTCCAGCGACGCTAAAATCAAATGGCTCGCGGCGCTTCTCAAAGAACTCGGCACGGCGAAGGTGCTGCTCATATGCCACACGCGTGCGATGGCGGAGGCCACGCAGGAGAAACTCCTGCGCGAGGTGAATGTCAGCAGCGGCCTCTTCCACGAGCAGATGACGCTCATGCAGCGCGACCGCGCGGCGGTGCATTTTGCCGACGAGGAAGGCGCGCGCATTTTGCTTTGCAGTGAGATCGGCAGCGAGGGGCGCAACTTCCAGTTCGCGCAGCATCTCGTGCTTTTCGATCTGCCGGAGAATCCCGAACTGCTGGAGCAGCGCATCGGCCGCCTCGACCGCATCGGGCAGAAGGAGACGATCCAGATTCATGTGCCTTATATCAAAGGCAGCGGCGAGGAAATGCTCGCGCGCTGGTATCACGAGGGGCTGGACGCTTTCGAGAAGCACCCGCACGGCGCGATGGAAATCCTCGCGCAACTCGGCGGCAGTCCCTCGGCTCTCTGCGCTGAGTTTGATGAGAAGCTCCTTGCCGCTCTCATCGACAACACGCGCGTCTCTCTCTCGCAGATCGCAGCGAAGCTCGCCAAAGGCCACGACCGTCTGCTGGAGCTGAATTCATTCAAGCCCGAGAAAGCGGCCGCCGTCATTGATGCGATGGTGCTTCTCGACACCGATCCTGATTTCGAGGATTTCGTCATCCGTCTCATGGACCGCCTCGGCATGGTCGTCGAGGAGCACGGCAACCGCAGCTACGTCATCCGTCCCGGCGATCTGGTGAGCGACACGCTGCCCTCGCTGCCCGTCGAGGGCCTGCACGTCACCTTTGACCGCGCGCGCGCGCTTTCGCGGGAGAACATCGGCTTCCTCACCATCGACCACCCGGTCGTGCGCGGCGCGATGGATTACCTGCTGGGCAGCGAGATCGGCAACACCGCGTTCGGCGCGTGGCGGAAATCCGGCGAGGAAGGCATCATGCTTGATTTGCATTTCGTCATCGAATGCGTCGCCCCCGCCGCGCTGCAAGTGAGCCGCTTCCTGCCGGCCATGCCTGTGCGCGTCATCGTCGATCACACGCTCGCGGATTGCTCCGAGGACGAGGACGCGCAGACTGCCGGCCTTTCCAAGACAGATCCCTCGCGCCTGATCGACAATGGATCCTTCCGCAAGAAGCTCCTCCCCGCTGTCATCAAGAAAGCCACCGCCCTCGCGAGCGACCGAATGGTGAAGATCGTCGCCGACGCCGACGCGGAAATGAAGCGCCAGCTCGAGGCAGAGATCGAGCGCATCGAAGACCTCGCCCGCATCAACAAGCACATCCGCACAGAAGATGCCGACACACTGCGCAAAAACCGCGACGCCATCGCCGCCGCAATGGCAGCAGCGAGCCTGAGGCTGGACTCCGTGAGGCTGGTTTTGAAGATGAAGTGAAGCCTGCAGATCAAGATGTGCGCGTTGACACTGCCGCGCTCTTTGTCATCAATGCCCGTGCATGGAAACACTCCCAGCCAGCTCTATTTCGACTTCCGCACAGGGCGCGAAACCGGCATCGCGGGCGCGGTCTTCACAGACCGAGATCGAGCAGCTTGCTCTGCCCTTAACCGACAGCGAGCGAAGGGAATCGCGGAGGCAGCTCGACAAACTCCATCCCGGGAATCGCTTTCGCCTCATGTTTGGGCAGCCCTTGTTGCCGCAAGGGCAAGAGAATGGGCCGTCCCGCTCGTCGCCCTGAAAGGCCTCGGGCTTTCTCGTGACGCTGACGGAATCATCGCGTCAGAGTTTCTCCAGCCGCTGAAGACCGGCGCTGAAGCGGCGCCGTTTGCCGACCTTGAATCGCGGGTGGTTTACAAGCTGTTTCCACTCGTCGCTACTGGAGGTCTGGGCAAAACCTTCGACATCGACAAGGATGACGACAAGGGCGGCTTCACGATGAGTGTCCGGGATGCTGTTCTTTCTGAGACGGTTGAGAAGCTGATGGTGCTCCACGATGCGGGCGCGCATCCGACTGAGATTGTAGGGATCGAAGAGAACGGAGACTACCTGATCGCCAAGCAACCTCTCGCTTTGCCCCATATTGATCTGGCAGGTGATCGGGATGCGGCGGTGGGAATGATGCGTGCCGTGCCATGCAGGGCGCGATTCAAGCGCCCAGTTTGGATCGTTTGGGAATGCAATCACGCCTGGGTGCTCAGCGACCTCCACACTGGAAACGTAATGCGCGACGCATGCGGATCACCGTGCATCATTGATGCGCTGCTTGCCCCGCTTCCACCGGCGTTCATTTCCGCTGACAGGCAGCTTGCGGAAGCCGTCGAGGATGCGCGGGCATTGAGGGAGGGTCGGGCACCCTTGAAGCGCAAAGCCTTTGACGAAGGATGTGACGAAGAGCTGTGACGATGGCCTGCCCGGGTCAGTTTTTCTCCGGATTATCCAGCGTCATATAAGTCTGTCCGGTGCGCTTGCCGCTCGCGGGATCATACTGCTCGACCTTCATTTCCTTGAGGATGGTCTTGCCGTCGATCTTCTGGATCTTTACCACCTCGAACTTCTTCACCATCTTGCCCTGGAAATCATACGCCTGCATCCGCGCCATGCCGCCACTGCCCTGATGCACCCAGAGATCGACGGTGCCATACGACGTGCGGCGGTCGGGCGTGGACATGCGCACCTTCCAGCACTTCACGGTTTTGATCGACTCCTCGCCGGTCATCTTCGCTCCGGGCCAGTAGAGGAAGCGCATGGAGAGGTCCTCGTAGTTCATCGCAAAGCCACGCACACTCTCGCCATATTTCTCTAGCGGCACCGCGCCCGCGTTGCCGGCTTCGATGATGTTGAGCGAGGCAGGGGTGAGATTTTGATCGAGATGCACGATCATATTGGGGTTCGAGAAACGGAAGCGCAGTATGTTCTGCTCCATGTTCAGGGTGAACGACTCTTTCTTCCCGCCAGTGTCGCGGAGCTGGCCCTCGAGCTTGTAGTTCTGCAGCGCGTTGCTCATGCGCACGAGACGCTGGATTTCCTCGCCCGTCGGCGGCGGTTCCTCTGAGAAAACGGATGTCGAAAGAGTGGCGAGCGCAAGGAGCGCGGTGGCGATGAGTTGTTTCATAATGCGAAAAGCGGCGCGGCTTTGACATCGTGCCTGCGGACGCTATTCAAGCTTGCGGCACTTCGCGCCGCCACGCAAGGACACACATGCAACGTCAGCGCTTTCTTTTCTCCGCGCTCGCCCTCCTCACGGTCTGGCGCCTCGTGCTGCTGCCTGTGCGTGACTTGTGTCCGGACGAGGCGCTCGCCGTCGTCGCGGGCGGCGCGGATGGATGGAGCTGGATCGAGACCGGGCCGCTCATGGCGCTGCTGGCAAAGGTGTCCACGGGCTTGCTCGGCAGCACGGAATTGGCCGCGCGGTTCTTCGCGCCGATGCTTGCCCTCATCACGAGCTTGTGCGTGTGGCGGCTCGCACGCGGACTTTTCGACGCGCAGGTCGCTGCGTGGTCGGTGGTGATTCTCAATGTCACGCCCGCATTCAATCTCGCCGCTGTCACGTTCACCTCGGGCACGGTGTTCTTCGCGCTCTTCGCCGCGCTGCCGCTCGCGCTGTGCGAGGCGCTGCATCGCGCGCGGCGGTGGGACTGGTCGTGGGGCTTATGCGCCGCGCTCGTGGCGCTGTGCGCGATGGCGGATGCGCGTGGTCTCGTGGCGCTGCCGTGCGTGGCGCTGGCGCTTGGGCTGCCGAGGAACACACGGCGGCACTTGCGCGGCCCGGGCTTTGTCATCATCGCGGCGGCATGGGTGTTCGTCGCTGCAGGGTGGTTGTTGTTTGGCGGAAGGATCACCGCGCCGTGCTGGAATGTTGCGGCGCCGCTCGTGCGGCTGCTCTTGCTCGCATCGCCAGTGGTTTTGATCGCGCTCTATCTGGTCACGCGAAGCCTTCGTCGCGGCCCGCTCTCACCGCAGCACGCGCTGCTCGTCGGGTTTGCGCTGCCGTTGCTTGTGCTCGATCTCGGCTGGGGCGCGTGGGATCGCTGGCCGTGTGTGGGACTGTCTGCGTGGCTGGTATTTGCAACGCTGATGCTGGCGCACTTGGCGCGCGAGGTGCCGCGTGTTTCCACGGAGCGCATGATCACACTGCGCACCGCAGGCATCGCGCTGGCCGCGCTGCAAACACTCGCGTTGCTGCACACGGATTTCATCCGCACGCTGGGCTATCCGTGGCCCTTCGCGCAGCGGGTGGATGGCTGGCACACCTTCACGCGATTTCACCGCGCGGATCCGTCCAGCAGCACGACAGGCTGGGAGAACACGGCGGAGATCGTGCGCGAGATCGTGTCATCCAGCAGCATGGAAAGGGCAGGGTGGTTCATCATCACCAGCGACTGGCTCCTGGCTGCTGAGCTTGGTTTTTATCTGCCAACAGACCTGCCCGTCATCCGGCCCAACAGCGGTCACCCCATCGCGCATCCGCATCATCGCGAGGGAGAAACCACGCCGTTCACTCCGTGGGAGCGCTACGACTTCGGCGAGCACTACCTCGGCGCGAACGCCATCTACATCACCGACGACGCGCGCGCCAAAGGCCTGCCAGCCGATCTCCGCGAGCGCTTCGGCAGCGTGGACATCATCACCATCGCCGAGATCAAGCACGGCGGGCAGCGCGTGCGCACGCTGAGAATCTTCTCTTGCCACGGCTATCGCCCCTCCGATGGCTGAACGCCCGCCATGTCCGCCGCTCCAGCCATCTCCATCGTCGTCCCACTCTTCAATGAGGAGGGCAACGTCGCGGAACTGCAACGCCAGATCGACACCGCGCTCGCAGGACGCGACTACGAGCTGGTGCTCGTCGATGACGCATCCACCGACCACACCGTCGAGCGCGTCACGCCCGGCGAGCGCGTGCGGCTGCTATGCTTTGAGAAGAACGCAGGCCAGAGCGCCGCGATGCACGCCGGGATCAATGCCGCGCGCGGCGCAGTCATCGCCACGCTGGATGGCGACCTGCAAAACGATCCGCAGGACATCCCCGCCATGATCGCCGAGCTGGACAAGGGCTTCGACCTCGTCTGCGGCTACCGCGCCAAGCGGAAGGACTCCGCCTTCAAGCGCCTCCAAAGCCGCATCGCCAACGCCGTGCGCTCACGCTTCGTCGGCGACGGCGTGCGCGACACCGGCTGCACGCTCAAGGTCATGCGCCGCGAGTGCCGCGACGCGCTCGTGCTCTTCAATGGCATGCACCGCTTCATCCCCGCGCTCATCCGCAAGGCCGGCTTCCGCGTCACCGAGATGCCCGTGAATCACCGCCCGCGCCTGCATGGCGTGAGCAAATACGGCTTCGGCAATCGCGCGTTACGCGCCACCATGGACATGCTCGGCGTCCGCTGGCTCACCTCCCGCCGCGTGGTCTATCGGGTGAAGTAGCGGAATCCGCCAGGAGTCCGAAGGGGACGCGCTTGATGCTTCCTTTGCGTGAGAACGCTCGTCGGAATGCTGGCGCATCCCGCTACGAGCAGCGTCTTCTCCGCACCACCACGCCCATCAGGCCGAGCAGCAGCAGCAGCGCGCGGCTGGGTTCGGGGATGCCGAGGAAGTCCCCAGCAAGGATGCCGGTGTCCGGCGTGTTGTCCCATGCCCAGGAGTGGATCGTGCCGGGGCCGGTGTTTTCAATGGTCACGCTGGCCCAACCGTAATACACGTTGCCGCCGATGGTGGGCTGAAAGGTGAAGCCGATGAGGCCTGGCGTGCCGAGCTGGAATTGATTGAGCGCAGGACCGACGTGCGTGCTGCTACCGCTCTCGCCAGCCACGAAGTTGCTCCCCGCGTCGATCATCGTCCCGGCGGCGAGGTTCACCACTTGATCCGCTCCGGTGATCACTGAGCGCAGCAGCGCATCATTGGCGATGCCTACGCCGCCGAAGAAGGGGTTGAGCCACGGTGCGGTGTTCCAGTCGGCGGGATATACCGTGGTGGTCACGCCGCTGTAGGGGTTGAGATAGACACCGTTGAAGTCC
>JANPIW010000560.1:0-3331 GCA_031425215.1 Verrucomicrobiaceae bacterium
GAAGGCCACAAAAAACTCAGATCGCGCACACAAACCTCGACTCCAGTCGGATTGCAGGCCTGAAAAGAGGCGGCAAAATTTTCCGAGTTGGCAGCGAAGAGGGCGCTTTTTCAAACTCCGCTTTATTCAGCGTCTCCCTAACGAACGCAGTCGGGTTCCGTGTCTGAGTGTTCCAGAACTGCACTCCCATCTTCGCGGTGTTTAGCAGCCAGGCTCCATCGACCGACTTGCTGAGGCTGTGACTGACACCATGCGAGAAGTTGTCATTCAAGGGAAATTCCCTGAGCACCGGGTCATCGGTGAAATCAAAAAGCCCCAGGACATTCTCGCCACGATTACAACCCAGCGTGCGACCATCAGGTGACCACATCAGTGAGCCGTTCATAGATGAAACGGTCAGTAGCAAACGTGCGTCGCGGTAGTCCCATAGACGCAACATGCTGTCACTGCTGACGGCGGCGATGACATAGCTGCATGGATGAAAGGCGATGCGGCCGATGGATTGCAATGGACCGCGCAGCCGGGTGAGCACCGTGCCGTCGAGTGCATTGAGCACCTGTAGCTCACGCACACCGCTCTGCGCGGTCATGGCCAGATAACGTCCGCTGGGATGCCAGGCCAGCGGCGGCAGCGTGGCTGCTTGGTTGATACTCCAGAGCAGCGTGGGCACTTCGCTCATTTTCCAGAGTTCGATGCCATCTCGATAGGTGATGGCTAGCCGTTCGCACTTGGGATCAAAGCGGAGACTGCCCACGATGCGCCCCGTGGCAGGGAGCCAAATGCTGGTTTCGCCTGAGGGCAGCACTTTCATCACAGAGCCATCCTTCGCTGCGATTGCCCAGACGTGTTCGGTGATGCTGTAAGCGGCGGCGATTTCTGCTTCCATCCCATAAGCCACGACACTGGGAATCTCCGCCACCGGCGCAGAGCCATCGATGGCCCAGACGTGGATCGTATGGTCGGAGAGTCTGGCAGCGATGGTCTTGCCATCGGGAGAGAATGTAAATGTTGTCGCCCGTGGTTCTGTTGAGAAGCTTCGCACTACCTTGCCATCGACCGCCGAGCGCAGGCTGAACCCGCTGCTTTCCGCCACTAAGCACTGCGTGAGATCGGCAGAAAACTCCGGCATCTGGGCACCTTTGATACGCTCCAGCGACCATGACGAACGCTCGCGTATGTCGATGCAGGCCAGAGAGGCGGCGGACTCACTGGCGATGTCCGTGTCCATGCGGATGGTAGCGGCGCGTTGCAAAGTTGCCAGCGCACCATGCCGCTGGCCCATCCGCCCGCTGGAGCGCTCAAACTTCGCCTGTGTGATGAGGGAGGTGCGCAGGGCTTCATTCGTGCGCTCGTAAGCTCGAAACAACAAGCCCGCCGCGAAGATGACCGACAGCGCGAGCAGCGCGGACATCGCCGCCATGCCAGGATTCCTTTTCGCCCACAGCCAAAGCCTCTCCGTACCCGGCGTGGGCCGCGCAGTGATCGGCCGGTCTTCCAACCAGCAGCGCAGATCATCGACGAGGGCACGCGCGCTGGCGTACCGGCGTGCGGGATCTTTCGCCAGTGCCTTGCCTGCGATGACTCGTAGATCAGACGGTACGCTCTGCGCCATCGCGTCAGGCTCGCGCTCGGCGATCTCACGCATCAGCGCGGGCACGGAGTCGGACTTGAAGGGCCGTGCCTGTGCCAGCAACTCGTGCAGCACGACGCCGAGGCTCCACACATCCGTCGTCGTCGTCGCCGCGCGCAAACCAAGCGCGGCGATCTCCGGTGCCATGTAGTGCGGCGTGCCGAGCATCGCTGCGGAACCTGTAAGTCCGCCATCCACGCGCTCGGCCAGTTTTGCCAGACCGAAGTCGCTGACGAAAGCGTGGCCCTCTTCATCAAAGAGAATGTTTCCCGGCTTGATGTCCCGGTGCAGCACGCCGTGCTCATGCGCGAAGTGCACCGCGTCCGCCACGCTCGCGATCAGCGCCGCGATCTTCCGCCACTGCCCCGCATAACTCGCCGTGCGCTCCGCCAGCGAGCCGCCCGCCGCGAGTTTCATGGTGAAAAACAACACGCTATCCTGCTGGCCGAACTGATGGATCGGCAGGATGCCCGGATGCTCCAGCTCCGCCATCGTGCGCGCCTCATCCCGAAAGCGCGCCTGCGCCTCCGCCGAATCCAGCTCCGCGCCGCGCAGTGTCTTCAGCGCCACCTCACGCCGTGGCTCGCGCTGCATCGCCCGATACACCACGCCCATGCCACCGCGCGCGATCACGCCATGCAGCTCATGCCCGCCGAACATCTCATTCACCTCCTGATCCAGCGCATCGCCAAACAGGCAGATCGCGCACACACCCTCGCTCCGTGCGGTATCAATCGCAGTGCCGCAGGTCTGGCAGGTGGTGGTGGCGGTCATCGCATTACTCTTCCGGAAAACCTTGCCAGCGTTTCAAACACCCTCCGATAGAAGTGAGCGCAGATACGACAGCTCCTCGTCCACCTCATGTGGCGCGCTCACTGTGCGCGCGATTGCAGTGCGCAGCAGCTCGCGGAAACGCCGGCGCATTCGATGCACCTTCGTCTTCAGCGCCGCCACGGGCTGCCCTAACCGTGCGGACAGCTCCTCATACGTCGGCGGTGCCTCCGCGCCGGGGAGAAAGCAGCGCAACGCCTTGAACTCGCCCGTCTCTCCTACAGACCCGAACTCCTCCTCCAGCGCATAAAGCGTGTTTTTAATCAGGGCAAACGCCCACTCGCTGTCGAAGCGCCTTTCAATCTCCTCCGGAATCACCCCCGGCTCGAAACCCTCCTCACTCAACGCTTCCAGACTGGCATGCTCGATGCCCCCGCCACGCTTCGCCGCACCGGCCCTTTCCCGGATGTGATCGGTCACATGCATCAGCGCGCCGAGCAAAAAGGTGCGGAACTTCCCACGCTCCCGATCCGCCCGCTTCCACGCACGCGACTCGATCAGGCGGAGAAAAAAATCCTGCACTAAATCCTCGCTCACATGCTGATCATGTCCTCGCGAATGGAGAAAGCTCACCAGCGGCTGCCGGTAGTCCGCGCAAAGCTTCTCCAGTGCCCGTCGTGAAGCGGTGTCGCCATTAAGCGTTGCCTGCGCAACCTGGGTCCAGTTTGTTATTGGAAATGACACTCGGAGGCGATGGTAAACAGGCAGTTCTGGTTGGCGATTCCCATTAGCCCGAACGCCGCGTTTGCCCTTTTGATTGAGGGCGCTTGAGCGGGGTCAGATCGCGCAGCCGCCGGGTGCCACGGTGTCCCAATCGGGGACTGGCGGGCGTTGTCGGACCAAAAGCGGCGCGATTGGCTCTGGTGGCTC
>JANPIW010000561.1:0-2440 GCA_031425215.1 Verrucomicrobiaceae bacterium
TCACCGCGTTGTCAGCGAGATTGAGCAGGAGCTGGCGCAGCCTCATGCGGTCGCCGAGGATGATGGCGGGATCGCAGTCCGCGAGTGTGACGGTGATGGCGGCGCTGGCAGCAAGAATGGTCGTGTCCTCTGCGAGGTCGCGCACGAGTTCGTCGAGCGCGACGTAATCACGAGCGATGGGGAGCAGACCCGCGTCTGCTTTGGCGAGGAAGGCGAGCTGGCCGACGATGCTGGAAAGGCGCTGCACTTCCTCGAGCATGGATGCGACGCGCTCTCGATGCGGCGCGGGCGTGACGGCATCATAGAGCATCTGCTCGAGGGTGCTGTGCATGATGGTGAGCGGTGTCTTCAGCTCATGCGAGGCGTGAAGGGTGAACTCGCGCGTCTGGGTGAACGACACGCCGAGGCGCTCCTTCATGCTGTTGAAGACGGCGGTCATACGATCAAGCTCATCGTGATTGCCGCTGCGAGGCACAGGCTCGGAAAGGTTTGAGGTGTTGGTTTTCTCCAGCACCTCGGTCAGCTCCTCGATGGGACGCAACGCGCGACGGATGAGCAGGGTGCCGCCGATGATTCCGAGCAGCATGGCGGGCAGCCCGCCGAAGAGAATGATCTCGAGCGCCTCCTGCAACGGGCTTTCCTTCCAGGCTGCCTCAGCGCCGTGATGGATGACGATGTTGCGCTGCTCATTGAATTCAAACCAGCTCCAGAAACCCACGATCAGCAGCGAGAGGCTGAGCGTGATGGAATAGAGGATCAGGATGCGGCGACGGATGGTCATGGTTTTTCTGCGAGCATGTAGCCGAGGCCGCGCACGGTGTGCAGCAAGGGGGCGCGGGAGTCGGTGTCGAGCTTTAGGCGCAGGCGGCGGATGTACACATCGACGAGATTGGTGCCAGGATCGAAGTCGTACTCCCACACGGCGGCGATGATATCGCGCCGGCTGACGACGCGGCCTTCGGCGCGCATGAGGCACTCCAGCAGGCGGCGCTCGCGGTCGGACAGCTCGATGCGTTTGCCGGCGCGGCGCACCTCGCGCGTGGCGGTGTCGCAGGTGAGATCTGCCACGGTGAGGACGGTGGTTTTCGCCACCGCGCCGCGCCGCAGCAAAGCGCGCAGACGGGCTTTCAGCTCGGACATGGCGAAGGGCTTCGGCAGGTAGTCGTCCGCGCCAGCGTCGAGTCCGTCCACGCGCTGCTCCACCTCGCCGCGCGCGGAGAGCATCAGCGCGGGTGTGTGATGACCGCGGGCGCGCAGCTCGCGCATCACACTCAGTCCGCTGCGGCCCGGCAGCATGATGTCGATAACGAGCGCGTCAAAATTTCCCGTGAGCGCGGTCTGCAGGCCCTGCTCTCCATCATCACGCCACGTCACCTCATCACCTTCCTTGCGCAGCGCTGCTGACACCAGATCGGCGGTCTTGGCATGGTCTTCGATGATCAGGATGCGCATGGGCGGCGCGGGACGTGTCATGCCGCGCCGCCACCGCGTCAATGCGGCTGCTGTAAAATGACGGGGCTTTCATCTTCATTACCGATCCGTCATTTGTGGCACGCGGGGAACGGTGGGAAAATCAGCACGCCATCCAACACCCATCCCCCGCCTCATGCGCATCCTGCTCTCACGCATCTACGTCACGATCCTCGCCCTGGCATTTCTCGTCACGCATTCCGGCTGGGAGGAACGAAAGCCTGGCCTCTCGGTGCTGTTGCTGATGGCCGCCATCTTTCTCTGCGGCCTGGGCGCCCTCGGACGCGTCTGGTGCTCCCTGCACATCGCGGGACGCAAGCAGCGCGAGCTGGTGACCGACGGCCCGTACTCGCTGTTGCGCAATCCGCTGTACCTTTTCAGCTTCATCGGCGCGCTGGGCATCGGCTTCTCCACGGGCACGCTGTTGTTTCCAGCCGCAGTCGCCGTGGCCTTCGTGCTTTATTATCCGGGAATCATCCGCAAGGAGGAGGCGGAGATGGAGCGCCGGCATGGCGAGGTGTTCCGGCTTTATCGCTCATCGGTGCCATGCTTTCTCCCTCGCGTCTCCGGATGGCGTGAGGATGTGTCCTTGATGGTGAACCCGGCAGTCTTCCGCCGTCATCTCTCCAGCGCGTTGTGGTTCGTGTGGGCGCTGGCGCTGGTCATCCTGGTGGAGGCTGCGAAGCATGGCGGCTGGCTGCCGGTTTGGTTTCAGGTGTTTTAGTGCTGAACGGTTCATGAAGTTCATTTCATTTATCACTGGCTCGCTGCTGTCTCGTGGCGCCGTCGTGATCATCGCATTGCAGCTCGCCATCGCTCTGCTCACGCGCGTCGCGCTGCTCATTCAGGGACGCGCGGATGTGGACTGGAGCTTTTCGCTGATCGGCTCGTTTGGCGCGGGGCTTTGGTTTGATCTGCTGGCGGGAATCTATGCGGTGGCGGTTTGGTGGATCATTGCTCTGCTCGTTCC
>JANPIW010000562.1:0-15742 GCA_031425215.1 Verrucomicrobiaceae bacterium
AGTGCGCCGCGCTAAAAGATGGCGCTACTTATGAAACCCCGCCCCAGCATGAGCATCGAGGAGCTGACCGCGCGCATCATCGCGTTTCGTGATGCGCGTGACTGGATGCAGTTTCACAATCCCAAAGACCTGGCCGTCGCGATTGCCGGCGAGGCGGGGGAGCTGATGCAGCATTTCATTTGGAAATCCCCGCAGCAGTCGGAGGAGATACTCAAGGAGAAGCACGAGGCGATCCGCGACGAGGTGGCTGATGTGGCGATCCTGCTCTTCGAGTTTGCAGCAAACGCGGGTATCGCGCTCGATGAGGCGATGCTGGACAAGCTGGAGCGCAATGAGCGGCGCTATCCGGTGGACAAGGCGCGGGGATCAAACGCAAAATACAACGAGCTGTGAGCGAGGATGCCACGCCACCGCCGCACAAGCGCCGCGTGCGATACAGCGGCAAGAATCCGCGTCGATTTGAGGACAAGTACAAGGAGCACGCGCCGGAGCGCCACGCAGAGACCGTCGCCAAGGTCATCGCCAGCGGCAAGACGCCCGCCGGGATGCATGTGCCGATCATGGTGCGCGAAATCATGGAGGCGCTCGCGCCCGTTTCAGGAGAGCGCTGCGTCGATTGCACGCTGGGCTATGGCGGGCATGCGCGCGAGCTGCTGCGCGCGGTGCAGCCGGGCGGTGTGTTGCTCGGTCTGGATCAAGATCCTGCCGAGATCGAGAAAACGGAGGGGCGGCTGCGCGGCCTGGGTTTTCCCGATGAGTCGCTCATCGTGCGGCGCATGAATTTCGCGGGGATGCAGCGCGCGCTTGTGGAAATCGGATGGAACGATGGCGCGGACGTGGTGCTGGCTGATCTCGGCGTGTCGTCGATGCAGATCGACAATCCCGCGCGCGGTTTCAGCTTCAAGCACGACGGGCCGCTCGACATGCGGATGAATCCGCAGCGCGGTTTGCCGGCGGCGGAACTATTGCGGAGAACGAGCGCGGAAAGACTGGCCGCATTGCTCGAAGAGAACGCGGACGAGCCGCGCGCGGTGGTGATCGCGGCGGCAATTGCGGGGAAGGGCTTCGAGAGGACGCGCGAGCTGGCGGCAGCGGTGCGGGCGTGCCTGCCGCGCGCCATGAACGAGGAAGACGCGGATGCGACGGTGCGTCGTGTGTTTCAGGCGCTGCGCATCGCGGTGAATGAGGAGTTCAATGCGCTTGACGCTTTTCTGCGCGCGCTGCCGCAGTGCCTGCGCGCGGGCGGTCGCGTGGCGGTGCTGACGTTTCACAGCGGAGAGGATCGCCGAGTGAAGAAGGCGTTTCAGTCCGGGCTGCGTGACGGACTGTATGCACAAGTGAGCGAAGTGGTCGTGCGAGCGAGCGCGGACGAACAGCGGATGAATCCACGCGCGAGTTCTGCAAAGCTGCGGTGGGCGGTGCGGATGGAAGAGTGAGCCTCATTGCAAGCTGGCGCTCATGCATTCAGCGTGAGAGAGCCGCGCGGGTTTGCGTTGTATCCGCCACCATGAACCGCCGCACTTTCCTCCAGCAATCCGCCGCCGCATCCGCGTTTGTTTCCGCACCCGCGATCCTGCGCGCGAAATCTCCCAACTCCATGTTCCAGGTCGCCTCCGTCGGCGTGGGCGGGATGGGCGGGAACACGATGATGAGTGTGCTCCAACATCCAAAGGTCCGCATCGCGGCGATGTGCGATGTGGATGCGAAGACGCTGGAGCTGGGACGCGCTGGTGTCGGCTCGCGGCGCAAGGAACTGCAAGATCCGAAGGCGAAGGAGCGACTCAGCGAGGCCGCGATGTTTCGCGATTACCGCGAGATGATGGCAAAGCTCGGCGACAAGATCGACGCCGTGACCATCGGCACGCCCGACCACACGCACGCGGCCATTGCCGTCACCGCGTTGCGCGCGGGGAAGCACGTCTATTTGCAGAAGCCGCTCACCCATCACATCCACGAAGCGCGCGTGCTTTCAGCCGAGTCTGCGAAGGCCGGCGTGACGACGCAAATGGGCACGCAGGGGCACTCGTCCATCGAGACATCACTCGCGGTTGATCTCATCAAGAGCGGCGCGATCGGCAAGGTGAAGGAAATCATCTGCTGGGAAAACAAGAAGGCGACGTGGTGGCCCAAAGTCATAGCGCGCAAACCGCAGTCCGATCCCGTGCCCGGGCATCTCGACTGGAACCTCTGGCTCGGCATCGCCAATGAAGTGCCCTTTCTCGATCAGGCTTATCATCCCTCGATGTGGCGCTCGTGGGTGGATTTCGGCGTGGGCATGATGGGCGACATGGGCTGCCATTACTTCGATGTCGTCTTCGCCTGCCTCGGCCTCGGCGCTCCCACGCGCGTGCGCTGCCTCGACGAGGGCAGCAAGGGCGATCTCTACGCACAGAAGCGCCATCTGGAACTCGAGTTCCCCGGCACCCCGCTCACGCTCGGCGACAAAATCAAGATGACCTGGACCGACGGCGGCTACACCTACGACGCCAAGATCATCAAACCCGCCGCGCTCACTCGCGACGCGCCCAGCGGCATTTTCTTCGTCGGCGAAAACGGCGGCATCTTCAAGCCCCACAGCCAGCGCCCGTGGCTCGTGCCCGAGGAAAAATTCACCGGCCACACTTATCCCAAGACGCGGCTTGCGAACCACTACACCGACTGGGTCGATGCCGCGATGCAAGGCACCAAAGCCTCCACCGACCTCCCCACCTACGGCTGCCCCGTCACAGAGGCCGTGCTTCTAGGCGTGCTGGCCGAGAGAAACCCCGGCGCATGGATCGAATGGGACACAACCGCTGGAAAGGTGACCAACCGCCCTGAACTGAATGCGCAGCTCACGCGGCAGTATCGCGATGGGTGGAAGGGGGAGGGGTTGGGATAATCCATCCTGCGGCTTATTCACTCACCACACCACGAGAGGGACTCCGCGAGGAGTCCCTCTTTTTTCTCCACAACGTCAGCAGGCTGGCTTTCGTTTGCTTCAGTATGGCGCTCAAGGATCAGGCAATGGCGAGCGGGAAGTGCCCATGACACGATAGATGCTATTCGGGCTGTTGCCTTCGCCGGTTCAGCGTGAGATTTTCAACTTGTAGGTGACTGAACCCGGGTTGTCATAATCGTCGGTGTCGTCGTTGATTCGCAGCACCACGTTGGGCACATCTTCCAGCAGTACATATGAGAACGGTTTAGCGGCGGTTCGAGTCGGCACAGTGACAAGAACAGGCCCGGGTTTGGTTCTGTAACGGCCATGACCGATCACCAGCCTAGCTTTCTCTCCCGTCTCGGTGAACTCTGCGTCTGGGCTGTCTGTTGGCACCTTACCGTGGTCTTTCCATTTGCCACCCACATAGCTGAGCGTGATGACATCACCTTTCTTGAGCGGTCCAATCTTAAAACCATTCACGTCGTTGGCAGGAATGACTGCTTGGGTCTCCGGGGCACCCGCCGTGATGACTGCTTGCGGGGGCTGCTTTCCCGGAACTTGGATACCGGCTTTGCTGGAGATGGCGTCAATTTCCGCCTGCACCGTGTTGGCAGCTTCGAGCTTTGCGGCACGGGTGTACATGTCACGGAGCTTTGCCAGTTCTTCGAGGTAGGTTTGATTGAGAGGCTTCGTCGCCTTCTCCATTGCAGCCTTATAAGAATCACGCAGCCGGTCGAATTCAGGCGTGTCGGCATTCGAGAGTGTCGCTACGACGGAAAACATCAGGACGATCAACGTGAGGGAGGGAGGGCGTGACAAAGTGACGGAGTGTTTCATAGCGGCAAGAGTATTTGATGCGCCATTACATGTTTTTTCTCGAGAGAGGTCAAGTCTGAACTTCAGGAATGCCGTGAAGGTTTGAAGCCGGAACTGAGGCAACGTCAAGGATCAGGAGACAGCGTGCGGGAAGTGACGATGACACGACAGAAGCCATACGAGCCGTTGCCTGAATCCGTTTGTTGAGGCCACACACCAGCTCGCGCAAATCGGCAGGCGGGTTTGGGCGTGCTAGCTGTGTGTACCAGGCTGGACGGGGGCCTGCGATCAAGTTGGAGCGGGCAGGAGTGTCGCGCCTCGATTCCTGGACACTCAATCCAGTGACGATGGGAGGAGGTTCCAAGGGTTTGGAACAACAAAACCCGCTTAATGCATTACGGTCAGCGCATTAATAAAGCGATTTGAGCGTTGTCACATACGAAGCAAAGCGCTTTACTGCACTCCATGGCGGTTTTTCACTCTTACGACGCGGTTCTGTCATACGACAGCGCGATTCTATCCTTTGCCTGGCTCATTCCGTCGTGGCACGGAATCATTCAGTAAAGCGATTAAATCATTTAGCTGTCGCGCTAAATCATTCTGTCAGACGACGGAATGATTTGGTGCTTTGCCTAAACCATTCCGTCGTCTGATTAAAGCATTCCGTTGGAGCACGAAACCATTCAGGCAAAGTGATGAATCGCCTTGGCAGACGACAGAATGGTTCTGCGGGACGGTTAAACCGCTGAGATGGACGCCAGAATGGCGTTGTCGGACGAGGAAACCGCTCCGACAAGTGCCGGAATGGGTCCGGCAAAGCGCTAAACAGGCGGGATCTCGGTTGAAACTGCCGGGGCGGGCCGGGAATACTTGTTGCCGCCGCGCCCAATGCCGCGTCTGGACAGCAAAATCTCGCCTTTCTCCTGCATAGTCTGGAGGGCGGCGCGGACGGTGGAGTCGCCAAAGGTCCGGTAGTGCTGAGTGTCGAGCTGTTTCTTCACATCGCCGATGCCAAAGGTGCCACTGAACGTGGAGATGATCTGGCGGACGGCGACATTCACATCAGCGATATTCCAATTCGGATGTCGCGGAGGCGGGACGTAAGGTGCCGGTGGAGGAGCAGCAGGCAGTACAGGGGAGGTGGGCGCGGCGGCGGCAGGCGGCGAATCTGCCGACAAGATGGCGGAGAGCGCGGTGGCAGGAACGGTCAGTGGCTGATACCGACCAACCAGGGCTTTGAAGCGCCGCACCACATCGAGATCCGCCACGAGTTGTGCCTCCAGTTGATCGAGCGACGCAGCAGACAAATCGGTGAGAGTCATGCTCCGGATCGTACGCTCAAGTCAAAGGACGGCAAGGAATGGATGGAGACATATCACTTTCATGTCACCAAGGGTGAGCGTGATCCGCAGATGCTCGTCACGGAGCAGCGGCAGTTTCTTTATGTGCCGTCGTGCCTCTGAAGGGGGGCCGGCGTTCAAAGATAAGGCTCGATCGACAGCGTGCCGTTCCAGGCGCAGATGAACATCGTGCCTTCCTTGGTCGTGCTCGGCTCGGTGCGGATTTTTCCTCCGGCGGCCTCGACGAGCATCACGCCCGCGGCCACGTCCCAGAGGCTGATTTGCTCCTCGACATACGCATCAAGGCGGCCGGTGGCGACGTACGCGAGCGCGAGCGCGGCGCTGCCGAGCATGCGCGTCTTGCGCACGTCGTAGGCGATGCGCTTGTAGCGACCAAAGCCGAGGTCGAGCGCTTCTTTGCTCTTGGAAAAACCAATCGTCGCTATCGCCTCCGCCATCGTGGCGCGCGGGCTGACGTGGATGGGCTTGCCGTTCAGCGTGGGCTGCGCGCCGGGCTGCACGGCCCACAGTTCGTCCTGCATCGGATCATAGATCACTCCGCAGAGCGGCTCGTGCGTGTGACGGCGGCGCGCGGCGATGGAGACGCAGAAGTGCGGGATGCCATAGAAATAATTCACCGTGCCGTCGATGGGATCGACGATCCATTCCACATCGCCGTCGCCACCGACATCGCCCTCCTCCTCGCCGAGAATGGCGTGATCAGGAAAGTGCCCGAGGATCGTGGTGGCGATGAGCGCCTGGCAGCGCACATCCAGCTCGAGCTTGATGTCGTGTTTCTTCAGCTCGTTCACCGTGAGCGGCGTGCCGAAGTTTTCGCGCTGGAGCTTGCCCGCTGCGAGAGCGGCCTGGGTGGCGACGGGGAGGAGGTCTTTGATCATGGAGTCGGGGGTCTTTGCCCGGCGACGCGCTCCTCGATGAAGCGGATGATCTCTCTGGCGAGGTCGGTCTTTTTTTTGCGAGGAAGCGGAATGCTTTTGCCGCCGGGGAGGCAGAGAGTGACTTCGTTTTCCTCGCTGTCAAACCCGGTTCCCGGGCGCGAAACATCATTCGCCACAACGAGGTCACACGCCTTGCGCCGCAGCTTTGCGTGACCTTCATCGACGAGGTTCTCCGTCTCCGCAGCAAAGCCCACGATGAATCCCTCAAACCCAAACACCGTGCGCGCCGAGCCGAGAATATCCTGCGTGCGCTCCAGCTCGAGCGTGATGCGCGATTCCGTTTTCTTGATCTTCTGCGTAGCGGCCTGCACTGGCCTGTAATCGGCGACGGCGGCAGAAAAGATCGCGACATCATGCGCTTTGATCACGCCAGCCACGGCATCAAACATTTGCTGCGCGGTCTCGACGGGAATGAAATTCGCGCCCACGGGTTGCGAGAGAGTCACCGGCCCCGAGATGAGCGTGACCACATGGCCCGCTTCTTTTGCCGCAGCCGCGAGCGCGTAACCCATGCGGCCTGATGAACGGTTCGTGATGTAGCGAACGGGGTCGATGGCTTCGCGCGTGGGGCCGGCGGTGATGAGGATGCGCATGGTGGAAGAAGAAGTGCTCAGTGCTCAGTGCTCAGTGCTCAGTGCTCAGTTGTTTCACTGCTGCAGCCACGATTTCTTCCACGGGAGCAAGTCTTCCCGTTCCTTCGTAGCCGCAGGCCAGCATTCCTTCCGCTGGCTCGATGAATTTCACGCCGCGCTCGCGGAGTGTCTGCACGTTTTGCTTCGTGGCGGGATGCTCCCACATTTTGCCGTTCATGGCCGGTGCGATGAGAATGGGCGCGCGCGTCGCCAGCGCGATGGCGGTTAGCGCGTCGTTCGCAAAGCCGTGCGCCATTGCGGCGAGGATGTTCGCCGACGCGGGCGCGATGAGGAGCAGGTCCGCCTCATCCGCGAGCTGGATGTGCCCTGGCTGCCAGCCTTCTTTTTCAGCGAAGAGATCGGTGATGACCGGCTCGCGAGAGAGCGTGCCGAGCGTGAGCGGCGTGACGAACTCCGCCGCGGCGCGCGTGAGCACGCAGGTGACGCGGTGCCCCGCTTTGGTGAGAAGCGACGCGATGTCCGCCGCCTTGTAAGCGGCGATGGAGCCGGTGACGCCGAGGATGATGCGCGACATGCACGGACGTAACCCAAAGTAGCGCGATGCGCCAGCATTCCGATGCGCCCTCAGGCTGAGATCAGTCGCATTTCATGGCACCTTGCCGAAGTAGAAACTGGACTTCCCAACGTGTTTCCCGATTATTCCACCTCCCTTTTCATGAGCCTCTCCCGACTGACATCACTCGCAATCGTCGCCAGTTTAATGGCGTTGGCGCCCGCCTCCATGAGCGAGGAAATCGACGCCCGGTACGAAATCCGCTCCGCTGCACTCTCTCCGCCGCCCGTCACAATCCCCGCGTGGAAGAATCCCCTGCCCGCTTCGGCGCTCGAGCCGTTGCGTCATGATCTCACGGAATTCTTGCGGCTGCATCCGGCCAAAGACAGCCATCTGCCGCTGATCTACCAGGCCGTCGTGCAGGGCGACGCCGACCATCTCGACGCGTTGCTAGACCGCGGCCTCGATCCCAATGAAAAAACTTTTGGCGGCGACACCGCGCTTTGCGCCGCGATCCGCTTTGGCGACATCGAGGCGGTGCGCAAGCTTCTGCTGCGCGGCGCGGACCCTCATCTTGCCGGTGCTGAGAGCCAGCCGCCCATTGCCCTCGCCTCATTGCGGCGGCCCGTGAGCCTTATTACCGCCCTTCTCGCGGCTGGCGCGGAGCCTGACGCGCATTTCTCCAGTCCTGCGGACAAGCGGTTGCTCGACAGCATCATTACGCGTGATTTGAAGAACAGCCTCGCATCAGATCGCGGTGTCACACCCTTGATGGCCTGCGCCGCGCGCGGTGATGTGGAGGGAGCCGTCGCGCTGATGAGAGCGGGAGCGAAGACCTCCACTTGCACAAAGAAATACAAACGCTACCCGCTGAACTTCGCGGCCACGCAGCAGTACTTGTTTCTCATGCGCGTCCTGCTCGGACGCGATCCTGAGTCTGAGCCGGACATTCTCGTCACCGTCGATCTCAGCAAGCAGCGCGCCTTTCTCGCGAAACAGGGCCAAGTGATCGAATCCACCAGCATCTCCACGGGTCGCGAGGGTTACAGCACGCCCGCGGGCCGCTACGTGGTGACGGACAAGCACCGCAGCCACAAATCCACGCTTTACCACGTCCAGATGCCCTGGTTCATGCGGCTCAATTGCAGCGCCATCGGCCTGCACAGCGGCTACGTCACGGGTCGCCCCGCCTCACACGGCTGCATCCGACTGCCTTACGCGATGGCGAAAAAATTCTTCGAGCTGGTGAAGGTGGGCGACGAAGTGCAGATCGTGCATTGAGCGCGGAAATGTCGCCGTGAGCGCAAATGGAGAGTGCCTCCATTCAAGTTAGTCGATGTCTTCAAGCGCGGTTTCCCACCAGCCGCAGGCCGTGCAAGGTCAAATCGGGATCGGTGGCGATGTGCTCGGTCATGCCGGAGGTGATCCAGTGCGCGTCGCCGCCGGTGGCTACTACGGCGGCATCTTTTCCGCCGGGCAGTTCTTTGCGCAACGCGGCGAGCAGACCAGCTACCATGCCGCGATAGCCGATGGCGGCGCCAGCAAGGATGGCTGACTCCGTCGATTGTCCGATGGCGCTCTCCGGCTCGCGCAGCTCGACACGCGGGAGCAACGCTGTGCGCTCGTGCAGGTAATCCGTCATCAAGCGCAGCCCGGGCGCGATGATGCCGCCGATGTAGTGATGCCTCGCGGAGAGGATGTCGAATGTCACGGCGGTGCCGAAGTCGATCACGATGCCCGGCTGCCCCTCGGCGCAGTACAATGCGCTGAGCGCGACGGCGTTGGCGAGGCGGTCGGGGCCGATGGTTTCAGGCTTCGGGTAATCAATGCCGATGCCCATCGCCGTGTCATGCCGCAGCTCGATCATGGCGCTGCCGAAAACCCCGCGCAACACAGGCATCACATCCGGCACCACGCTGCACACGACGACGCGGCGGAAATCCCAGTCAGCAATGACGTGCTGCAATGCGCTTGCGCTGATTTCTTTCGTGGCGAGATCATGATGCGCGGTGATTGCCTCACGCGTCGCGAGTCCGAGCTTGGCGCGACCGTTGCCGACATCAATGAGAAGGTAGTCGTGCATCACACCGTGGTCTGCTGTTCCATGATTTTACCACTCCATGATTTTACCAAATCAGGCCGGCGGAGCTGATGACGCGAGCAAGGAGGTAAAATCATGTGGGGTAAAATCATGGTGCATCATTTTTGAAGAACAAACCTCACCCCTCACTCCTCCACTCCGCGCCATCAAATGTGCGCGGCTTTTTGTTCTCCAGCTTCTCCAGATCAAAGGGCGCGGCGGTTTTGATCTCGATGCTCGCATCGCCGATATGGAGCGTGAGCGCTCCGGCGAGGTCTGTTTTTTCGAGCCAGTATCGGAGGCGCACATCGGCGGCGGTTTTGGCGGGGATTTCGGGCGGCGGCTCAAAGGGCAGAAAGAACGCGGGCACTTCGCGGCCTGCGGCAGTGACGAGGCGCGCATTCGGCGGCTGCAACGCGAGCTTCGTCGCGGTGGTGTTGGCGTAGCGCAGCTCGATGTCGAGGCGCGCGTTGCCGTAATCGCGCTCCAAGGTGCGGCGGTGGATCTTCAACGCGGGTTCGGCATCGGTGGCTGGCGCAGAGTTGCTGGTGCGCTCGTCTTCGCCTTCTTTGTTCGCGTCCGACAACACCCACCACGCGCCGCCGAGGGCGAGGATGAGCAACAACACAACTTCAGGGCGTTTGAAAAAGGACACGGCAGGTGCGCAGTCTGACACGGATCGTGCACCGGGGCAACGGCGGCAAGGAAACGTGCGGGGTTCTCAAACTGAGCACTTCGCACTGCGCACTTTTTGCGGTGGTGTCTTTATGGATTCAGGGTGCTGCCGCCCTCGATGCGCTCCGCGATCTCCTCGGCGGGATAAGTCCAGATCTCGCTGAGCGTGGGATGGTAGTGCGGGATGCTGAGGAACTCGCGCGCGGTGCAGCGGTGGTGCATGGCGACGACGATTTCGTGGATGAGTTCCGTGGCCTCGGGGCCGGTGCAGGTGGCGCCGAGGATCTCGCCGGTGTGCGCATGGCAGTGCATTTTCACGAAGCCTTCGGTCTCGCCCATGACCATGGATTTGCCGTGATCTGCGAACGGGTAGGATGCGGAGACAAATGGGATGCCGTTTGTTTTTAGCCCCGCCTCACCAGCGCCGACGGCGGCGACCTGGGGTTGGGAGAAGACGCCAAAGAGGAGCATGCGGTAGTCCATGTGCTCGTCCGCTGCTTTTCCGCTGAGAAGCCGGTGCGCGTTGCGCGCGGCGATCTCGCCCTGCTGGATGGCGATGTGGACGACATCGAGCGGGCTGCACACATCGCCTGCGGCAAAGATGTGCGGCTGCGTGGTCTGCATGGTGGTGGTGACGGTAATCTTTTTGTGCTCGGTGCCGATGGCGGCGGAGTGCAGGTCGAGGCCCGAAGAGGCAGGATGCCTGCCCATGGCGACAAGGATTTGATCGACGGCGATGCGCTGAGGCTGGCCGCTTATGCTGAACTCGATGACCTTGCGACCGCTCTCCATGCTGACGCGCGAGATCGCAGTGCCAAGATGACAAGCGATGCCGCGATGGGTGTAGGCTTTCTCGATCACGTTGCTGCACTCGTGGTCGAGGCCGGTGAGAAATTGCGCGCCGCGCTGTATGAGGGTGACCTTGCAGCCTACGCCGTCGAGATAGTGCGCCATCTCGAGCGCGATGGCGCCGCCGCCGAGCACGGCGCATGTGGCGGGAAGCGCGGCGGCATCGAGAACGTCGTCGCTGGTCCAGAAACCTGCCTCGCGCAGTCCGGGAATCTCGGGCACATGGGCATGAGAGCCGGTGGCGATGCAGAAGCTGCGCGCGGTGAGTGTTTGCGCGGGCGATCCATCACGCGGCGTGACCTCAATGGTGTGCGCATCGAGAAATCTGGCCATGCCGCGATGCAAGGTGAAGCGTCCGTCCTGCAACTGGCCCTGGCGGTAGCTGGCGAAGTCGGTGATGAGCGCGCGCTTTCTCTCACGGATGGCGGTGATGTCGGCTGCGTTTGAATGCGCTCGCAGGCCGAACTCGGCGGCACGCCTGATGGTGAGATTGCGATTGGCGGACTCGATGAGCGCCTTGCTGGGCATGCAGCCGCGAAGGATGCAAAGGCCGCCCAGCTCGTTGGCTCCATCGATCACGGCGACACGCAATCCCAGCAAGGTGGCGGTGCGCGCGGCGGCATAGCCAGCGCTGCCGCCGCCGATGACGAGGAAATCGTAGTCCGAATCTGTTGCTAGTTCAGCCATGAGGCTTTTGCGATCAGATGACCACTTCCGCGTCCTCGTCATCAACCGGCGAGACGGATTTCACGATCATGCCGGCGGCGACGGTGCCGTTGGTCTGCTCATCGACAAGGACGAAACTGCCCGTGATGCGGTTCTGTGTGTAGGGATCGAAAAAGATCGGCGAGGAGCAACGGATGCGGATGCAGCCGATGTCGTTGAGTCCGAATTCCTTGCTGACGGCGCTTTTCTCGAGCGTGCTGATATTGACCTTATAGAGCACGTCCTGCACCACAGCGCGGACTTCGTTGGTGGTGTGGCGCAGATGGAAGCGACTATTGGGTTTGAGGGTTTTCTTGTCGGTGAACCAGCAGATCATGGCATCGAACTCCTGGCTGACGCAGGGTTTGCTCTCGGGTTTCGCGAGAAGGCCGCCGCGGCTGATGTCGATCTCGTCGGCGAGGGTGATGGAATAGGAGAGCTGCGGGATGGCGTGAGGCTGCGCGCCCTCAAAGGTGTGGATGCCTGTGACGCGTGTGGTGAGGCCGGCGGGATAGGCGATGACCTCGTCACCTACGGCGAAGGTGCCGGAGGCCATGCGGCCTGCAAAGCCGCGGTAGTCGTGGAGGTTGAGGCCGAGCCTGGCATCCTTGCCATCGGACATGGGACGGATGACCCACTGCACAGGGAAGCGCGCGGCGTCGGAGTCGGCCTCGCCGTGGGTGGGGACGTTTTCCAAGTGCTCAAGCAACGCGGGGCCGGAATACCACGGCATTTTTTCGGAGCGCTCGACGACGTTGTCGCCATTGAGCGCGCTCAAAGGGATGCAGGTGATGTTCACGGGGTTTTGCAGGCCGGCTGCGAACTGAAGGTACTCGGCAATGATGGTGTCATAGACGGCTTGGTCGAAATCGACGAGGTCCATCTTGTTCACGGCGAGCACGACATTGCCAATACGCAGCAGGCTGGCGAGGTAGGAATGGCGCTTTGTCTGCTCCACAATGCCTTGGCGCGCATCGACGAGGATGATGGCGAGATCAGCGGTGGACGCGCCAGTGACCATGTTGCGCGTGTATTGAATGTGCCCCGGCGTGTCTGCGATGATGAATTTTCTTTTCGGGGTGGCGAAGTAGCGGTACGCGACATCGATAGTGATGCCCTGCTCGCGCTCGGCGCGCAGGCCGTCGGTGAGCAGGGCGAGATTCACATGCTCGTCGCCACGACGCTTTGACGATTCTTCCACTGCCGCGAGCTGGTCCTCAAAGATGGACTTTGAGTCATAGAGCAAACGACCAATGAGCGTGCTCTTGCCATCATCGACGGAGCCGGCAGTGGTGAAGCGGAGGAGGGAAGATTCTTCGGGATTGATGAGGAGGTCCATTATTATTGGCTTGGTTTGCGGTGTCGAGGGGCGGCGCTCGCGGTGCTAGATTTAAAAGTACCCTTCTTTTTTCCTGTCTTCCATCGCGGTTTCGCTTCGCTTGTCATCTGCCCTTGTCCCCCGCTCGGTTTGGCGCGCTGCTGCGACTTCGGCAACGATTTCGTCGAGCGTGCTGGCGGTGGAGACGACAGCGCCGGTGCAGGTGGCGTCGCCGACGGTGCGGAAGCGGATGGTCATTTCCTTCACCTTGGGCTTCTCATCATCAAGCAGCGGGATGATGCCGGTGCTGGCGTCGAGGAGCTGGCCGTGTCGCTCGATGATTTTTCTTTGATGGCTGAAGTAGAGGCTGGGGAGGGGGATTTTTTCCTGGCGAATGTACTGCCAGACGTCCATCTCGGTCCAGTTGCTCAGCGGGAAGACGCGAAAGTGCTCGCCGTAATGTTTGCGGCCGTTAAAGATGTTCCAAAGCTCAGGCCGCTGGTTCTTCGGGTCCCACTGGCCGAAACCGTCGCGATGGCTGAAGAAGCGTTCTTTGGCGCGTGCTTTTTCTTCGTCGCGTCGGCCACCGCCGAGGCAGGCGTCGAATTGATGCTCTTCGATGGAATCGAGAAGAGTGACGGTTTGCAGTTTGTTGCGGCTGGCGCTTGGACCTTTTTCCTCCGTGACGCGACCATCGGCGATGCTTTTTTCCACAGAACCGACGACGAGGTCGGCGTTGATATCACGCACGAAGGTATCGCGGTAGGTCATGGCTTCCGGGAAGTTGTGACCGGTGTCCACATGCAGCAGCGGGAATGGTAACTTGGAGGGATGGAAGGCTTTGCGCGCAAGCCATGCCATAACGATTGAATCCTTGCCGCCGGAAAAGAGAAGCGCAGGCTTTTGGAACTGCGCGGCGGTTTCACGCAGAATGAAAATGCTCTCGGACTCAAGATACTGGAGGTGCGTAAGTGACATGGGTTCGCTGGGTGATTCAGATGATGGTGGTGAACAAATTGCGCGCGCTGAGAGCGACGATGAGGACTCCGACGAGCGCCATGAACGGGCGGATGGGAAGCTTTTTCGCGAGCCATGCGCCAAAGGGCGCGGCGATCACGCCACCTAGAGCGAGACCGATGATGATCTGCCAGTTCGAGAGGCCAATGGTGAGGATAAAAGTGATCGAGGCGGCCAGGGTGACGAAAAACTCGACAGCGTTCACACTACCGACTGTGAATCGCACGCTGTTGCCGCGAGCGATGAGATTTGATGCGACAATGGGACCCCAGCCGCCGCCGCCCATTGCATCTAGAAACGCGCCGGTGAAACCGAGGGGCGCGAGATGAGTGGTGACCTCCCGAGGGGGGAACCTGCGGAAGGCTTTCAGTATAATGATCAGGCCCATAATGAGCAGGTATCCCGCGATCCAAGGTTTGAGCAGCTCGCCATCGAAGCGCGAAAGCAAATATGCACCGCAGATGGCACCGATCACCGCAGGTATGAGTAATTGGCGGAAAAGGAGACGATTCACGTTTCCAAAAGCGTGATGTGAGATGGCCGAGGCACCAGTGGTGAAGCACTCCGCTGCGTGAACCGTCGCGCTGGTGGCGGCGGCTGGCACACCAATGGACATAAGTATGGATGAAGCGGTGACGCCATACGCCATCCCCAACGCGCCATCAATGAGCTGCGCAGCGAATCCGGCGAGGACATAAAGCATGAATTCCTGCGAGAGCATCGGGAAGCTAGATGCCGCGTTCTTGATGATCTGTTGTTAGTGGCGCGTGCAAGCCACACTCGTGTTTCTCGTCTCCTTTTGCCGGATCATAGTAGGTCCGCTCGTTCGGCAGGCCATACTCAGCAAGGTAGGCTTCAAGTTGCTGAGTAGTCCAGTCGAGCAGTGGATTGACCTTGATGCAGCGGAACTTCGCATCCCACTGCACGATCTGTAACGACTGCGCGCGCGTCGGGTTTTGCTCGCGACGCAAGGCGGTTATCCAGATCTTTGGCGCAAGCTCGGCCATGCCACGCTCGAAGGGCTCAAGCTTCATGATGCGGCTGAAGGATTCCACGCGCCCTACCTCGTCTGGCATCGGGATCGAGCCGCCATTGAGCGCGAGCCAGTTTGCAGCAGAAATGCGCGGTAGATAGGCTTTCAGATTCAATTGGAGCTTTTCTCTGCAGTGCTCTGCAAACCGGTATGTCTCAGGAAGATTCGAGCCGTGATCAACCCAAAGAACGGGTATATTTGACCGCACTCTGGTTACGAGGTGTAGAATCACAGACTCGAAAGGGCGAAAATTGGTTGTAACCACGGCCTCGTCCTGGGTTTTTCCTAAAACGTGGCAGACGATTTCTTCGGCGGGCATCATTTCTAACTTCAATTGGAGGGTTCTGATGGAGTCTTCAGACATGATCCACAGTATTCACCCAATTGTCCATCTGGCAAATGGGATTTCATATTCTCCGGGCACGGGGACATAAAACACCCCGCAGCCAACTAGTGGTGCGGGGTGTGTTATAAACTGGCAACGTCCTACTTTCGCAGGGCCTGTCGCCCAACTATCATCGGCGCAACAGCGTTTCACTTCCGTGTTCGGGATGGGAACGGGTGGTACCACTGTGCCATGGTCACCAGACTGCCGAGCACCTTAGTTTTAATGCACGGGTGTCTGATGACACTTGTCTGGAGAACCTGTTCTTTGAATACTGCATACAGAGGAAATTACGTTGATTGAGCCATGGACGTTTGCTCTCTTGATTAGCTGCCGAGATGGCAGCAATGCAAGACAAGCGGATGATTAGTACCTCTGAGCTGAACGCATTACTGCGCTTACACCCGAGGCCTATCGACGTGGTAGTCTTCCACGATCCTTCAGGGAAAATTTATCTTGGGAGGAGCTTGGCGCTTAGATGCTTTCAGCGCTTATC
>JANPIW010000563.1:0-3012 GCA_031425215.1 Verrucomicrobiaceae bacterium
GATCACGGGTGGCTTTCGCGTGGGTGTGGCGCAGACGCTTGTCGTGCGGGCGCTTGCGGCGGTTGCTGGAATCGAGCAGCCGGTGATGGCGCATCGGCTGCTGGGTGATTGGAAGCCGACGGCGGAGCACTTCAAGCGGATGCTGGATGCGAGCGATCTCGGAGCTGGCGAAGTGGCGCGACCGTATCCGTTCTTTCTTGCCTCACCGCTGGAGGGCGGGCCAGCGTCGCTAGGCGACATCGCGGAGTGGCAGGCAGAGTGGAAGTGGGACGGCATCCGCGCGCAATTGATCCGGCGCAGAGGCGAGGTGCTGTTATGGTCTCGCGGTGAGGAGATCGTGACTGAGAGCTTTCCCGAAATCAGCGAGGCGGCGGTGGCCTTGCCCGACGGCACGGTACTCGATGGAGAAATTCTCGCGTGGAGCGGTGATGCGCCTCAACCCTTCGCGCGTTTGCAGCGGCGTCTCGGACGCAAATCAGTGAGTGCCCGGATTCGCACGAGCTTTCCCGTTGTGCTCATTGCTTACGACTTGCTGGAATGGAACGGCGAAGACTTGCGCGAGCGTCCGCTCGCGGAGCGCCGCGCGCTGCTGGAGAACGTGATGCATGAAGCGGCGCAACGACCGCAAGCGAAAGCTCAGAGCGCGATCTGGGAGACGCCTGACTTGTTTGGTTTCGTCGCGCCTTCGCCGAAGGAGTTTGCGCTGCGATTGCCTGAAGTGCTGCATCCCGCGTCGTGGGAGGATCTGGCGCCGATGCAGCTCGAATCGCGAGAGCGCGGGGTCGAGGGCATCATGCTCAAGCGACTCTCCTCGCGCTATGCCGTGGGGCGGCAACGTGGCGACTGGTGGAAATGGAAGATCGACCCACTTGTTCTCGACGCGGTGTTGATCAACGCGCAACTCGGCCATGGACGACGCGCGAGCCTTTACACAGACTACACGTTCGCGCTCTGGGACAACGGAAAGCTCGTGCCCGTGGCGAAGGCATACTCGGGCTTGAGCGATGCGGAGATCAGCCAGGTGGATGCCTTCGTGCGCTCGAACACGACCGAGAAATTTGGGCCGATCCGCGCGGTGAAGCCGGAGCTGGTCTTCGAGCTGGCGTTTGAAAACGTGCAGGAGTCCACGCGCCACAAGGCTGGCCTCGCTGTGCGATTTCCGCGCATGAACCGCTGGCGACACGACAAGAAACCAGAGGAAGCGGACACTCTGGAGAGCTTGCGCGCGCTGATTCGAGAAGGGGCACGCGAATGAAGTCGCCGTGGTTGGAATGGTTCAAGAAGAAGGGTTGGAAACCTTTTCCGTTTCAGCGGGAGGCGTGGGCCGCATCGCTCGCGGGTGAGAGCGGGCTCGTTCATGCGCCGACGGGACTGGGAAAAACCTATGCGGTGTGGGGTGGTCCCGTGTTGGAGTGGCTGGAGCAAAACCCGGATCGCACGGCCTGGCCGAAACATCCCGAGCACCTGCGCGTCCTGTGGCTTACTCCACTGCGAGCGCTCGCGAATGACACGGTTGAATCTCTGCGCGCTCCGCTGAAGGATCTGGGCATCCCGTGGTCTGTGGAACTGCGGACGGGTGACACCAGTTCAGCGGCACGACAAAAGCAGCGCCATCGTTTTCCCACTGCTCTCGTGACGACGCCTGAGAGCTTGTCGCTGTTGCTCACGCACGCTGACACGCGAGAGAAATTCGCATCGCTGCGCTGCGTGATCGTGGATGAATGGCATGAGTTGATCGGCTCGAAACGCGGTGTGCAGACTGAGCTGTGCCTTGCCCGATTGCGTCACTGGGCTCCAAACCTTCGCGTCTGGGGCTTGTCCGCAACGCTGGGAAACCTCAACCAAGCGCTGCAAGTGCTTCTTGGGTCCGCGATCAAGACGGGGAAGTCACGATTGATCTCCGCGCAGATCAGCAAAAAGTTTGAACTCAAGACGCTGCTCCCGCGCAACATGGAGCGCTTTCCTTGGAGCGGGCATATCGGGCTTCGCCTTTTGCCCGATGTGATCCGTCGCATCGAGAAATGCCGGACGACGCTGCTCTTCGTGAACACCCGCTCGCAGGTGGAGATTTGGTTTCAGTCACTGAAAGCCGCGAAACCGGAGTGGGGTGAGGATATTGCCTTGCATCACGGCTCGGTGGATCGAAAGCAGCGCGAAGCAGTCGAGGAGCGCCTGCGCGCGGGCACAGTGAAGTGCGTGGTCTGCACGGGAAGCCTCGATCTCGGCGTAGATTTTTCTCCGGTGGAGCAAGTCATCCAAGTTGGCGCGCCGAAAGGCGTGGCGCGCATGTTGCAGCGTGCGGGACGCAGCGGCCATCAGCCCGGCGCGGTGAGCCGCATCTTTTGCGTGCCGGCGCACGCACTGGAGTTGGTGGAATTCGCGGCGGTGCGCGATGCCATCGCGCGGGGCGAGATGGAGGATCGAGAGCCGGTGGAGCGGCCGCTTGACCTGCTCGTTCAGCATCTGGTGACTCTCGCGTTGGGTGGCGGTTTTCATGGTGACGAGGCGCAGACGGAGATCCGTTCAACCCATGCGTTTCGAGATTTGAGTGACGAGGAATGGAAATGGGTCATCGACTTCGTGACTCGTGGCGGCCAGAGCTTGAAGGCGTATCCGCAATTCCGCCGCGTGCGGCAGGATGGGGACTTCTTTGTCGTGGACCAGCCGGACATCGCGCGTTTTCATCGCATGTCGATCGGCACCATCACAAGCGATGCGATGATGTCGGTGAAGCTCATGCGCGGCGGCTATCTCGGCAGCATTGAGGAATCATTCATTGCCAGGCTCAAAGCGGACGATGGATTTACGTTTGCTGGTTTCCAACTCGAGTTTGTGAGAGTGCGCGACATGACCGCGATGGTGCGGAAGAGCAAGAAGGCCGCGCGACTTGTGCCGCAATGGATGGGCGGGCACATGCCGCTCTCGACGCAGCTCGCCCGCGCCGTGCGGCTCAAGCTGGCGGAGGCGAAGAGCGGCGTTTTCGACTCGCCCGAGATGAAGGCCGCCGAGCCG
>JANPIW010000564.1:0-2887 GCA_031425215.1 Verrucomicrobiaceae bacterium
ACAAGCCAGGCAACACCAAGAACCGCGCCGCTGCCCTGCATTGATTCGTGTCTGTTCGTCTTCATTCGTGGTTCAACCGCATCGTCATGGCTCATTGCTTTGCAAGGGCTTTTCCCGCCGGGTACTGCCGGGGACGAACCCATGGGGAAGCCATTGATGTGCGGGGATCTGAACGAGAACGCGGCGGATGAGCAAGAACCGTGTGCGTGCCGCCAACTGTGATGAAGACAAGCTGTGAGCCATGAACGGGAAGGAGAACATCGCCCGCTGGCGCGCAATGACGCCGGGGGAGAAGCTCGCTCATCCAAGGCACATGGCAGAGCAGCGAGCGCGTCTTTATCGCCTCGCTCGCGCATGGAATGCCGACGAGTCTCCGGCCAACGGGCGGTGATGAATTCCTAGTGACCGACGAATCGTCGGCATTCCATGCGGCGCCTCTCCATCGCCAATGGCGATGGCTCCATGGAGTTTATCGACTCACTTCTAGTTCATGAGCGAGCCAGTCTTGGCGGTCATGAACACCATCCTTCTCATCGCCGTCATTGCCGCGCTGATGTGTCTCGTCGAGCGACTCTGGCCGGCCAACGCACTGCCCCGCGTGGACAACTGGTGGGGGCGCGTGGTGCTCACGCACGCCGTGCAGGTCGTCATCGTCTGGCTGGCAGGAAACACCTGGAACCAACTGGCCGCGGATCACGCATGGCGCGGAGTATTCGCATCATCCCCAGCGCGGCTCCAGATCAGCGGCACTTATGTGCTCATCACCCTCATCTATTACTTCTGGCATCGGCTGCGTCATGAGTCGCGCTTCTTCTGGAAGCTTTGCCACCAGCTCCATCACTCGCCGCGACGCATGGAGGTCTTCATGGCGCTCTACAAGCATCCCGTGGAGATCACGCTCAATTCATTGCTGAGCGCTGCCATTGTTTTTCCTCTCGCGGGCTGCACGCCGGAAGCTGGAGCGGCGGTCACGCTCATCACCGCGGTCGCCGAGTTCTTCTATCATTGGAACATCCGCACGCCGCACTGGCTGGGCTGGATCATCCAGCGGCCCGAATCGCATCGCATTCATCACCAAAAGCTGCATCACACGAATAACTTCTCCGACCTGCCGCTGTGGGACATGCTCTTCGGCACTTATCAAAACCCGCGCGAATCGCCGAAGGAAACGGGCTTCGACGACTGGCGGGAGGATCGCTTCGACGACATGCTTGCGTTTCGCGATGTGCATGAGGCGGGTGTCGAGGGGACACCGCCACTTCACCTTCTGCCCACATGCATTGGCTGCTCCAAACGATGGGCCTGCCAGAAATCACGCGCTCAAATCGCATGAAGACCAATCACGCGCTGCGTCGGGCGAATCTTCTCTCGCTCCTCATCCTGCTCATCGGCTCCGCAGCCATGATCGGTCATCTCACTGGCAGCCAAACGCTCAAGGGCATTGGCATGGCAACCGCCGCTTCACCGCTGCCGCGAGTCTTCGGCACTGCCATTCATCAAGACAGCGGCCTCGAGTTTGAAACCTTCTCCGCCGAGGTTGAACTCTTGTTTCAAAACAGGGACGGCGAGACCATCCGCATCAAACCCACGCGTGAACTCGCGCAGAAACTGGCCGGTCCCTACAATCGCCGCAACGCCTACGGGGCCGCAGTCTGTTACAGCCCGGCCTTGCCAGTGGAGATGCAGCAGGCCGCGCTGCGCTATGCCCTTATCACACCCGGCACGATGCGCGATGTGCTCGGACTGCCACCAGATGCGCAACGCTTCCAGCTCGATCTCCATGTCCGCACCGCGACTGGAATGAAAACCCTCTCCGCCACCATCCAGTGAAGTCTCTCCTACAATCACAGGCTGCAATCAGCGCCCGGCAGTTCACAGCTTTCAGAATCATCTTCGGTGCTTACCTCGCCTGGCACTACACGGCTCTCGTGCCCTGGGGCGCGGAACTCTTCAGTGCCGCTGGTATCCTCGGCGCGCCGGGTGACAATCCATTCCACGGTCGCTGGTGGAATCCGCTCTTTCACCCAGCGGCCGCTCCACTCGCGACGATTCTCCCCGCGCTCGCAGGCATCCTGTCGTTGTTCCTCGCTTTCGGAATCGGGAGGCGGCCTGTCGCGGCGGCACTTGCGATCATCCACTCGATGCTCTTCACCGCCTGCCCGCTCATTTCCAATCCTAGCCTGCCGTATGTCGGACTGCTGCTGTGGTCGTGCGCGATTATTCCTCCCGGAGAAATTTGGAGCCGATCCTCCCGCGAATGGTCCATGCCCGGCATCGCTCCCTTCACCGCCGGCATTCTCCTCGCCGCCGGTTACACTTTCTCCGGCGTGAGCAAGCTCACATCCCCAGGCTGGCTCGATGGCACTGCGCTCGAGACCGTCCTGCAAACCGCCATCGCTCGCAGCAACGGCATTCCCGATTTGCTCGTCGCGATGCCCGAGGAACTGCTGCGTCTGATGACCTGGGGCACTCTCGCCTTTGAGGTCGCATACCTTCCGCTCTGGCTCATCCCGCGTCTCCGAGCACCGCTTTGGATTGCGGCAATCGCCTTTCAGGCAGGCATCCTGCTCACTCTCGATTTCGCAGACCTCACGCTTGGCATGATGATGATTCATCTCTTTGTCATGCCAGTCTGGGCAATGAGGACGACCCGCTCTCAGTGCGTTCGTGAGGGCGAGTCGCCATCACTGCCTGCCGCTCACTTTGCATCATAGAATGGAAAGAGCTGCCTGATCTCCGCATCGCTCGGACGGCGGCCGTATTCGCAAATCTCGAAGGTCTCTGCGTGTCTCACGGCCTTGCCATTCTCAGCGCCGTAGAATTTCACCAGCAGCTCGCGATGGAGATTAGCCTCGCTGCTCTGGCGCGCGCCCCAGCGGCGCTTGAG
>JANPIW010000565.1:0-2783 GCA_031425215.1 Verrucomicrobiaceae bacterium
TTTGCCGCGCGTTCCACCTGACTACCATCCCAACCACCATGACCAGCCGAATCCTCCTCGCCCCTCTCGCCGCGCTCACGATCAGTAGCGCGCTCGTCGCACAGACCACGACACCAGCGCCAACGCCACCCTTGCTGACAGCGGAGCAGGTTAAGACGATCAAGCTGCAGCTCAAGGAAGCTGAGGCAGCAATCGCCCAGCAACGGGGAGGTAATCTGACTGTGGTTCTGCAAAAGCTGCGCACGGGAGCATCGAATGACGCGGCAGCGCTTGCGCTGCTGGCAGACTGCGAAAAGCTCGTGAGCGTTGAACGCAAAGAACTGACGCGTGAAGAAGAGAAGCGGCGCGAGACCCGCGTGAAAAGACAGGAGGATCAGAACAAGGAAAAGAAGGATGATGAAGAGGGAGACATGGGCACGGCGGTGAGGCTGCAACTGCATTACCTCGTGCTGTCCATCGAGGCGGGCGAGGCCGATGACATGGAAAAGATGACCCCGAAGCTGGCTGCTTACGCGCAAGAACTTGTGGCGGCAGCGGAGAAGCTCAAGGGACGCGCTGGCAATCATCTGCGCCAGGCCATCGACGATAATGTTTTCGTCGATGCCTTCCAGCTTGAGCGGTATTTGAAGAAGGACAAATGGAGCATGGAACCGCTGAATTTCGGTGAAATGTGGGAGAAGGGAGTGCTCCCGACTTTTCGTGCGAAAAAGAAATCCGAGCTGGCGGCGCAATGGGATTCGCGCATCGGATTCGAGACAGCCTTTCGCAAAGGAGCGATGTCGGAGGCTGAGTTCCAGCTCTGGGGTCAAAACGAGCTGCCCGCCGTCAAGTGGTCGCGCGCCATGGATCTGTTTCAAAACGGAGACAAGCCTGTGAACGGCATGGCTGACATGCTGCGTCTGGTGAAGGAATCACCGGCCCACCCGGACTCGCCCAAATGGCTTGCGGAGCTGAACAAGCTGGTGGATCAGGCCTCGCCCGAAGCCAACGCCGACGCTGTCCCCGCAACCGGCACTCCGGCCAAATAAATGATGGCGTGGTTGTCGCGCTTGATTCGGAGCTTCCGATGCGCTCTTCGCGGACTGACCTGTGTGGTTTTCACCCAGCAAAACGCTCGCATCCATGCGCTGGCAGTCGTGATGGTGGTCGTGTTCGGATTCTGGCTGCGCATCACGCGCACGGAATGGTGCCTCGTCGCTCTCGCCTGCGGCCTCGTCCTGGCAGCCGAGTCAATGAACAGCGCGATGGAGAAGCTGGCTGATCGCGTGACGATGGAAAAGGACGAACGCATCCGCGACGCAAAGGATGCCGGGGCGGGTGCGACGCTGATCGCGTCCATCGCAGCGACAGTTATCGGCGTGATCGTTTTTGCGCCGAGGCTGATGGCGATGCTCGGATGGTGAGGAAGAATCCCTCACTTCCTTGGCTGCCGCCATGCCTGCCAGCCGCCCTTGAGGACGAACACATTCTCCAACGGAAGGCGTTCGATGAGGGCTTGGCGGATCTTTTTGCTCGCCTCGCATTTCTCGCCGCCGCAGTAAATGACAACGGGCTTGCTCACATCCTGCAATGTCTCGATGTGATCAAAGAGCGCCGCGTCGAAGTTTTGCTCGTTGAGCGAGATGGCTCCGGGCACATGCTCCGCATCGTATTGCTCCTTCACACGGGCGTCGATCCAGAGCACATCGCCTTTCCATTTCGCGGCGATCTCGGCCATGCTCGTTTCGTTCTCCCCGACCGGCTCCTCGGAGAGATACCATGAGGGAGCGCGCGGATGAAAAAAGTGCGTGCCTGCTGCTGCGAGCAGAGTGAACACGCAGATGACCAATGCCTCGCGGATCATGGCTTGACTGGCGAGGCGGCTTGCGCGCTCTGGCTCTCGGGCTTGCGGTAGATGCTCACGAAGGCAAGCTGGCGCTGGTATTTTGGAATCTTGCTGTCCGTCTCCACCTTGAGCGCGCCGAGTGAGACCTCGGCGGTGCTATCGGGTTTCACCGAGACGCGATACTCACGGCCAGGGGTGATTTCCTTCCAGGTGAATTTCACGTTGGCTTTGGTCGAGCTGACGTTGGTGATCTTCATCGGATCCTTGCCCAGCATTTTCACGGTCATAGATTTCTCATCGGCCGCGTCGCCGAGCCACCACTGAAGCGTGCGCGGCTCGATCTGGATCACTTCTGGAACATCGAGCACAAATGTGATCACCCATTCAGGCTGTTCAGGATCATCCGTGCTCACGACGATGAATTTCTCGTGCTTGCCCACAAAGCTGCCGACCTTGAACTCAGCCGTGCCCACGCCCTTCACATTGGCCGCGTAGCTTGAGGCATCTAGCGTGGCGGAGACACAACTGCACTTGCTCTCGATGCCGGTGATCTTGACGGACTTGGTGCTCTTGTTGGTGAAGGTGAAAAGCGCGTTGACGGTCTCGTCCTCGGGCTTGGGCTTGATATCGACGACCTTTCCGTCGAGAACCATCTCGGCGTGTGAGGTGATGACAAAAAGCGCGGCTGCTGCGATGCAAAGAGTCTTCTTCATGGTGGCGCGGAGTGTATCCCACAACCGCACGGTCGTCCACCTGTGGGAAAGACCTCTCCAAGCTCCGCATACCGGAAGCCTGGTGGAGCATAGCGGGTTCGAACCGCTGACCTCCTGCATGCCATGCAGGCGCTCTACCAACTGAGCTAATGCCCCGGAAATAAAAAACCGGCTCCCCTGGTTTGGGGAGCCGGAGACTAGCGGCCTTCGATGCTTTAAAAACGGCTTGTCAAAACATCGAAGGC
>JANPIW010000566.1:0-1842 GCA_031425215.1 Verrucomicrobiaceae bacterium
CGCCGCATTGATGTAGGCCGGGTGTGTGCTGCGAGAGAAGCATTGTTTCGTCACAAGCGTTCTTCGCAGCACCGCCCGGCTGTGTGCGATGGACGGACGCCAAAGCACTTCCGACATCACACACAGCCGGGCGGGCTGTCGCCACTCCCGGCCTACATCAATGCGGCGCCGCACCCGCAGACCGGTTGCATCAGCACCGATTCACCTCCTGTTATTCCTGCCAATCCTGTCCAAGCAGAGTCTCACCTCGACAGACAAGACAGCCAGACTAATCTCCCGCCATGCCAGCCACGATTGATGCCATTTCCAGCCAGGCCTTCGTTCTACCAGCAGAGCAGCGGATGCGTTTGGCTCTCGCGCTCATGGAGAGCGTAGAGACAGACAGCCCCGCCACCGCGAATGCCGCTTGGTCAGAAGAGATTTCCCATCGGATCACCGCCATTGACCACGGGCAGATCAAGCCGGTTCCAGCCTCCGATGTTTTCCGCAAGCTTCGCGAAACCGCGCCGATCCCCAAAGCCTCTTGATCCGCCATGCCTTCAATCGCCATCAAAGCCCATTACGACGGCCATCAGATCGTGCTCGATGAACCTTTTGAGCTGCCCGCGAATTCGCCATTGATCGTCATGCTGCGCGAAGACCACGAACACGCGGAATCCTCCGAGACCGAATGGCTGCGAGCCGCCGCCACGAGCGATGCCTTTGCCTTTCTCGCCGATCCCGCGGAAGACATTTACACGCTGGAAGTCGGCGAGCCGTTGAGCAATGAGATTTAAGGCCGTTCTCGTTCCCTTTCCCTTTGATGACCTCACCGGTCACAAGGTCCGCCCTGCCGTCTGCCTCACAGACACCGTCGGATCAAACCGCCATGTGGTGCTCGCATTCATCACCAGCAGCTCCCCGACTCGCCGTGAAGCCAGTGACATCCCGATCAATCCCGCCTCGCCCGATCATGCAGCCACCGGCTTGCATGTTCCCTCCACGCTCCGTCTTCACCGCATGGTCACCGTTTCCGCCTCCATCATCCGCCGACAACTCGGAACCTTGCCGCCAATCCTCCAAGCCGAAGTAAAGCAGCGCCTCCGAGCACTCTTTGCCCTCTAACTCGCCGCTCCAGGTTCAAAACCAGAATCACCTCCTGTTAATCCTGCCAATCCTGTAATCCTGTCTCCGCCCCCTTGAAACTCACCCGCAAACACCTCACCCGCTTCGCCTCCGCCCGCATCCTCGTCGTGGGCGATGTCATGCTCGATCATTTCATCTGGGGCAACGTCCGCCGCATCTCGCCCGAGGCGCCGGTGCCCGTTGTCGAGGTCGTGAAGGAAACCTCCTTCCCCGGCGGCGCGGCCAACGTCGCGCGCAACCTTGCCACTTTCACCAAGCACGCACTGCTCATGGGCCGCGTCGGCAAAGACAGCGAGGCGAAAATCCTGCGCGACCTCCTCACCGAAGATGGCGTGAAGACGCAATCAATCATCGAGAGCGCAGCGCTGCCCACCATTTCCAAATCCCGCATCATCGCCCGACAGCAGCAAGTCGTCCGCGTGGACCGCGAGCGCATCGAGCCGCTCACCGCCGCCGAACTCGCCATCGCCAAAAAGCGCCTCCACGCCCTGCTCCCGCAGCTCGACGCGATCATAATAGAGGACTACGGCAAAGGCTTCGTCACGCAGCCGCTCGTCGAGATGATCGTCAGCGAAGCCGCCGCCGCGAAGAAGCTCGTCACCGTCGATCCATCCCCGCGCAATCCCTTGCAATGGCGCGGCGTCACGCTCGTGAAACCCAATCGCATCGAAGCCTTCGCAGCCGCCGGCATCGAAGACCACCATCGCTCCATCGCCC
>JANPIW010000567.1:0-9759 GCA_031425215.1 Verrucomicrobiaceae bacterium
GTTGCGCTGGGATGAGCGCGGGCGCTTGTGGGTGCTCGTCACCACAGCTTATCCACAACCCGCGCCAGGGGAGCCTTGTGATGACAAGGTGCTCATTCTTGAGGACACGGATCAGGACGGGCGCATGGACAAGAAGACCACGTTCATCGACGGCCTGCGGATGCCGATGGGAATGGAGCTGGGGAACACGATTTTTGTTCAGGCTGCTGGCAAGGATCAGACTGACCTGACTGAACGCTCACGCGTTTCAGCTACGGGGACTGAACGCTCACGCGGTTCAGCTACGGCGCGCATCGGGCACGAGCTTTACGTCGGCGAGGGCGAGAAGCTCTGGCTCTTCAAGGACACGGATGGTGATGATCGTGTGGATGAGCGCGAGGTTGTGTTCAGCGGCTTCGGCACGGGCGATGCGCATCAGAACATCAACAGCTTTGTGTGGGCGCCGGACGGCTGTCTCGTGATGCATCAGGGTTTGCACTGCTACTCACGCGTCGCCACGGCGCATGGCGTGAAGCAACTTTATGGCGCGGGCTTCTGGCACTTCTGGCCGCGCAGTCGCAGGCTGGAGGCGTATCCCACCGGGATGCCGCAGAACGCCTGGGGCACAGTGCATGACAAATGGGGCCAGCCCATCATGGTCGCCGGCGCGGCAGGCATGTTCTGGGCGCGTCCGATGGAGGTGAGCGTGCCGGAGATTCCCGACAGCAAAGAGCAACTGCCTCACTTTCTGCTCACCCGCTTCATGCTGCCCTCCAGCGGCCAGATCATCAAGACAGACGGCCTGCGAAAATTCTGCGGCGTGGACATCGTGGGCAACTCGCATTTCCCGAATGAAATGCAGGACGAGGTGATCGCGGGCGGCTTCTTCGAGAACGCGATCTACCGCTACAAAATCATCGACGACAAGATCAACCCCAGCGGCTACGAGGCCATCGAGCAGCCCCCGCTCATCACCAGCGACAACGTGGCCTTCCGCCCCGTCGATGTCCGCTTCGGCCCCGAAGGCGCGCTCTACATCGCGGACTGGTATGACCCGATCATCGGACATTATCAGGCCAGCTTCCGGCATCCGAACCGGGATAGTGCGCGAGGGAGGATATGGAGGGTGGTGGCGAAGGGGCGGGCAAGTGCGAAATGGGAAGTGCTCAGTGCTCAGTCCTCAGTTGTTGATCTTTTCAACCACCACTCGATGAGCAGTGATCGGTGGCGGCAGTATCAAGCCCAGCGGCTAATTGCCTCCAAGCCAAAGGACAAAGTCGTGACCGAGGAGATCTACAAAGCGGCAATGCTTTCGCAGATCAGTGCCACAAAACAAGATGCGGCAGATGTTCCAGGAATGAGATGCTTGCAGATCAACGAAAAGTTTGAGCAACCGGATCCCGAACTCGACGCATTTTTAGACTCGAAGAACGCCGACCTTCGAGCATACGCCACTCATGCCTTGGGCAATTGGGCACACCTCCCGTCTGCGTTGGAGCGCCTAAAGATACTCATCACCGACGAATCCCCGCGCGTCCGTCTCGAAGCCATCGTGGCTTGTGCCAAAGTGAAATCACCGGATGCCATTCGTGTCGCGCTGCGGGCGCTGGACAAGCCGATGGACACGTTTCTGGATCGCGCGCTGTGGCTGGCGGTTCATGCGACGAAGCCGCAGTGGATGGCTGGTGTGAGGGCTTCCAGCCCTCACCCTGATGACGGCAGGATGCCTTCACTCCGTGCCCCCATGCCGTCACTCCTTGAATCGCTGCCGCCGAAGCATCTGGCTTATCTCATCGAGAAAGATGGCAGCGAGGCGGTGCTGGGCGCGGCGCGGGAGATGTTGCGGACGAATGAACAGCTCTCGCCCGAGATCAAGCGCTCGCTCATCGGCGCGCTGGTGAGGAAAGGTCCGGCTTCGGATTGGTCGCTGGCTTTGCAGATGGGCAGGGACGACGCGGTGCTGCTCGATGATCTGGCCGAAGCCGCGCAACAGCGGCGTTTCAAGGCGCCGGAAGGGGCGGAGGAGATTCTGCGCGGGATGCTTGCTGAGAGTGATGCGGACATTCCTGTCCGCAATCCAAACCCAGGCGGCGATGCCGTGAAGATTAAATATGCAGACAAGAATGTCCGCATCACTTCAGCCGCGAAGCTCGCTGGCATTTGGAACCTCCCGCTGACGAAAGAACTCGATGCAATCCTCGCGCAGCCGAATGCTTTCGCAGAGGTGCGTGCCGAGGTTGTGCGTGCGTTGGGTCGCCTCGGGAAAGACGTGGGCTCGCTCGAGGTCATCGCGCTCGATGCAAAAGAAAAACTTCCTGTCCGTCTCGCCGCGCTGGATGCGATCACGCCGCGTGATGCAGCGCGCGCTGGCGGCATCGGCGCGCGTGGTCTCTCTGATATCAAGGACGCGGAGACGATGCGCGCCTGGCTTGCGCCGCTTCTGCCGCGTGATGCGGCGACGAAGGCTTTGGTCGCAGCTTTGAAAACGAAACCATGCTCCGCAGAAACAGCGAGGCTCGCGCTGCAAACTCTCGCCACCGCAGGACGTAGCGACGCGGAACTGACCACGACGTTGAACGCGCTCGTCGGCGCGAAGAACACGCTGCCCGCCTTTGATCCCGAGTGGGTGAAAGCGCTGGCCGCCGAGGTGAAACAGAGCGGTGATGCGGAGAAAGGCCGCGCGGTTTTCACTTCGCCGCTCACGAGCTGCGTCGCGTGTCATCGCATCGCCCAGGTGGGCGGCACGATCGGACCGGAGCTGGATCAGGTGGGGCGCGGCGTGCCGATTGAATTGCTCATCGAAGCCGTCGTCTGGCCGAACCGACAAATCAAAGAGGGCTACATCGCCACCACGCTCTCGACGCGTGATGGTCGCAAGCTGCAAGGCTACAAGATCAGCGACGCGAACGGCGAGTTCCAATTGCGCGATCTCCTCGGCAGCACGGTGCATCGGTTGCCGGCGGGCGAGATCACTGAGAAGCAGGAGGCCGGATCCCTGATGCCCGAGGGCCTCATCACGCTGATGACGCGCGAGCAGTTGCGCGATCTGATCGCGTTCCTGGCGGGACTGGGCAGGTGAACCACTGGGAGCGCGGGTCTGCGACCCGCTCAGGCGAGTCACAGACTCGCGCTCCCAGGAGAACGGCGGCGGCGGAGCATGGCTGAGGCTAGGCCGATGAGGAGGAGCACGGCGCGAGTTGGCTCGGGGATGACATCGACGGAGATGATGCCGGATGAATTGAGAAGATTCAGATTCCACGATTTGCCGGTAAGGGTCGGGAGGCTGACGTTGTTCGTCAGGTCGGTATCACCGGAGATCGCACCGTTCCAATCAAGGATGTTAAAGCTGTTGCCAATCGCGGGATCAAAACCCGAGCCAAGGACAATTTGAAGCAGCGTGGTGGCGTTGATGGAGAGCGTTCCACCCGTGACGAGAACCTGGTCGTATTGGGTCGCGGGGGTGGTGCCAGTGAGTTGGAAGAAGATCTTGCTGTCGGCCTGCATGTTGAGTCCGCCGGAGAAGGCGAGGGATTCGGTGGCGGAATCAAAGGTGCCGTTGCCATCCGCCACCGCGTTGCCGGGGGAGATGATGGCTCCGGCACCGACGGTGGTGAGACCGGAGATGGTGCCTGTGCCGCCGAGGATGGTGCCCGTGCCTGAGACGGTGACCGGGCCTGTGCCGGTGGCAGAGCCGGAGGTGTTGTTATTGGCGAGGAGCACACCGCCGACGACTTCGGTGCCGCCGATGTAGGTGTTGCCGCTGGCAAAACTGAGAGTGACGACCCCGGCGCCTTCTTTGCGCACGGTGAGCGCTGCGGCGCTGCTGCCTTGGTCGCTGATGAGACTGGAGAAGGTGACACCGTTGTTGGTTGAGGACGGGGAGGTGAGGATGACGGTGAGAGCTTCATTGGTGGGCGTGAGATTCTGCATCCTGACCGCGCCGGAGAAGGTGATGGTGCCGGTGGTGAGGGTGGGGACCATGCCGATGGTGGTGGTGCCGGTGGAGCCGGTGGCGTTGAGGTCGATGTCGCGAGGGAGCGTGATGCCGGAGACGCCCGCGAGGAGGGCGACGTTGGGATTGGTGGCGGTGGCGAGGAAGTTGACCGGGCTGGTGTTGGGCGTGGGGATGGCCTGGGCGGTGAAGTAGCTGATGCCGGCGGAACTGCCATTCGTGACAGGAACCTGGGCGCCGTATGCCATCTCGGTGGCGCTGGACTGGTCAAAATCAGCAACGCGGACGAGGGTCATGTTGTCCCCGCTGAGGGCCTGGATTTCGTAGATGCCATTGCGCTCGGGATTGGCCAGCTCGTCTTTAAGGAGCAGACGTTTGCCCACATCCGCTCCGGTGTAAGTGAAGCCGTCAAAGGTGGTGTCCACGTTGTTCCAGGTGCCGGCGGCGAAGAGCGCGCCGCATTCGGAGAGCGAAGTGCCGCCGGAGGCGCGATCGACAGCGGTGAAACGGGTGGTGAGATCGCCCAGCTCGATGGTGGTGGTGCCGAGTGCGGCGAGGCTCTCGAACTCGATGGTGCCGCTGCGGATGATGGTGCCGCCATTGACCTGGGAACCCGCCCCGCTGCCCGCGGTGCCGTAGTTGTTTGATGCGACGAGCGTGAGGGTGCCGCCATCAATGAGAGTGAGACCGGTGCCGGTGCCTGTGACGGCGCCTGTGACGCGGAGCCGCGCATCGGTGTCCACACCGAAGAAGGTGTGGGGAGTGTCGGCCAAGGAGATGGCTCCGCTGAGGATCACGTCAGCGTTTGCGGACGGGACGCTTGCACCGTTGGTGGCGTCGATGCGTTTCACACCAGGGAAGCTGCCAACGGTGATGGCATTCGTCCATGTGCGGGTGACACCGCCCGATACTGCCGGGTCGGCGATGAACTCGAGACCGGCGATGTCGCCTGCGGCGGTGGAGGCGTTGCCGACGTTGACGGCGACTGTGCCCAGCGCGCCGACCACGCCTGCCTGCAAGGTGCCTTGCTGCACGGTGGTGGCGACGTTAAAAGAATTCGTGGCGCCACTCAGCAGCAAGGTGCCGTGGCCGGTTTTCAAAAGGGAACCTCCCGCGCCGCTGCTGAACAAGCCACTGACCTCGCCTTCGACCGGAGCGGGGCCGTTATCGACGCGAATGGTGCGGACGGCGGTGCCGAGCGCAATGGGCGAGGTGAAGTTGACCTTGGCGGTGGCGTGCTCGGAACCCAAAACGAGGCTCTGGCCGGTGGCGACGAAAGACCCGCTGCCCCAAGTGGCTGTGCCTGACAGGCTGACATTCTGGTTTGTGCCAAAGGCGGCAAAACCACCGCTGGTGCCGGCTATCCACTGCACTTGATTGGCACCAGTGCCCAGCGCCCGGGTGAATCCGCCCGATGCCGTGGTGAGGCCGAGGACGCCGCCAGCGATCTGGAGGTTCGCCCCGCCGAGGGTGGTGGCGAGGGTGTTGTCGATCTTCAGGACGCCGTCCTCGATGCGGGTGACGCCGGCATAGCCGTTGGTGCCGGAGAGGGTGATGGTGCCAGTGCCGGTCTTGGTGAGGGAGAGGGTGTCGAGCGCGTCGGGATCGTTGATGGCACCGCTGAAAATGATCTCGGCGCAACCTGCGGCGGTCATGAACAAGGTGCGTGGCTCAGCTAAAGCAGACTGGCTCTGCAAGGTCACATTCCCTGAGAATGTCGCCGTGCCGTGGGTGAAATCCGTGGTGCCGCCGAGGGTGGTGGTGCCGCTGCCGTTGGTGCTGTTGATGTCGATAGGGTTGGTGACCGGTGCGGCGAGGGCTTTGTTGGCCAGGAGGCTGACGTTGGGGTTCTGGCTCTGCTCCGTCTTGAAGAAGACGTTGTCGATGTTGATGTCGGCGTTATCGACGTTGAGGGCGAGGAAGTGGTTCGTGCCCGTGTTCGTCGTGCCGCCGGTGACGGTGATGCGGGTGCCGTAGGCGGTGTGCAGCGGCACGTTCCCGCCGTCCACCACACGCGTGATGTTCATCGTGTTGCCGTTGATCTCCTTGATGAAATACACGCCGTTTTGCTCGGGGTTCTCATACTGATCCTTCACGAGGATGAATTTCCCCAGGTCGGCGGCACCGAAGGTCACTCCGTCAATCGTGCGGCTGATGTTATAAAAGGCGCCTTCGCCGTTCACGGTGAATTCGATGCCGTTGCCGTTCGGGTCAAAGTAGCCCTGGGAGAAGATGAGGGATCTGCCGGTGGTGGCGGCATGGGCGCTGATGGGCGCGATCATGGTGTCGCCGAGTTCCACGGCTTTGGTTCCATCACCCAGCGCGGTGCCGTTTCCGACCTCGACGGTTCCGCTGCGGATGATGGTGCTGCCGTCGATGAGCGTGCCAGCCGCGCTGGCGCTGGAGCCGAAGGTGCCGGCCTGGTTGAGCACGACTCTGCCGCCGTCCACCACGGTGATTGTGCCCGCGCCGCTGACGCTTGCATTGGCTGTGAGGGAGCCGCCGACCTCGGGTCCGAGGAAGACGCGGCGCTCGAGGGTGGTGGCTCCGTTCAAGACCACGTTGCCAACGGGGTCGATGGTAGTGATGGCGGCGGAGTTTTTGGAGCCAACGGTGAGGACGTTGGCGAGGGTGCCGGCTTCGAGCACGAGGCGGATGGCGTCGTTGGTGGCGGTGTTGCCGGTGGTGCCGACACGGAGGGCACCGGTGCCAAAGGAGGTGGCTGGCGTGCCGATGAGCGTGCCCTCGGCCACGGTGGTGCCGCCGACGTGGGTGTTCACGCCGGAGAGGCGGAGGGTGCCCTCGCCGGTCTTGGTGAGGGAGCCTAGCTGGCTGAGCGCGCCGGAGAGCACGCCGTCCTCGACCGCGGAGCCGTTCTCGACGCGGACGAGGCGGTCTTTGATGCCGAGGTCGATAGGGTTCACGAAGGTGATGGTCCTGTCGGCATCCTGGGAGGAAAGGATGAGGGTGTCGCCGCTGGGGACGAAGCTGCCGAGGCCCCATGCCACCTGGGCTGTGGCACCGCCGAGGTTCACGCTGCGGTCCACGCCATAGGCCGCGAAGCCGCCGCTGGCGGTGAACTGCACCTGGGCGTTGCCGGTGCCGAGACTGCGGGTGAAATCTCCCGAGGCTGCGGTGAGACCCACGACGCCGCCGTCGATGGTGAGGGCGCTGAGATTCGGGCCGGCACCCACGGTGGCGACGCCGCCGGGGAGCGCTCCAGCGTGATTGAGTTTGAGCACGCCGCCCGTGATGAGGGTCTTGCCCGTGTAGGTGTTGGCGACGTTGAGCGAGGTGGTGCCGTCGCCGGTGTGGGTGAGATTGAGGACGGCGGCGGTGGGGAGGTCGGTAAACTGCACGGGATTGGCAATGACGGAGCCGAGCTGGAAAGCAGCGGCGGGGTTGTAATTGTGCAGGATCAGCTCCGCCTGGCCGGGGGCGGGGAGGTAGGTGCTGGTTAGGGTGCCGCCGGTGAGGGTCTTCACCTTGTCACGCGTGTTGTAGGCCAGGAGGATGGCGCCCTGGGTGAGCGTGAGCTTGTCGGTCAGCGTGAGGGTACCGTTGGCATTGTCATTGAAGAAACGTAGCGTGGCGATCTTGGCGTTGCTGGGCACGACGCCGGAAAAGGGGACGCCGCCTTCCTCGGAGATATGCTGGATGCCGTTGGTGCTCCAGTTCAGCGGGTCAGACTGGGTGGTGTAGAGGCTCTTGCTGTCCGCCGAGACGATACCATCGTCGGTCTGCTCGATGGCGGCAAAGTTGTTCACGCCGGGCTGCTGGGTGTTGAAGGTATTTTGATAAGTGGCCCAGGGCAGGATGATGCCTTGGTCAATGGGGAGGGTGGACAGGGTGATGTTGGCCACGCCGCCGTTGGGATTCTCCACAAAGAGCACCGTGCCGCCGAGCTGCCGGTCAATGGACCGCGGGTTGTTCGGATCGCCGATGCCCAGGGTGGTGGTCTGGTCCACGAGGAAATTGAATGGATTGGCCTGCGAGGTGACTTTGACCCCCGACGCGCCGGAGGCGACGGTGAACTGGCCGAAGAGACGCTGGAGGGAGGGCTGGCCATCCACGTTGTTGTTCTCCACATAATCGTCGCCGATGAACTCCAAGATGCCGCCGCTCAGGGTGAGCGCGGCGCTGGTGTTGATGTGGCGGTCCGTCGCATTGGGCAGCGCGGGAAAGGGCGTGACCGGCGTGGGTGTGGTGTTGTCGTAGGAGTAGCCGTATGCGAACACCAGCCTGCCATCGGCCACGTCCAGCAACTGGATGCCCGTGGCGCCGCCGGAGAATTCCTTTCGCAGCAGGGTCAGTGTGCCGCTGCCACTCTTCTCCCAGACGGCGGTGCCGGCCTCACCGGAGATGTTGCCCGAAGTGCTGGTGATAACGGATGCCGGGCCCGTCTGGAGGACGGCATCGGAACCTGAAATGGTGAGGTTCATATCCTCGTCATCGACACTGAGCGATCCGAACTCCCGCACGGTGAAGCCGCGGTAGGTGGTGGCGCTCTCGCCGGTGTAGTCGAGCGTGCCGCCGGCGATGACGAGATTACCCACGGCGTTGGTGGACATGCCGACGGAGCTGGGCACGCCGATGGCGGGATTGGGATCGGCATTGGTGGGGATGGCCGAGGACAAATTGTCAACGCTGAGCGTGCCGCCGGCGACAGTGGTCACGCCCGTGTAGGTGTTGGCAGCCGTGAGCGCGATCACTCCAGGGCCGAGCTTCTGGACGGCCACGGGGGCGCCGTTGTCGGTGATGGTGCTGCCAATGATGAGGCCGCCCGTGGTTGAGAAGTGCTGGAGCACCAACTCATTGCTCGACGCCCCCGCTGGACCGACGGTCAATGTGCCGCCCACGATCTGGTTGGTGCGATTGACGTTGGGCGTGACGAGGAGACCGCCGGAGGTGATCACGTTGTTGCCGCTAAGGGTGACGATGGACGAGACTCCAGGCGTGTTGAAACGCACCGTGTTGGTCGTGGCGTTGTTCTGAGAGTTGCTGCTTATCACGTCCGTGTTGATGCCCACGCCCCAGGTGTTGGGCGTGTAGTTGGTCAAACCAATAATGAAGCTGCCCTCAGGGCCGGGGTTGGTGAATGGCTGCACGCGTTGCGCCCAGGTGGTGTGACCCACAGTCGCCCATGCGCCTAGAATGCCGGTCGTTGCGTTCACAAAAGTGGTGGTGCGCGCGAGGAAATCCTCCTCAATATCGAGCAGACCGCCGGCTGCGCGGGTGATGGCTCCGAGGTTGATCACCGAGCTGCCGCCGTCCCTCTGGATCTCATGCTGGCCGCGGTTCACGGTGATGCCATTGATGATCTCCTGCACGCCTGTGCCGCCTTTGATGACCAATATGCCGCCCGTCCTGCCGCCGCCAAAAATGAGAGGCTGGGAGTTCTCCAGCTTGCTGAAGGTGTTCGTGGTGTAATCAAGCACCAGCACACCATCCTGAATGGTTGTGTTGCCAAGGAAGGTGTTGTTCCCCGCCAGCGTGAGGGTGCCGAAGTTTTCCTTCGTGAGATTCCCCGCTCCGGTCAGCGCGCCGTTGATGTTGAGGGAGGCATCGCGGCCCACGTTGATGGAGGAGTTCACCACGAAATCCACACTGCCGGCCCAAGTGCTCGTGCCGAAGGATGTGTCGAGCCGCCCCCCCGCGAGGATGACATTCTCCGTCTCGCCGAGCACGGCGGCGTAGTTCACATTGCGCAGGTCAAGCACGCCGCCGATCACGCTAACGGCCGGACCCGTGGCGCCCCGGGTGCCTAGCGCGCCGTTGCCGGTGACAACGAGGGTGCCTTCGTAAATGGTGGTGGAGCCGGAGTAGGT
>JANPIW010000568.1:0-8391 GCA_031425215.1 Verrucomicrobiaceae bacterium
CGGCGGTCAGGCCGGCGCGTGCTGCGGCGGGCTTGTCCGCTGTTTCTTTGCCGCCCGTCCAGCGCGCGGAGTAATCGCTCTGCTGCGGCCATTTCACGAAGGGCTGGACGTGCGCGATTTTCTTTGCCCATACGAGCACGAGCATTTCGCGTGACGAGGAGAGCAGGGTGCGGATGCCTGTCTCCAAGGGGTCGAGGATGCGGTAGAGGCGGCCCGGCGCGGAGGAGTTTTCGGCGAGGAAGATGCGCACGATTTCAAATCCGTTCTCGGGCGAGAAGACACGGAAGAACAGCTCCGGACTGAACTGGTAGAAGCCGTGGCCCAACCATTGATTGGCGGGGAGGGAGGCCATGAAGTGGCCGCCTGTTTTTACCAGCGACATGCAGGTGGTGATGGCATTGGGTAAATGGAAGACATGCTCCAGCGTGCCGCCATCATAGACGAGATCGCAGCCCTCGCGCGTGTCGTCATGCGGGAGCGGCTCGTTGAGATTGTGGACGATGGAGCAGCCTTGATAGGCGGAGTGGTCGAGAGAGTCCACGCGCTGCGCGCCGAGGCGCATGAAGAAAGGCTCGGCGTAGGGTTCGACATGAAAATCGAGTCCCTCGACCTGCGCACCGTAGGTCTCCTTCAAGTGGCGGCACCAGGATGAGGTGAGTACGGAGTCCTGCCGTCCGAGCGTGAGCACGGTGCGCATGGGCATCCCCTGCTGCCGTGCGAAAGCGACGAGTGCCGCGCCTTTAAAATCCAAACCCATTTTTGCCCGGCTTGCTAAGCGCGGGCGAGGGGGATTTCAACTGTGAGGTTGGCAACCGCGCTTTCCACCGCTTGATTCTCGCGCGCTTCTGTTGAACATGGCTGCCCGCGCTGCGGGTGTTTTTCTATTTTCCCGATGACTTCAACGATCTCTGCCGCTGTTCTGTGCCCGCTTTGCGGGTCGTCCCATCACGAGGCCATGCCGGTTGCCGACGCGCCCGGGATCCTGCGCTGCGGGGGTTGCAGGTTTATCTTCGCGCCGGAGATCGAGAGCGAGGACTCGAAGCTTTACGACAGCCATTTCGGGGACACGAATGTGCATCCGACGTATGAGAAGCGCGGCGGGAAGTATGTGGTACGGAACCGGGAGCGGATGGAGGCGCTGCTGGCGCGGCTGGAGCCGTTCCGCCAGACGGGGCGCATCCTCGATGTGGGATGCAGCGCGGCGTTTTTCATGAGCGTGGCGAAGGAGAAGGGCTGGCTGCCGCAGGGAGCGGAGATCGCGAAGTGGGCGGCGGATTTTTCGCGCGAGGAACTGGGGATCGATGTCTTCAACGGGCCGCTGCAGGACGCAAAGCTTCCAGCCGATCGATTTGACGTGGTGTTCAGCAGTCATGTGATGGAGCACATCGGTCAGCCGCTGGGTTTGCTGACGGAGATGGCGCGGGTGCTGCGGCCCGGCGGCGCGCATGTGACGGTGGTGCCCACGCAATTTGCCTCACCGAGCTGGCGGCTGGCGCGTCGCTTTGTGGGTGATCCGCCGCCGATCCACGCGTCGTTTTACACGCGCGAGACATACGCGGCGTTTTTGAAAAAGGCCGGGCTGCGCGTGGAGAGCATCCGCTACAATGTGGAGCTGACGCGGCTGCGCGAGCTGCTGCTCTCCGAGGAAGAAAGCCTGAAGCGCTGGCGTGCGGAGAAAAAAAACATAGTGCAACAATCCGCTCCGCCGGTCGTGGCGCGAACCGGATGGATCGCCGTGGCGAAGTCGCTCATCAATGGAGCGGGCAACGTGCTGGGAATGGGTGATGAGCTGATGGCCATCGCAGTGAAGCCGGAGGCAGGGCGGGCGTGATCATGGAAGCAGTGACCGCACCAGCATTGAGCAACGGCTTTCTCTACACGGCTTTCGGTGAGAAGTACATGGCGGAGGCGCGCATCTCGGCGCGCTCGGTGAAGCGGGCTGATCCAACGGCGAAGATTTGCGTGGTGACGGACCTGGATTTGCTGCCGGGCGCGGAGTTTGACATCGTGCTGCCCATGACTCCGCCTGACGCGGTGGAGAATTTTGCCTTGCAGGACAGCGGGGCGTACTACCGGAAGATCCCGCAGTTCCTGCGCTCTCCGTTCGAGCGCACGGTGTATCTGGACAGCGACACGTTTGTGACCGGGCCGCTGGGCGGATTGTTTGATCTGCTGGATCGCTACGATCTGCTGGTGGCGCCGGACGGAAATGCGGAGGTAAACTACCGCTTTGAGCAGACGGAGGTGCCGTTCACGAGCATTCCAAAGGAGTTTGGCGCCTTCAACGCAGGTGTGCTGGCTTTTCGCAAGAACGAGCTGACGGACCATTTTTTCCAACAGTGGCAGGAGAATTACCAGCGGCATGTGCGGCCGCACACGGTGAATGACCAGCCCGCACTGAGGCTGACTTTGTTCCAGACGGACGCGTGCTATCATGTGCTGCCGGTGACGTTCAACTGGATCAGTTGGATCCCGTATTTCATCCCGTCCGGCGGCCGGGTGATGGTGATGCACGGACGCAATCCGTGGCTGTTCCGCTGGGCGCATCATCTGGACGCGGAGACGGCGACGATCATGGGTCCGGTGTCGCTGAAGCACCAGCTCATCTATTACGTGGCGAAGGTGCTGCACTGGCTCTCGCGGAAGGGGATCATCAAGCGACCGGAGCTATGACTGAGGTGGCGAACCCGAGGGGCGGCGCCCGCACGTTCCACTTCCTCAATGTGATCCGCTTTGTGAGCGCGCTTTGGGTCGTGCTCTCGCACATCGGCGCGCCGCCGCTGGACTCGTTGTGCGGCGCGCTCGGGCTGGAGACTCATGCGGCGCTGGTGCGCAAGGCGCTGATCGCGCCGTTTTCGGGCGTGGCGGCGGTGATGGTGTTTTTCGTTGTGTCGGGCTTTTGCATTCATCACCCCTATGTCACGGGGAAGAAGTTCCTGCTTCGTGGATTTTATCTCCAGCGCTTCACACGCATCGGTCTGCCGCTATTGGCTGCGGTGGCTCTCCATGCTGCGTGCGGCACCACGTCGTGGTTCAAAAATGTGGTTTGGTCCATCTACTGCGAGGCTGTTTACTACGCGGCGTATCCGCTGTTGCGCATCGCCATGAGCAAGGCGGGGACGGGGCGGCTGCTGGCGGCGGCATATCTCGGCTCGTGGTTGTTCTGCCTGCTGCCGGACACGGGATACGGGCACATCATCGCGTATGGCAATGGATGGACTTGGTTTGTGTGTCTGCCGGCGTGGTTGTGTGGTTGTGTGCTGGCGGAGTGGATGGGCGGGACGCGGCCTGTGCCTGCGTGGGTGGCGGGTTTTGCGCTCGGGCTTTCATCGAACGGCGCGATCTTTGTGATGCGTGTGGCGGTGTGGGCGCTGTCGTCCGTGCTGCTGGTGCTAGGCATCGAGGAGATCGTGGTCTTCAAGTACTCGCTGCCCGTCTTCGCGCTGGTGGTGCTGGTGTGGCTGCTGGCGGAGCTGCGCCGGCCATGCGCGGAGACGTGGTTGGCGCGCGCAGGTGTGGCGGGGTATTCGCTCTTCCTCATTCATCCTGTCGGCGAGGGGATAGACGCTGCGATGCTGCCGGGTCTGCATCCGATGCTGCTGTGGGGCGTGAGGATGCTGGTGGCCCTTGCGGCCTCGGCGGTTTTTTACTGGGTGATCGAGCGCCCCTCGCATCAGCTCGCTCGTGCGCTGGGGCGACGGTGAGAGGGATGGTCAGAAGTGGCGATGCCGAGCCTGCGTGTCACGGCACAGGTGTGATGGTGAGCGTGTGCTTCACCGGCTTGAGCATCTCCATCTGCGCCTCACGGTATTCGATGCGCTCCGTGGCCACGCGTTTCTTGAGCGCATCGAATGCCTTCTGCACTTCGGGCTTGGTGAGATCTCCGTTCTGCGAGCGGAAGGGATAAACCACTTTCCAGATGGTGTCGGTCTCTAAGCTCTGCTTCGCGGCCACCACCTCCATCAGATCCATGAACGATGCATGAAACGGGGTCTCCTCGAACTCCGCTGCGAGATTGACGCCCTTTTGCAATTGCTCGCGCGTGAACTGCCGGGTCTCCACGCCCCATGTGACTTTTGCTTTGTCGCTGCTGAGGCCGGTCACCTTGAGCATGAGTCGGTTCAAGTCCTCGTTGAACCTGCAGAAGGGCAGGATGCTGCGGGTGCTGGAGGGACTCGTCAGATCAAGCTCGAAGCAGAACGGCCATCGGGTGCTCTCCAGTTCGACCTTGCCAGCCTTGGCCGCGAGCACGGAGTGTCCGCTCGTCACCTTCGCGGCGCCCTGGAGATCCACCTCGATGAGGCCGATGTTTCCATCCAGGCCCATCGCCTTGAGAAACGCGTGCGCCATGAGCAGGTGCCCGTTGGGGCCGGGATGGATGCCATCGTATCCGGCCACTTCGTAGTCTTCGCCCAGCGTGGTCTTGGCCTGCTTCATGGCGTTTAGCATCGTGTCGTGAACACGGGCAAAAGTTTGCTTGTGTTCGGCGGCGAGTTTTTGGCTGATGCCGCCCAGCCGGGCGAGGGTGGCATTGTACTCCGCAGGCTTGAGGTTCTGGAAGCGTCGTGTGTCCACCACTCCGGGCGAGCCGACAAAAATCTGCCGGACGCCGACGGCCTGCAGTTTTCCCAGCACCTTGCGCATGGCGGTCTCGAAGTCCTTGCCGATGGTGTCGTTGTAGGGCTGATACATTCCGTCATTCATCCCATAGCAAAGTGTGGCGGCGGTGGGCTGGAACACGCTCAAGTCTGTCTCCATCCGCGCGGACAATCCTGCGGCCATTTCACCGCTCCAGCCGAACTGGAAGCACTCGATGTCCTTCCTGCCCGCGCACGCCAGCAGGTAGGTCTCGATGAATTTGGAGTACAGCTTTTGCTCGGTGATGCTGTCGCCGATGATCGCGAGCCTGGTGTTGGCCGGAAGGAGTTGCGGCGTTTCCGCAGCCATGAGGCCGGTGCACACGAGGACGAGCGACGCGAGGGCGGAGCATGAGGGCGAGGGTTTGCACGAAGGGTTTTTCATGAAGCAAGCTGGGAAGTTTTGAAGGCGACGTAGCCGTCTGATCCCTTCATGGAGATGATGGTGGCGGGGATGCCGCTGACGACGGCCATGGGGGGCACGTCTTTGACCACGACGGAGTTTGGTCCGATGGCGGCGTCGTCGCCGATAGTGATGCCGCCGATGACGCAAGCGCCGGGGCCGATGTAAACGCGATCACCGATCACGGGACAGCCGGGCTGTTTGCTGCGCGCATTCGTCTGGCCGAGGGTGACACCGTGACTGAGGGTGCAATCGCGACCGATCACGGTTTTTGTGTTTGCGACGATGCAAACGAGATGGCCGAGATAAAGGCCGGGGCCGATCTGCGATTCGAAGCTGATGTAGGCGCCGTACTTCACCTGCTGCATCCGGTGCCAGCAGCGGAAGAGGTGGTAGATGCCCCACCGGCTCCACCATTGGCTGCGAAAAAAAGCGCACATCCGCATGACGACGGTGAAGCGGAAGCCGCTCTCACCAAACCAATGCCGCGAGAAGCCGCCCGCTGCGCCGTCGTAACGGAACTGGTCGGCGCGGATGTGGGATCGCAGCTCGCGGAAAGTCATGGTGCCAAGGGCTTCCACAGCCGTCACGCGCGGTCAACTCCCGGTTGCCCGCGCGCGGTGCATGCGGGCTGCCACCAACGGGCAGACTATCGGGAATAGATTCGATTGCCAATCGAAACGGGCGCGGCTCAAATGCGCGGCATGTCCGCCAAGCCTGATCCCTCCTCGCTGCCTTGCAGTCCTGTTGTTGAAACCGCCGGTTTGAAGTACTTCCCGCGCATGTTGGGCAAGATCCGGCTTCACGCGTCCGGGAAACTGTGGGAAGACCTCCACTCAAATCTGGGCAAAGGCAGCGACGGTGCTTGTGTGGCGTTTCTCCATGTGGACTACGACGAACTCAAAGCCCGCGTGCTCCAGGGCGGGACGGATGATGAAATCCTCCAATGGTGCCAAGAGCACGGCAGGCCGCTGAACGACACTGACAAGCTCGTGTGGAACTACTACACCACCAAGCTCGGCTGGAATGACCACATCACGGCGATCCTCGCGAAGCGGAAGGCCGACGGCGGACTCGGTGAGCGCGATGACATTCAAACCATCGCGCACTACATCGACGTGGATGAGGGCAGGCTGCCGTGATCACTCGCAGCTTCATCTTCTTTTTTTTCACGGGCCTGCTTTGCGCCGACACGCCGGAGCAGGCCGTCGAAAAAGCGCACGCCGAGCTGTGGCGCCGCTTTGTCGACGAGCACAACCTCATCCTCGATTACGTCGGACTCAAAGGCGAGATCGCGCGGCCCACGCCGGAGGATTGCCGCGAGCTGAAGCCCAGCGCGCTGAGTTGGGGTGTGCCTAATGAGGACGGGCCAATGTTCAACGGGCTATATCTCGACGCGGCGTGCAATCGCTGGCTCATCACGCGGAAGGACGAGGACCGGGCAAAGGCGCGGCGCTTGATCGACGGACTGATCAAAGTCTCCACCATCGGCAAGACACAGGGCTTCATCGCGCGCGGCATCGCCACGGATGGCAGGACGACGTATCCCATGGGATCAAATGACCATCGAGAAGGACTACCTGCGCGAGCCATGCTTCGCTGCGTGGGTGGTCACGCTCTGTCCGGATCGAGAGCTGGTGATGCGGCACCGCGCCGCCATCGAGAAGGTGATCACGCATTACGATGTCAGCCGCGTTTATCTGAGCCAGTTCTTTCCATTGGAGTCTGCCTGGTGGCGGATGAAATGGATGAGGCCGCAGTAGCCAGAGCGCGACATCGCCTACGCCAGCCCCGGCACGCTCGTAGCCGTGCTGCTGCCGAAGCTCTCCGTCTCGATGCCGGTGCGCTGGAGCATCTGAACGAAGAGATTGCACAACGGCACATTGTTCTTGGCGTCGAAGGCGAGGTGCTGGCCGTGTTTGAAGCCGCCGCCAGCGAGGAGTAGCGGCAGGTTTTTCCAGTCGTGCGAGTTTGCGTTGCCGAGGTTGCTGCCAAAGAGAACCATCGAGCTGTCGAGCAGCGAGCCGCCTGTTTCCTTTTTTGCCTGGAGCGCGGCGAGGAGGTCGCGCAGCGCGTTGAATTCCTCGCGCTCAATGCGCTGTAGCTGCTCGATTTTGAGCGGGTCCTGTCCGTGGTGGGAGAGGTTGTGGTGGTCGATGGTCACGCCCGGCACCGGCGGCACGTCGTTGCGGCCTTGCAGGAGAATGGTCACGAGACGTGTGCTGTCCGTTTGCAGCGCGAGCGGCACGAGATCAAAGAGCAGGCGCATCTTCGCGATGATGTCGCTCTCGTTCTGCGCATCGGTCGGCGGCTTGGCGTCGATCTTGGGTTTCGGCTTCGTCACCCACTCGCCAGCCTTCACCATGCGCTCCTCCATCTCGCGCACAGAAGTAAAATACTCGTCGAGCTTTTCCTTGTCCGCAGCGCCCACCCGCCTCTCGAAGCGATGCGCCTCCTCGCGTACCGCGTCCATGATGCTGCGGCCCTCTTTGAGCTTTTGCATCTGGCGTTTGATCTCGTCGGGCGTGCCGTCGAGGAAGAGCTTCGCAAAAACCTGTGATGGCTTTGACCATGCGGGAACCATCACGCCGCCGCGAGTGTAGCTCTGGCTCGTCTGCCCGCTGCTGCTGAGCACGAGCGATGGGAAGCGCGTCTCAAATCCCGTCTTCTCCGCGACGAGTTGATCCACGGAGATCGTGTTGCGGAATCCGCCCAGCCCCGGCCCGCGCGCGGACGTGAGCCATGTCATCTCCGAAGTGTGACCGCTCGCCCCGGCCTGATCGGGATGCGACAGGCCGGAGAAGATCGTGAAGTCATCGCGATGCTCTTTGAGGATGTCGAGGTAAGGCGTGGTTGAGTATCCGCGTCCGGTTTCTTTCGGAAACAAACTCGGTCCGTAAATGCCGAGCGAGGCGCAGGCGAAGACCATGCGCTTCGGCGGCGTGACACCAGCGGCGCGCAATGAGCGCGGCAACATCGCGTCGAGAAACGGCATCGCGAGAGAAACGCCCGCGCCGTGGAGGAAAGAGCGGCGGGAGAAGGAGGCGGTGGCTGGGATGGTCATCATGGTTGAGCTTCGGAATGAGAGGTGAGAAACTGACGGCTCAATAAGTCGCCCGCCCTCCGCTCAGATCAAATACCGCGCCCGTGGTAAACGAGCAATCCTCGCTGCTCAGCCATGCTGCCATCGCCGCTGCTTCCTCGACTTTGCCGAAGCGTCCCATCGGAATCTTCGAGAGCATGTAGTCGATGTGTTTCTGGCCGACTTGCTTCAAAATGTCCGTCTCGATCACAGCGGGCGTGATGCAGTTCACGAGGATGTTCGATGTCGCCAGTTCCTTGCCGAGGGAT
>JANPIW010000569.1:0-2623 GCA_031425215.1 Verrucomicrobiaceae bacterium
AACTCGCCGTCAGAGGCGTCCCGCAAACGGGCCGCGACACGTCCAAAACAGCGTCAGGACAAATCCGTGCTGAGAACTGAGTTCGGATTGCGGAGGGCCAGAGTGTGGGCCTGCGCCACGACCCGCGTCGCCGTCGGGTCAAATCGGTATGCATGGCAGCTCGGGCATGTCACCGCGCGCGCCACCACGATCGAGCCGCATCCCTCGCAGACTTTGTACTGCTCCGGGTGATGGGTGATTTTTTCAGCCTGTTTGATGCGGCTGTCTTTGGACTCGTGTGGTTGGGCCATGTGTTCGGTGAGGAATTACGTTTCGTTCTTGGCCTTGGCAACGGGCTTGGTCAAAGAGTTTTGTTTCTTCATCCGCGTGGAATCGGGTGTATGCGAACGGCAGCGCAACATGATCAACGACCAGCAGCAGCAGCGACCGCCCGCATCCGCCGTGCTCAGCGCGGTGCTGGCGTTTGGTCTGTGGGGTGTGCTGCCGGTTTACTGGAAGGCGCTCGCGCACATCGGCTCCGATCTCGCGGTGGCGCATCGCGTGGTGTGGACGCTGGCCACCGTGCTGCCCTTGCTTTTGTGGCGCGGTGAATGGCAGGCGTGGCGCGCGAGTTTGCGAAAGCCGCGCATCGTCGGCATCCACGCGTGGGCCGCGCTGCTGCTGGGCGTGAACTGGAGCACCTTCGTCTGGGCCGCGCATCACGGTCGCATCGTGGAGTGCAGCCTCGGCTACTTTCTCAATCCGCTGCTCAATGTGCTCATCGGCTTCCTGCTTCTCGGCGAGCGCTTGAACCGGCTGCAAAAAATCAGCCTCGCACTTGCCAGCATCGGCGTGATCACACAGATCGCCCTCGTCGGCCATGTGCCGTGGATCGCGCTCGTGCTCGCCTTCAGCATGGCCTTCTACGGACTCGCGCGCAGGCAGTCGCCTGAAGGATCGCTCTCAGGCCTGGCGACGGAGACGCTCGTCACCGCGCCGCTCGCCATTGGTTATTTGATCTGGATGCAAAGCCAGGCCGTGCCGCTCTTCGGTCCCGCGCGCTGGAGCGATGTGCTGCTGCTCCTCGGCCTCGGCATCATCACCGCCGTGCCGCTGCTCGGCTTTGCTCACGCCGCGCGCAAGCTCCCCTTCGCCACGCTCGGCCTGCTGCAGTTTCTCGCGCCCACGGGACAGTTCATCGTCGGCGCGTGCATCTATCACGAGCCGGTCTCGCGCGGCGCGCTGGTTTCTTTTGTTTTTATCTGGAGCGCCGTCGCGGTGTTTTGCTGGGACATGCGGCGCAAGACGCGGCAGCGGGACGTGTGATCGGGCTGGGGTGAATTCTTCATTTCAAAACGCGCGACTTAACAGACGGCGCGCGAGCGATGGTCGTGCGCCACGTCTTCCATCGAGCCTCGGCCAGCCGCCGACTTGCTCCTGTGACTCGATGGTTGGGCGCACCACGCCTTGCAGCACATCCGCGATGATGCGCTCGTCCAACGCATCGCGCTTGATGCTGCAGCCCACGCTGCGTGACAGCTCCTCCACCTCGGGCGCATTCCTGATCGGCCTCCCAAAAAGCGCCGTGCTATGCACCTGCCTCCGCACCACAGGATCCGCCGTCCCCAGCGCACCACCGGACTCCAGCACCACCAGCGGCTCCGCCTTTGCGATGCAGCGGGCCACGCCGACATTTATGCTGGGAAGCGCGCCGTGCCTGGTGATGATCTCGATGGGGCCCCGACTTCCTGGGGCGCCGATGTAGCGGTTCGCGATGAATTGAAACTCAAAACGTCTGCGCGCCGCAACGTCCGGGTCTTTCTCCACGCCCGCCGAATAGCGCGAGCCAGAACGCTTGTAATCAAACATCACATTGCCCGCCGCCTCCATGCGCACCGGCCAGTCGTCCTCCGGCAGCGTGTCCTCCGCCTCGAACTGCGGGCCGCGCATCACATAGTGCGCGAAGAGACAATCCCGCACGCTCAATGTGCTTGCGCTCGCGTTGAAACAAAACGCGTGATGATCACCATAAGGAAGCAGCCGCCAGAGCCCGAGCGGCTCGGAGAGAATGCATGAGCGCACGATCACATCCTGGCAGCGCACCACGCTCACGATCTCATCGCAGCTCCACGAGAGCGAGCAGTGCTCGATCAGCACGCGCTGGCATTGATGGAGATTGATGCAATCCAGTCCGGCCGATCCTTTTGGCCGCCAGCGAAACGGGAAGCGATTCCCGCGCAAACCCGGTGCATCACCGAGGCGCACCCGAATGTGGCGCACGATCATATCATGCGTGTCGCGAAACTCCAGCGCGCCGCCGCGCACACACACGCCCAGCGCAGGCGCGTCGCTGCCGTCGATGCTGATGCGCGGCTCGCGGATGACGATGCGATCCTTCAACGTGATGTTTCCCGCCACGGCAAATTTCACGATGCGCGGCCCCTTTTGCATCACAGCCCAGCGCAAAGAACCGGGCTGCGGCTTTTTCACATTGTCATCGAGCCGCGTGACGAAGATCGTCTGCCCACCCGCACCACCTTTTGGATGAGCGCCGATCAGCAAAGATGGAAGCAGAACGAAGATCAAAATGGCGAGCGTCTTGCAGTTGCGCAGCGCTTTGAAGTGCGCCGGCGCAGCGAGGAAC
>JANPIW010000570.1:0-7711 GCA_031425215.1 Verrucomicrobiaceae bacterium
CTCGCGAAAATGCGCGCCGACGGAGCCTTCGCTAAACTGGCGGACAAGTATCTCGCCAAAGAGCGCGATCTCATGAAGGCGCAGGGGTTGCCCTTCGTCTTCGAGATCGAATAAGCCGCTCGCGACGCGCCGGACGCCTCCACGCGGATGAAGCGCCGCGCGACTTCCCTTGAATTCCTTTGACGCCTTTCGCCGCCACCCGCACCTTCCGCCATGAACGCCGCTGATTTGACTCCCGATGCGCTCGCGAAGCTGGAGGCCAAGCTCCTGGCCGAACTGGAGACGGTGCGCAAAGTGCGCGCTCTGCTCGTGGAGCATCAGATCCACACAGGTCCGGCAGCACCGGCACCCACGCCGCCACTGGTCGCCTTCGCGGCACCAGCCGCGCCACCGCCTCCTCCAGTGCCGCCGCAGAAATCGTATGAGGAGATCCTGGCCGAATCTCTCCGCGAAATGGCACCCGAAGGTTTCGTGATCGGCACACTCAAAGACACGATGCGGAAAAAGCGAAAAGGAGGCCTCCAGGGCGAAGAAGAAAGAGCGAAGCAGGACATCGGCCGCCTCATCCGCCAGGGCCGTGTGGAGGTGGTGAGATCGAGCATCGGGCGCATCGGCAACACTTACCGCTACCTGCCCACCGCCGAGGAACTCGCCGCCAAAGCTGCGGCCGAAGCCGCGAACGCCACCACCTCCGCCGAAAACCCTGCCCCATCCGCAGCAAAACCGGGAGCCGATGCCGCAAACGGTCATCCCCCGCCCGCTTCCGCCTCCACGAATGCTCAGTCCGCTTGATCGTTTCTGCAAAAAGGGAAAAGGGAAACAGAAAAGGTGGCAACCGCCGCGCAAAAAGATCGGACGAATGGCAAAAACGCCTCAAGGATCGCCAGAAACCTTGATCCTGAGGCTGAATCCGTTCCATCGTCCGCTGAAAACCATCGAAGGTTTGCCAAAAACCTGAGATGGTTTGCTCTTTCCTTTCGATGGTTTGCTCTTTCCCGTCTAAGGTTTTCTATTTTAGTTCGATAGTTTTCTGTTTCCGATGGAGGTAAAACAGAAAACCTTCGATGGTTTTCTGAATCAGGTTCAACGAAAACAGAAAACCATCGAACGGATTCAGAATAAGTTCACTAGTTTTCTGTTTACGCTGGAACGGAAAGGAAAAACCTTCGACGGTAAAGAGCAAGCCTTCGACCGGAAACAGCAGCCGATGGATCGAAAACAGCGGACGAACCATCAGAAAGGGCCAACTGCAGATCGAAAACCGCAGACGACTCCTCGAATACAGCAGACGTTCTCAGGTTTTCGGGCAACCCTTCAACCAAAGGTGCCGACGCCCCAACGAAAGCACGAAACCCTCCCACCAAAGCCGCCAACCTTTCCCCGGAAGCAGCAAACGCCCCACCGGAAGCCGCAACCCTTGGATCGGATGCGGTCACCCTCTTACTAAATGCGGCAAATCCTTCGCCGAAAGCGAGGGACGATGTCAAGTTTCCATCCTCCGCCCGATCCTTTTTCCGATCTCCTCAACCCTTTCCAAAGTCGGCCTCACCTTTAAGCCGCGACCTTCGACCGGAGCGCTGGCCTTCGAGCCCGCAGCGCGAAACGCGCGAGAGGATGACCGGCGTTGGAAAGGGCACGGCGCTGTTTCCGCGCTCGGGCTAGCCGTTTCGTTTGAGGACATGAGAGAGCATAGAATACCAACTGTCAAAAAGGTAGCCGTCAGATGCTGCGAAGAAACCATGTTCGCTTTGATGGCCGGGATTGCTGAGCGCAGGCATGACTTCGTCTGCGTTCCATGTGCTCCGCTCCGCCGAATAGCTGGTAATGAACTGGATCAAGACACAGATTTGATCATCGGGGAGCAGGCGGATAAGACCGATGCCTTTGGATCGGGCGTAATTGAGTGCTGAACCTTCGAGTGCGCTATTGGTGACAATGGTTCCCTTAGTCTTGTCTTGCCCGATTTGCTCTAGCTTGGCGTGAAACTCCTCAACATCGTCGATGGGAATGCGACCACTCGAGTAGTCCTTGCACTCGAAGACCCAGATCAAGGATGGCTCTTTCCGAGACGTGAAATAGAGCTCGATGGAAATGTCAGTGATGATCTCCTTGTTGCGATCACGTGAGAAGTAGCCCTTGCGGCGGAAAATCTCTGCGTGCTTGGGTGCTGCCCACAGGCGTTCGTTCTTGAGTTCCGAAGCTAGAACCTCATGAGCGCGCGCTTCGAATGCAGTTCCTTTTGCAGTGGTATTCATAGCGAGCGGTCGGGCCGCGCTCTCACGGGATTGATTCGCCTTCCTCCGGATAGTGGGGGTCGATGTCTGTTGCGGGTTCGACGGTAATCTCGATAACGTCGGCTCCATACTTGGCTGCGAGGAAGCGCTCGCGGTAGAGGTTGTGGGCGGCTTCACAGATCTTGGCTGTAAAGTATGCGTTGAAGCCGCCGCCAACAGCGGCCCCAGTTATTGGGAGGATTTGAGCGAGTTTGGCCTTTGTGATGCGGTTGCCAAGTGCGTTTGCGATTTGCTGGATGACTTGCACAAAGGTGTGCTGCTCAAGTTGCTTCCATGTCCGCTTCTTGGCGACGTCTTGCGCGATTCGGACGAGCTGTGCCATTGCGAGTGCCTTGGCCGAGTCGGTCGGAGACGATGCAAGGCCGAGGACGTTCATCGCGAAAAGGCGTTCCTGCTGAGAGGAGATATCGAATCCGTAGTAGGTCGCATATTCGCCGATGGCGCGGAGCGTGAGTGTGAGCAATGCAGCGATGTCCGGCGGGATGCCCGGAAGTCCAAAGGCACCTGCTCCGGCTCCCTCAACTAGTGCGATGCCCTTATATTTCGCATCGAGCCAACCAACTACTCTGTCAACGTGCTCAAGGTCGAGAGTCAAGGTGTCTGCTGGTTTCTTGATGGCGGTGTGGCCGTAGCCGCGGAACTCCGCATAGATTGCTTCTGGGCGGACGCTCCACTGGGCAACGTCATTGCAAACGCTGGTAACTCCCTTGATGGAAAGCCTGATGATGTCGCCGACACCGGGAGTCGCGAGAACAAGGTCACCGGCTTTGTCGAGCGGCCAATTCACAATCTTCATTGCTTGGCCGAACCAGCCGACCTCTGGGTTCTTCCATGCGTGAATCTCGCGAAGCACGCGCCGTTCGTATTCGGATGGTTTGTTCATCGGATGACGTGTGGCGAGCGGCTTAACATCTGATTATGCGACTGGAAATCGCGGCTGGTCGGATGGCAGGCATGGATTGTCGTGAATGCTGATGGCGCGGTGATGGGTCGTCAAGGGGCGTTTGCGGGGAGAGCGAGAAGAGACGGGCCATGACAAGAGGACGGCGTGCGGAATGCCGCAGATTTCCTTTCGTTTCAGGCCGCTTCGGTACGCGGGTTGACTCATCATCGTGACTCGTCATTGTCGCGCCGCTTTGAAACGTGTCGATGACCCCATGCTCTCCTCCCTCCGCGCGCTGCTGGGCGCGGATCGTGTTCTGACCTCGGCGGAGGATTTGATCCCGTATGCGTTCGACGGGACGGCGGCGCTAAAGGTGATGCCGGGCGCGGTGGTGTTTCCTGACAATGGAAATGAAGTCGCGGAATGCGTGAAACTGGCCGCAGCAGCCGAGGTGCCCGTCGTTGCACGAGGTTCGGGCACGGGACTCAGCGGCGGCAGCGTTCCCATTGTTGGCTGCCTCGTCATTTGCCTCGTGAGGCTCGACAAGATTATCGAGCTGGATGAAAAAAATCTCGTGATGCGCGCGCAATGCGGAGTGATCACGAAGGACATCGACGATGCCGCCGCGCGCGTGGGTTTGTTTTATCCGCCTGATCCCGGATCGATGAAAATCAGCACCATCGGTGGCAACGTGGCGGAGAACAGCGGCGGCCTGCGCGGTTTGAAGTACGGCGTGACGCGCGATTACGTCATGGGCCTGGAAGTCGTGCTGCCCGATGGCTCCCTCGTTTTCCTCGGCAACAAATGCGTGAAGGACGTGGCCGGTTACTCGATGAAGGATCTCTTCATCGGCAGCGAAGGCACGCTGGGCATCATCACCGAGGTGCTCATCAAGTTGCTGCCGCGTCCCAAGGCGCGCAAAACGATGCTCGCGCTCTACGACAGCATGGAAGCCGCCGCCGAAACCATCAGCGCCATCATCGCGGCGAAGATCATCCCCTGCACACTCGAATTCCTCGACCGCATGACCGTAGGCTGCGTGGAAGATTACGCCAAGATCGGCCTGCCCACCGATGTCGAGGCGCTCGTGCTCATGGAGACTGACGGGCATCCCGTCGTCGTGGAGGAGGAGGCCGCGCGCATGACGGCACTCGCCAAAAAATGCGGAGCGCGCGAAGTGAAGGTCGCCGCCGATGAAAACGAAGGCGCAAAGCTGGCAGCCGCGCGCCGCAGCGCCTTCTCCGCCCTCGCGCGAGTGCGGCCCACGACGATCCTCGAAGACGTGACCGTGCCCCGCAGCGAGCTGGCGCGCATGGTGGCACACATCAATGCCGTGGCGCAAAAGCACAATCTCAAGATAGGAACCTTCGGACATCTGGGTGATGGCAATCTGCATCCAACCTTCCTCACCAACGAACGCGACAAAGATGAGATGCACCGCGTCGAGCTCGCGCTGGAAGAGATCGTCGCGGAGACGCTCAGTCTTGGCGGCACTGTCACCGGCGAGCACGGCGTGGGCCTCGCGAAGAAAGCCTTCATCAAACGCCAGCTAGGTGAAGGCAGCTACGAGCTGATGCGCACGATCAAACGCGCGCTCGATCCGAAAGGGCTTCTTAATCCGGGAAAGATATTTGATCTCGCCACATCGTAGCGGAAGTCGCCAGACTTCCGACGCACGCTCACGCGCTACCGGATCATCAATACCAGCCGTTTCGGAATCCTGGAGGATTCCGCTACAAGCGCGCCGCAAGACGACAAGCACCTTCGCGTTCCTCCTTGCCGATGAAAAACAAGCTTCTCCTCCTCTGCCTCCTCGCGCTTGCATCGTCTGCGCACACAACTGCCGCGACTGCAAAACCCAACGTCGTCTTCCTGCTCATCGACGACATGCGCTGGAATGCGCTCGGCTGCATGGGCGACAAGATTGTGAAGACACCGCACATCGACCGCCTCGCATCGCGCGGCGTGCTGTTTGAAAACATGTTCGTCACCACCTCCATCTGCTGGAGCAGCCGCGCCACCATCTTCACTGGCCAGTGGATGCGCCGTCACGGCGTGGGACTCGGCAAAGGCAAGGAGTTGTATCCGGGCGCTTGGGCGCAAACGTATCCAGCGCAGTTTCGTGCGGCGAATTTTCGCACGGGTTTCATCGGCAAATTCGGCGTCGGCGGCAACAAGGAGATGATCACGATGGCGGGTGAGTTCGATTACTGGAAAGGGCTGCCAGGTCAGGCGGGGAAACTTTTCATCGAGCCGGACGATCCCAAGCAGCAGCACAAGACCGCGCTCTTCGGTGATCAGGCGCTTGAGTTCATCGCCGGATGCAAAAGCGAACAGCCCTTCTCACTCAGCGTCAGCTTCAACGCCGTCCACGCCCGCGATCACGAGCCGCGCGAGTACACGCCTGACAAACGTGACGAAGGTCTTTACGACGGCATCGAAATCCCGCTGCCCAAACTCGCCACCGACGCCGCGTTCAAACGACTGCCCGAGTTTGTGCAGAAGAGCGAAGGCCGCACACGCTGGGGCTGGCGCTTTGACGAACCGCAAAAAGCTCAGGGTATCCTGCGCGACTACTACTGCCTCATTACCGGCGTGGATCGCGAGGTCGGTCGCATCGTCGAGGCGCTCGAAAAAACAGGCGCGGCTGACAACACCATCATCATTCTCACCGCCGACAACGGCTACGCGCTCGCGGACCGCGGCCTCGCCGACAAATGGTTCGCGTATGAGGAAGACATCCGCGTGCCGCTCATCATCTGCGATCCCCGCCTGCCCGCCGAGCGACGCGGCTCGAGAGTAAACCGCATCGTCCTCAACACCGACATGGCCCCCACGATGCTCGATCTCGCCGCCCTACCAATCCCCGCCACCATGCAAGGCCGCAGCCTCAAACCGCTGCTCGAAGGCAACGCTCCCACAGACTGGCGCACCGAGTTTTTCTACGAGCACCATGCCGTCCCCGACCGCATCCCGCCCGTCGAAGCCGTGCGCTCTGAGCGCTGGAAGTACATCCGCTGGATCAAAGCCGAACCGGTGGTGGAGGAACTCTATGATTTGCAAAACGATCCGCTCGAGGAGAAGAACCTCATCTCAGAGCCTTCTAACTCCATGGCAATGAAAGAACTTCGCGCCAAGTGGGAGCGCTACAACGCGGAGCTTCGATAGGTCCGCCGCGTTTCAAATCTAGATTGTTACTAAATCACCATGCGGCTGTTCGCTTCGTAAAAGATGAACTCCTGGAGAAACTCAAATCTCTGGATGGTAATTGCGTCGGTTACGATACTGGTCGCCCTTGCATGGGTCTGCTTTGCCTTGCGATCATTTTATGTGACCAGCGCGTCGTATCCTCCCGGCACGGAGATTCGCCCGATGATGCTTTTTGCCCAGCTATTGGCGGCTGGAATACTTTCGCTTACCGGTGGAGGCTCGTGCGCGTTGATCGCGGTTGCTTGTGCGCTGATGCAGCGACGATGGCGGCTGATCATCCTGTCGATTCTGGTTCTGCTTGGATCGTGTCTTCCGTTTCTCGGTGGTTTGTGGGGATACAGCCACATCGTGAGACTTCGGCAGCTTGTTGAATTGCCCAGACTTGCTCGTTGAGCAGGTCCGCCATTCAGCCAAACGCAGCTTCGTCGCTTGCGTGGACACATTCGTGGCCTACCAGATGCCCGTTGAATCGTAAGCCTTCGCAGACTCGTCATCCACTGTTCTCCTTCACCATGTTTTTTCAAAGGCCTAGCTGGCTTCTCATCACGCTGATCAGTTTGCTCTTCCGCTGCGCATCGTCTCATGTCGCACTCGCAGCTGGTGGAACATTGGCACTTGATGAAGCACTCGCGCAGGCGCTGGAGAAAAATCCGCGGATCCTCCAGGCACGCGAAGAAATCCGGCGCACGCGTGGCTATATGATCGAGGTGCGGGCGGGGCGCTATCCCACGATCGGCACAACCGCCAGCGCCGCTAATGAAGACGACGGACGCTTTGAAGGCTTTGGCGGTTTTGCGCGCGACAAAAACAGCGTGGCTGACTTTGGTTTTCGTGTCACACAATCGGTGTATTCGGGAGGAAAGCTGGCGGGCAACTACAAGATAGGCCAGCTAGCCGAGGAAGAAGCGGCGGCGGCGTTTGAAACGACTGTGCAGGATGTCGTGCTCGCCGTGCGCAAGACGTACTATGAGGCTCAGCGCTCGCGGTCACTCATCGACGTGAGCACCCAGCAGATCAAACTGCTTGAGGAAGAGCTGGAGTCCCAGCGCGTGAAAGTGAAAGCGGGCACCGCGCCGCAGTTCAACGCGCTGCGCGCCGAGGTGGAGCTGGCAAATGTGAAGCCGCAGCTCATCCGCGCACGCAACAATCATCGCATCGCCCTGGCGGAACTGGCGAAACTGATCGCGGCTGATTTTCCCAATGGCAAGGCAGCGCCATGGGATGTGACGGCGGCGCTCGTCGTGAAGCAGACCAAGTTTGATCTCGCCAGCAGCATCGGAACCGCGCTGGCATCGCGCACGGAGCTGGCGGCGCTGGAGCGGCG
>JANPIW010000571.1:0-5840 GCA_031425215.1 Verrucomicrobiaceae bacterium
CATGGCGAGCCAGAACAGCAGGTAGGCTGCGCAGATGAGCGAGAGCGTGATCCAGAATGCGCGGTTCATGCCTCATCCGGTAGCAGCCGACGTGAGGAGGCTCAAGGATTTGTACCGCCGACGGGAGGGCGGGCGAGAAAGACGGGCTACGCTTCGATGGTTGAATCCTCTCATCTAAAATGCAGTTGAGAGTTGCTTGATGAGCGTTGAGAGACTCCGCTGCTGTACTCAGCGCCCGGCATTCGCCATTCAGCATTCGTCATCCCCCATGTTCTCTCTCCTCACCGAAAAACTCGAAGGCGCGTTCAAAAAGCTGCGCGGCCTCGGCAAGTTCACTGAATCCAACATCGCCGAAGCGATGCGCGACATCCGCATGGCGCTGCTGGAGGCGGATGTCGATTTCAAAGTGGCTCGCGATCTGTGCGACGCGGTGAAAACCAAGGCGCTCGGTGAGGAGGTGCTCCTCACCGTGCAGCCGGGGCAGCAGATCGTGAAGTTTTTCCACGACGAGCTCGTCGCCATCCTCGGCGGCGGTGCCACGGCCCTCGATCTCGGCCCGCCGCAGCGCATCCTCATGGTCGGTCTCAATGGCGCGGGCAAGACCACCACTTCGGGAAAGCTCGCCGCGTGGTTGAAGAAACAAGGCAAGCGCCCGCTGCTCCTCGCGCTCGACCTTTATCGACCCGCCGCCATCAAGCAGCTCCAGGTGCTGGGCGAATCACTCGGCGTCCCCGTTTTCGCGCCCGCGCCCGGCGAGACCGATCCCGTCAAAGCCGCGCGTCAATCTCTCGACTGGCTCAAAGCGCAAGGCTCCGGCGTGGCGATCTTTGACACCGCAGGCCGCCAGGAGATCGACGAGACCTTGCTCGCCGAGCTGAAACAAGTGCGCGACATTGTGCAGCCGAATGAGACGCTGCTCGTCGCCGATGCCGCCACGGGTCAGCAGGCGGTTAGCGTCGCCACGAAATTCCATGAGCTGATCACCATCACCGGCCTCGTCATGAGCAAGCTCGATGGCGACGCACGCGGCGGTGCGCTGCTCTCGATGCGTCAGGTAACAGGCTGTCCGGTGAAATTTATCGGCGTGGGCGAGAAGATCGAGCAGCTCGAAATCTTCCACCCTGACCGCATGGCGCAGCGCATCCTCGGCATGGGCGATGTCGTCTCACTCGTCGAGAAAGCCGCCGAGGAGATCGACGAGAAGGAAGCCATGCGCATGGCGAAGCGCTTTCAGGAGGCCAAGTTCGATTTCAACGACTTCCTCGGCCAAATGCGCTTCATGAAAAAGCTCGGCCCGCTCGAAGGCATCATGGGAATGATCCCCGGCATGAACAAACTCAAGGGCATGGGCGGCGTGGATGAGAACCGCATGAAGCATACCGAAGCCATCGTGCTCAGCATGACCAAAAAAGAGCGCGCCAATCCCGGCATCCTCAACGGCAGCAGAAGAAAACGCATCGCCGAAGGCAGCGGTCGCCCTGTTGTTGAAGTGAACCAACTGCTCAAGCAATTCGAGATGATGCGCAGCATGATGGGCAACAAAGGCATGATGAAGCAAATGATGGGCGGCATGGCCGGCGGCGGAGGAATGCCACCTGGAATGGGAATGCCACCCGGCATGGGCGGACGAATGCCCAAGAAACCCGGCGGCGGAAGATTCCCCCGCCTCGGCGGCGGCGGACGGCGTTGATCAAAACCCATTCGTGTAAATTCGTGTCCATTCGTGGTTCAGAAAATTCATTCCGCATCGGCGTCGCCGGAGTCGGTGCCATTGGCAAGAACCACGCGCGCATTGTCGCGGAGCTGGCAAAAGCGAGCGGCGGTGCGCTGTGTTTCGCGGCGATCTTTGATGCCGATCACGCGCGCGCGAAGGAACTCGCCGCCGCGTATCACACCACCGCTGTGTCATCGCTCGATGAGTTTGCCGCGCTCATCGATGCCGCCACGGTCGCTGTGCCAACGGTACATCATCGCGAGATCGCTGGATCGCTTTTGCAGCAGCGCAAGCATGTGCTCGTGGAGAAACCCATCGCCGAGAGCCTCGCGGAAGCGCAGGCGCTCATCGAGCTGGCGCGCGACAACAACCTCATCCTGCAAGTGGGCCACATCGAGCGATTCAATCCGGTGCTGCGGCAATTGGAAGAGCGCATGAACAACCCGCGCTTCATCGAGGCCACGCGATTGTCTCCATATCCGGGGCGCAGTCTTGATGTCGGCGTGGTGCTCGATGTGATGATCCACGATCTGGAGATCATCCTGCATCTCGTGCGCTCGCCCTGGGTCAGCGTCGATGCCGTCGGCGTGCCCATCCTCAGCAAGCGCGAGGACATCGCCAATGTGCGCATCCGTTTCGAGAGCGGCTGCGTTGCCAACATCACCGCCAGCCGCATCAGCCAGGAGAAGCTGCGCAAAATCCGCGTGTTCCAAAACGACGCGTATCTCTCGCTCGATTACCAAAAGCAGGAAGGCTACGTCCTGAAGCTCGCGGGCGAAGACGCGAAGGAGAGCACCATGCTCGGCAAGCTCCTCGGCCTCGCCACGGACACTACCATCGTCACCGAGTTCGCCGGAAGAAAAATCGTGCGCGAACCTGTGGCGGTGGAGAAAGACGAGCCGCTAAAACTCGAGATCGCCGCCTTCATCGAATGCGCGCGCCAGGGAAAGCGGCCCAAGGTCACCGGACAAGAAGCCACCGAAGCACTGCGTCTCGCGCTCGAGATCACGGAGCAAATCGAAAGGAGCGCGAAGTGAGATGCCATGCGCGATCAGGAAACGGGAGCACGGGCGCCCTCGCCCGTCGTTTGAGGCGCCCTCGCCTCAAACTCCAAATAACCTCGCGGCGCAGCCGCCCATTGGATCAGGCTTCGCGGTCAGTTTTTGAGTGGCCCGCGAGGGCGCGAGCCACGACGGGCGAGGGCGCCCGTGCTCCCATTTCATTTGTCTCGTCGTTCGCCTTACTCACCCCATGAGCCGCATCTTCATCATCGCAGGCGAGGTCAGCGGCGACACCCATGCCGCTGGTTTGATGCGCGAGCTTAAATCACTCGATCCAGCCATCGCGTTCGCCGGCCTCGGCGGACCGCGTATGAGAGAAGCGGGCGGAGATGGCATTGAGGACTGGCTCGCAAACGCTGCGGTGCTCGGGCTTTGGGAAGTGCTCAAGCATTACGGTTACTTCCATCGCAAATTCAGCGAAGCGCGCGCAAGCATTGCCACGCAGCAGCCGGATGCGGTGATCCTCATTGATTATCCCGGCTTCAATCTGCGCATCGCCAAAAAGCTGCGGCGCACAGGTTTCAGTGGACGCATCATTTACTACATCAGCCCGCAAGTGTGGGCGTGGAAGAGGGGTCGCATCAAGACGATGGCGAAGGTGCTCGATCTCATGATCTGCATTTTCCCCTTCGAGGAGATGATCTACGAGCGCTCCGGCCTCGCCGTGAAATTCGCGGGTCATCCCATTGTCGATCGCGTGCAGCAGCTCCGGCGCAACTGGCCGCGCGAGCCTGATCTCGTGGGCTTCTTTCCCGGTAGCCGCCTCAATGAAGTGCGCCGTCTGTTTCCCGTAATGATGGAGACGGCAAAGATGATCCAAGCCACGCTTCCCGGCGTGCGCTTCGCGGTGTCCGCCGCAAACGAGGTGCTGGCATCCGAGATGCGCGAGCTGGCCGAGCGCGCCAAGATGCCCGAGGCCGCAAAGTGGATCGAGACTGGCTCTGTCTATGATCTCATGCAGCGCGCGCAAGTCGGCGCGGTCGCATCAGGCACCGCCACGCTGGAGGCTGCGTGCTTCGGGCTGCCGTATGCGCTCGTGTATCATGTGAACTGGCTCACCTACGAGGTCGGCCGTCGCGTCGTGAAGATCGACCACCTCGGAATCGTGAACATCCTCGCGAGCAAGGAGATCGTTCATGAGTACGTGCAACACAATCTCACGCCGGAGAATCTCTCTCGCGAACTCATCATGCTCCTCACCGATCCCATCCAGCGCGCCGAGCTGCAGCGCAACCTTACCGACACCGTCGCCACGCTCGGCGAAGGCCGCGCGTATGCGCGCGCCGCTCGCGCTGTGATGGAATGCCTCGCCATCCGATGACTCACGAGCCACTACCGCAGATCACCAGCCAGGGCCGCTGGATCCGTTTCGCGCTCGTCGCGCTGCCCGCCGGCACCATCATCCTCGGCGCGCTGTCGTTTGTGCTCTATTTTCATAACAAGGAGCGCGACAAAGAACGCACCTACGCGCACGCCACCGCGTTGCGCCGCGAGATCAATGCCGCCGATCTCGAGCGCCACGCCGCCGTGATCCGCGACGCGAACAGCAAACCGGACGAGGAACGCCGCGCCATCATCGCCAGCTACGCAGCCTCCACGCTCAGCCCCGAGAACATGGGTTACGACGTCTTCACCGACGACTGGAAGGAAGGCGACACCGCGCGCAGCAACGTCACGGCCCGTCTGCCCGGCACCAAGCGGCCCGCCGATGTGGTGCTCGTGGTCGCGGCATATGGGACGGATGGGACGGATGCTTCGCTGGCCTCGCTCCTCACAGTCGCGCAGGCGATGACGGGTGAGCCGCGAATCAAGACGCTGCACTTCGCAGCCATCGACGCATCGAGCGGCGCGCTGGACCGGCTGATCTCTGCCATTCGCGGGAAGAACAGCCGTGTGATGCAGATCATTCCGCTTGATAAAACCTCGCGCCTTTTTGCTGTGGAGTGGTCAAAACAACCCGGCAGCGGCGTGGTCATGCCTGCTCATCCGACGCATGACGCGGATGCCGTCAGTGCTGCAACCGAGTTGAAGCGCCTCATCACCGAGGCGGCGGACAGGTTGTGATTACGATGCTCTGGCGTCACGCCACCGGCTCGAGTTCGTCCTGCTCAATGGCATTCGCAATCGCGTTGGCCAGCACGTCCATCGAGTAGGGCTTTTGAATCACGCTGACGTTTGCGGGGATGGAGCCGTCTTCGGTGAGGGCGGCGAATTCCGCTGGCTCGATGGCGAAGCCGCTGCACACGACGATGGGTGTCTCGCAGCCGGTTTCGCGCAGCTTCTTAAAGGTGTCGCGACCGGAGAGACGGGGCATGAAGACATCGAGCAGGATGGTGTCGAAGGGTTCCTCTGCCTCGGTGACTTTGTCGATGGCGTCCTGGCCGTCAGCGGCTTCGGCGACGGTGTAGCCGAGGTATTTCAACATGCTCACGGCGATGGTGCGCACGGCGGCCTCGTCATCGACGACGAGGATGCGACCGGTCTTCGCGCGCGAGCGCAATAGCTCGCCGGTGATGGGTTCTTCATTGTCCTTGTCGTCATCGCTCTTCGCGGGAGCTGGTTTCTCGATGGCGCGCGGCAGGAAGATGCGGAACTCCGCGCCTTTGCCTTCCTCGGAGTCCAGTTCGATCCAGCCGTGGTGATCTTCGACGATGGATTTTGCCATGGCGAGTCCGAGGCCGGTTCCGGTGCCGGGTGCTTTCGTGGTGAAAAACGGCTCAAAGATGCGCTCTTGGTTTTCCTTGGCGATGCCGTGGCCGTTGTCCTTGATGCGGATGAGCACGAATTCATGCGTCCCGTTCTTCTCATCGTCATCGTCATCGACTGTGATGCTGCCTTTGTGCTCGGTGTTCTCGGTGCTGATCTCAATCACACCGCCAGTCTCAGGCAATGCGTCGCGCGCGTTGAGCGCGATGTTGAGGATGACCTGCTCGATGTGCGTGGCATCGGCCTTGGCGTTCCAGAGTTCGTCTTCGAGCGAGGTCTTCACGATGACGCGCGGGTCGATGGAGTGGCGCAGGATGTTGTCCACCTCGCTGACAGTCTTGTTCAGATCGACAGGCTTG
>JANPIW010000572.1:0-3277 GCA_031425215.1 Verrucomicrobiaceae bacterium
CTTGGCGAACGCCTCCACCTCGTTGAACGTGCCCGCGTCGCGATACACCGCGCTGAAAGTGTGCAGCTCACCTTCCTTCTTCTCATCAAACAGATTCCGCATCGTGCCCACGATCACCGAAGAGTCCACACCGCCGCTCAGGCAGCTCCCCACCGGCACATCCGCGCGCAGTCGGATGTTCACCGCACGCGTCACCTCCGCGCTCATCTCCGCGAGCACCGTCGCCTCGTCAGGCCGCGCGATCTCACCCGCAGCTTTGCGCAAATCATACCAGCGGAACTGCTGCGTGCCTTGCGCCGTGACCCGCAACGCATGGCCCGGCGGGAGCTGGCGGATGCCATCGAAGAACCCTTCCTCACCATCGCCAGGCGGCAGCTCGCCCGCGAGGAAGCGCACCACCGCATACTCTCGCGGCTGAAACGGCACCGCGTGGCCGATGAGCGTTTTCAGCTCCGATGCGAACCAAAACGCGTCCGGTGTGTCCGCGAAAAAAAGCGGCTTCACACCCCAACGATCGCGCGCGATGAACAGCTCCGGCTCGCGATCCGCGCGCAAGTCGATGAGTGCGAAAGCCCAGTCGCCATTGAAGCGATGCAGGCAAGCCTCGCCCCACTGCTGCCAGGCGTGGAGGATCACCTCCGTGTCCGTGCCAGTGTGAAACTCATGCCCCGCTGCCTTCAGCTCCTCGCGCAGCTCGATGTAATTATACACCTCGCCGTTGAAGACGATCCACGCCGCGCCGTCCGCCGAGCGCATCGGCTGATGCCCGCGCGGCGAGAGATCGAGAATCGAGAGCCGCCTGTGCCCCAGCACAATGTCACCGCGCGCTTCATCCGCGACACGCCAGCTTTTCAGCGCCAGCTCCTTAGGGGTATCGTCGCCGCCTAGAGCCGTGACCGCGCGCGTCCCTGTGTCGATCACCATCAGCCCCTCATCATCCGGCCCGCGATGCCGCATCCGCGTGAGAGCAGGAGCCAGTGCCGCGGCATTGGTCAGCCTGTGTTTGCTCCAGAGTCCTGCGATGCCGCACATGTGTTGAGAGAGTCGTGAGAGAGTTTCGTGAAAGGGGGGCCAGTCTTCGCCGCCGAGATGCGAAGTCAAGAGATGCGAAGCCACGCACTGGCCCTTGTCAGCCGGCACCATCCGCGCCTACCATGCGGGCCATGAACCGCCGCACCCTCATCACTAGTTCGGTCTTTGCCACCGCCGCCCTCGCCACCCCGCGCAGCAGCCTTGCCAGCACCGCGATCTCAAAATCGCTCGCTGATCCCACCTACAAGATCAAAAACAAAAACATCCGCCAGACCATCATGGGCTGGTGCTTCAAGCCGATGGATACCGTCACGCTGGCGAAGCATTGCGTGGACATCGGCCTCACCGGCATTGAGGGCATCGGCAAGGAGTCATACAAAGACGTGGAAGCGCTCGGCCTCGACATCTCTCTCGTGGGCAGCCACGGATTCAGCAACGGGCCATGCAATCCCAAGTTCCGCGACGAAGTCCACACCAAGCTCACCGATGCCATCAACCTCGCTGCCGATGTGGGCTGCAAAAAAGTCATCACGTTCACTGGCATGAAGTTTGACGGCATGGATCGCGAACAGGCGATCAAAGACTGCCTCGAAGCATGGAAGAAAGTGCTGCCGCTGGCCGAGGAGAAAAAGATCACGCTCGTGCTTGAGCATCTCAACTCACGCGACGGCACGCATCCGATGAAGGGGCATCCCGGTTACTTCGGCGACGACGTGGACTTCTGCGTCGATCTCATCAAGCAGGTCGGCAGCCCGAACTTCAAGCTGCTCTTCGACATCTACCATGTCTCGATCATGAACGGCGATGTCATCCGCCGCATCGGACAACACAAGGAATACATCGGCCACTATCACACCGCCGGGAACCCAGGGCGCTGCGAGCTGGACGAGAACCAGGAGATCAATTACCCCCCGATCATGAAGGCCATCATCGCCACGGGCTACAATGATTTTGTCGCCCAAGAATTCATCCCTACCTGGCCAGATCCCGTCCTCGCGCTGCGCCATGCCGCGATGGTGTGCGACCAGTAGCCGCCACGTATGGAAAATTTTTGGAACAAAGCCCCGCCACAATCGTCATAGAAGCGTAACCTCTCAACCTAACTCATACACAACACCATGAAAAAACTGACACTCCTCCTCGCCGCCGCAGTCGCGGTGGTCATTCCCGTTCTCGCCAAGGATTTCCCAAAAGGAAGCCCGAAGTTTGAATCCAGCGCCCGCAGTGCCATGAGCGAGGCAAAGAAAACTGGCAAACCCATCGTCATGGTCTTCTCCGCCGTGTGGTGCCCGCCATGCCAGACGATGAAGAACAGCGTCTATCCCAGCGCCGCCGTAAAGGAATTCCATGACAAGTTTGTCTGGGCCTACCTCGACACCGATGACAACTCCAATGACAAGGCTGCCAAGCAATACGGCGTGAGCGGCATCCCGCACATCGAGTTCCTCGATGCCGAGGGCAAGCCCGTCATCGAGAAACAAGTCGGCAGCAACTCGCCGGAGGCTTTTGCCAAAAAGCTCGCTGATGTGCTGGCAAAAGCTGGTCCCGGCAAAACCGCTGCCGCGAAATAACCGCGCAACCAAATCATCCGCCCCGACGGGCGCCTCGCGTGAGGCGCCCGTTGTTTTTTTCCCAATGAGTTGCCATCCGGCGCGATGAGCGCAGAATCTCCCTCCCCGAATCCCCATGAAGAACCTGCTGTCCATCGAGCAACTCACCGCGAAGGAAATCACGCGCATCATTGAACGTGCCGAAGCGCTGAAAAAGAACCGCCACAAGTCACCTCAAGTGCTCGCCGGACAAAACTGGGCGCTCATTTTCACCAAGGCATCCACGCGCACGCGCGTGAGCTTTGAGGTCGGCATCCGCGAGCTGGGCGGCGCGGTGATGTTCATGTCCGGCACGGACATGCAGCTCGGCCGCGGCGAGCCGGTGAAGGACACCGCGCGCGTGCTCGGCCGCGTCATTGATGGCGCGGTGATCCGCACCTTTGCGCAGGCCGACGTCGAGGAGTTCGCATCTTTCAGCGGCATCCCGACCATCAACGCGCTGACCGATGACGAGCATCCCTGCCAGATTCTCGCGGACCTGCTCACGATCAAGCAGCGCCTCGGCGGATGGAAGGGCAAGCGCGTGTGCTTTCTCGGCGATGGCGACTGCAATGTGGCGCGCTCGTGGATCTGGGCCGCGGCCAAGCTCGGCTTCGAGCTGGTGATCGGCGCGCCGAAAGCATTTCAGCCCGATC
>JANPIW010000573.1:0-4970 GCA_031425215.1 Verrucomicrobiaceae bacterium
GCGCGTGGTCAGTGAACTCCCACACGACCTTATTGTCCGGCGTGACTTCAAAAAGCATCGGCTGCTTGCCCTCGAATCCGTGGCCGAGGTAGTTGCCGATGACGGTGTTCCCGTTCGGCAGACGCTGAATGCCCATCGGGATGTGCAGCGGATTGCCGGGGATTTCGTTCGCCGCGATTTCCCACATGGGCTTCAAATTCTCGTCGAGTTCAACGATGCGCGACTTATCCCAGAGGCTGACCAGGAGATGTCCATTCGGCAGCTTCACGACTTCGCCGGGATGCCCATCGAAAGGAATCTCCCGCAGCAATGCGCCCGCAGCATCCAGCTCCACCACTTTCATTTCATCGAGCAGGCAAACCCAGTGGTGCCCATCGATGCGCCGCGCACCGCGAAACTGATGACCCATCACCTTCGGCGCGGACTTGACCGGCATCTCCTTCACCACTGTGCCATCGCGCCCGACGATCACGAGCCTGCTCATGAAGCATTCGCTGAGGAGCACGTTGCCATCCGGCAACGGCTGGCACGAGTGAACCTTAGCCTGCGCCGGAGCCGTGTACTGCCACACCACCTTCTTATCCATCGTCACCTCCACTGCACCCGTGATCTGGCTGAAGAGCACATTTCCATTCGGCAACATGCAGCAATCCTGCGGCGTCTGCGCAGGGTATTCCCATTCGATGTCTCCCTTCGCCGACAGGATGCAGACGCGATTGCCACCGTAGTCGGTCACTAGAACGCGATGCGAGACGGACGTATCGGCGGCTTGGAGCGATGTCAAAGTAACGACCAAGACGGTGAGAAGTGTGAGGGTGTATTTCATGGTGTCTTTTCTGGATTCACGTTCAGTGGGTCCGCTGCTTGCAGCGTCACCGGGCCGAGCAGGCCGCAGTCGGTCAGGGGCCAGGCGGAGGCGTCGAAGGGTTTGCCAGCGATGCTCATGAAATTGACGTCATGGAAGATGCGCCATGGCACGCCGCGGCGGTCGAGATCGCGGATACGATTGGCAGCGACGCTGGTGACTTCGACTTCGAGGACGTTGCCTTTCGGGTTCAATGCGCCAACTGGAACACGATAAGGTGGGGTGAAGCGTGTGCCAAAATCTTGTCCGTTGACGCGGATGCGGGCGCTTTGGGCCATCGAACCGAGGTCGAGCAGCCAATGGCCTTCGTGAGGGTGCGGGGCGTCGAAGACGATGCGGTAGCGGGCGGTTCCGGCGAAGCGATCCTCGTTCTCACCGTCGAAGCTGGACCAAGATGCGAGTTGGGTGACTTCGCGCGGCTTTGGCAAGACGGGGCCGCCTTGGATGAACTCCACTCGCCACTGGCCCGAGATCGCGGCGGGCTTGCCGGTTGTCTGCCAGTAGTTCCAACTTGCTTCGTTTGAGACGGCTTTGGTTTCGCTGGCCGCGAGAAGGCGCAGGATCAACGACTCTCCGGGCTGGAGTTGAACATACACCTGCGTCTGCGATTCCACGCGACGCAGCGCGCCCGCTCCGGTGCGTCCGGTCATGGGGTCCATGATGACCGCCGAGTTCGCTTGGGTGGCTATGGGGAGCCAGCCGTCGAAGGCTTTGCCGCTGCGGTTTGAGATGAAGTAGTGATGCCTGCCTCCATCACTCCGGCGAATGAAAATCATGCCCGAGTCGGTCATCGCTTCTCGGGACAATGACGCGGCAACGAGGGCTGGCTCCACCCTGCCGACGAAGACCTTTCCTTTGCCGAGTGTCGCGATTTTCACCGCCGCATCCGAGTCCGAACGGAGCGCAATGCGGGCGAGTTGCTTTCGGAATTCATCACGTCTCGTCGTGAGGTTGCCGAGGCCGGGCACGTTTTTGGGCAGGTGTTCAGCAAAGATGACTGTCGCACCGGCATCGGCCAATGCTAGCAGGCGGGCCAAGGTCGTCTCCGGCATCGTCTCGCATGGAGGCACGAGCACGACGTGATAGCGCGTATTGCCCAGCTCGATGCCTTGATTCAACTTGGCGACGGCGAGCTGACGATCCGAAACCAAGTCGAAGCCGTAGCCGCGCTTCCAGAGTTGTGCGCTGATATTGCCAACGGGTTCGGCTTCAAACCAAACACGCTCATGCACATTGTGGTGCGGCAATGCTCCGGCGGCTTTCTGCGTCGGCGTGTTGTATTCCGCCGGTTTCTTCCAGACATCATGCACCGGCCAGTAGAGCAGCACGTCGTTGTCGGGCTGGCCCGACTGGAGCACCGACTGGCAGCGCGTGATGTAGTCAGTGAAGGCGGGCACGTCGCGCCAGATGGGATTGCGCGCGTTAAACTGCGTGGATGCGTAAAACATCCAGCCGGGCCATGCGACATCGCTGGGCGAACTGGCAGCGCCGTGGAACTTCACGCGATTGGCACCGCCGAGGAAAAAGTCGTCCACCAGCGCCTTGAGGTCGCCGAGCGTTTCGGTGAAGTGCTCCTTCACCCACGTGCCCGTCTCGCTGCTCACCAGCGGCTTGCCCGTGGTGTGCGCCGCTGAAGAGGCGAACTTCATGACGAGGATGCTGCGATCCTGCTTGTAGGCCTCCGTTTCGGGAATGTCCGCCGCCGCATAGTGATCCAGCAGATTGCCGGGCGAGCCGTGGGCCTGATTCCGCGAGAGGCTGCCCTGCGCGTGCACCCAGTCCGACCAGGTGGTGAGATAATCAAGATGAAGGTCTGACATCGTTTCGCGGTAGTCGCATCTCACGCGCTCCACCACGTCGTCAGGGCCGGAACCGGCGAAGGCGGGTAACTGCGAGCGCAGATCGTAGCCGCGCTTTCGCTGAAAGGCGTCGAACAACCCCGGTGCCCAGTCCGCGCCGAAATACTCAAAGGACTCGTGAAACTGCGCGTTGGGCTTTGGCGCGGGGAAGCCATCAAAGGCATCGCTGTACCGCTTCACATATTCGCTCATGGCCGATGACGAGAATGGGTCCAGTGCATAACCGGCATTGCCCGGAGCAGGTCGTTTCACCGTTTGAAGGGGTGCGATGCGACTCGCCACCCAAAGCTGCCATTGGCCTGCGGGAGCGGTCCAATCGAGCGCCCCATCGTTGCGCACGCGATCCGTCAGATCCACTTGTTCTCCCTTCTTGGACACCGCCATCAGGCATTGCAACTCACCGAGCGATTCCTTCGGCAAAGCGATCTGGCCATCCGCATTCGCTTTCACAGGACGTTCAACTAACAGCTGCCGCGTGGGCAAACGCGCCGTCAGTCGCTCGCCGCCGGTGAGTGCGTAATTCGTGACCTGCACTTTGCTCGAAGCCATCGCCGTGGTCACATTCGGCCCACCGAAAGGCCAGCCCGCCACCGTGGAGATGTCCACGCGCATCCCAAGCCGCTGCGCCTCGAGCGAAGCGTGCGCGAACATCTCAACCCATCGCGGCGAAAGGAAGTCGATGTAACGATCCTCGGCCCCCTTGGCCCCATAAAACATACCGATCTCCACGCCTCCCAGCCCGGCCTCATGAAACTCCGTCAGCTCCCGCGTGATTGTCTCCTTATTCACCGCATTGCCCATCCACCACCAAGCCGTCCACGGCTTCGCATCCCGCGTGGGCTCCGGCCATGCCAGGGCATTTTTCTCGGCGGCGTTCAGCGTGGCCAGCGGCGCGAGCAGCAGGCCGAATGTCATTAGCCATCGTTTCATGCGTGCAGCCTCCTCTGGATTTCGTGTGCGGCCTTCATCACCTCGACGGCCACTCCGGCAAACCTGCCTTTCGGCATCCGGCCCGCCACCGCTGAGACCCAGATGACGGCGAGCAGATGATTGGGTTGATTGAAGATCGGGGCGGCGACGCAATGAATGCCCTCATCCGCCTCGCCCCAATCGGTTCCATAGCCCAGCTTCACAACGCGCTCGCACTCCTTTCGCAAAACCTCCTTGTCCGTGATCGTGCGCTCCGTGAAGCGCTCCAGCCTGATGCGACTGATCGCCCGCTCGCGTGCCTTCGGATGCAGAAAAGCCAGCAACACCTTGCCAGGCGCATTGTTGTGCAGAGGGAAGCGCAGACCGATATTCACGCAGATGCGCACCGCCTGAGTGCTCTCCACCTGCTCGATGACCACGCCTTCATCCCCGATGGGAACGCCAAGCTGAACCGTCTCGCCCACCGCATCGCGCAGCGTCTTCATCGCCGCCAGTGAGCACTCCACCAGACTCACATCGCCCGCCCGAGGCTGCCCAAGACGCAGCAGCTTACCGGTCAATCGAATCAGCATCGTCGCCTCATCCCGCTCCACATAACCCCGCGCGATCAAGGTCTGCACCAGCCGCGAGGTCGAGTTCTTCGGACTGCCGATGGCCTTGCTGATCTCCGTCAGATTCATACCCTCCGGCTTCGCATCCAAAGCCTCCAGCACCGCCAGTCCGCGATCCAGCGCAGGCGCTTCAACCGTGATGACTGAGTCAGTCTTGGAACGGCGCCGTGCCGTATATGGAACTGGTTCCGTGGGCTTCATTCCGCGTAAACCCGGGAGTCACAGTTTTCTTGCAAGGAACTTCGCCATCATTCCGAAAACCGACCTTCCCGTCCGGCAATTGGATGTATCCGACCGCAAACGCGGGACCTCGCTGGCGAACAATTCCGATAGTTCGCTACTCTCGATTGATCGCGTGGTGGACAGGCGGATCTGTTACATCGCTTGACGCATTCCGGCTGTCACCCAAAGCGAAACCTAGGAACCTATTTCGCCGCGACGATCTCCACGTCGCAGATCTGGCAATCCGTAGAATACTGCGGCAGGTTGAATTTGAACTCGAGAATGGCCAGCGTCGTGGTTTCGATTTTCTTCACGTCGCGATCTTTAAAGCTGACCGTAAAGGTTTTTTCGACCGCTTTCCAGGCGCCGACGGGAGAAAAATTCTCGGCGATCAGCACCTCCTCTTTGGCTTCGTTCTTGTCAGCTTTCACCGCGCCGCGCTCGCCACGCTTAAATTTGGTGGCGACGTTTTCGGCCGCGCCC
>JANPIW010000574.1:0-3309 GCA_031425215.1 Verrucomicrobiaceae bacterium
GTCAAGAGGCGCTCCGTGTGACGCTTACCGAACGACCGCAAGATGGTAAACTACCACTTCACCGACGAGCAGATTGAAGACACCATCGCCTTCCTGGAATGGTGCGGGAACGTGGATCTCAATGGCTTCCCCGCGAAGCCGCCGCTCGCGGTGAAAATAGCCGCGGCTTCCAACACGCCTGTCGTGACCGCGAAGCCCGTGCCGCCGATCTTCAACGCGATGGCCTGCACGGGCTGTCATGCCCTCGGTGGCAAAGGCGGGGCGGTTGGCGTGGCGCTCGGCGCCCCGCCGCTCGACGACGTCTATAAGCGCAAGAGCAGAGCCGAGATCCGCGCGTGGGTCGCCGATCCGGCGAGGGTCAAACCCGACACTAAAATGCCGAAGCTCCCCCTGACTTCCGAGCAGTTGGACGAGATCGCCGACTTCCTCACTTCGCTTGCTCACTAACGGACACTTTCCATGAAATTCGCATCCCAAAAGGTCGCTTACTGGTTCTTTGCCTCGGCGTTGCTCCTCTTTGTCCTACAGTTCGTCTATGGCTTTATCATGGGCTTTGCCCACATCGGCATGGACGGCTTGCACCCATGGATCCCGTTCAACACCGCGCGCGCGGTGCATACCAATTTGCTCGTGTTCTGGCTGCTGCTTGGCTTCATGGGCGCGGCTTACTTTATCATCCCCGAGGAAGCGGACTGCGAGCTATGGTCGGTGAAGTTAGCTTACATCCAGCTCATCGCCTTTCTTGTCACTGGCGTGACAGCGCTCGTCGGCTACCACCTGAATATCTGGGAGGGCCGTAAGTTCCTCGAAATTCCGCGCCCGCTCGACTATCTCGTCGTCATCGATGTGCTGGTGTTCCTTTTGAACATCGGCATGACCATCAAGCGCGGGAAGCGCTACACCACGACCGCGCTCGTGCTCTACATGGGACTGTTCTTCGCCGCGCTGCTCTACCTGCCGGGTATGATTGATTTCGGTAACCAGACGATGGATTCCTTCTACCGGTGGTGGGTGGTGCATCTCTGGGTAGAGGGCGTGTGGGAACTCATCATGGGTGGCATCCTTTGCTATCTGCTGATCAAGCTCACCGGCGTCGATCGTGAACTAGTCGAAAAGTGGCTCTATATCATTGTCGGCCTGACTTTCCTCAGTGGCATCCTCGGCACCGGGCATCACTATTACTACATTGGCACGCCGCGATACTGGCTCATCATTGGAGGTATCTTCAGCGCGCTCGAACCACTCGCGTTTCTCGGCATGGCGATCTATGCGCTGGCCATGGCGAAGAAAGGCGGACGCAAGCATCCGAACAAGATTGCGCTGACCTGGTCGCTGGGTTGCGCGATTATGGCGTGCGTAGGCGCGGGCTTTCTCGGCATCGCGCATACTATTCCGCAGGTGAACATGTTTACGCACGGCACGCTCGTTACCGCGATGCATGCCCACCTGGCGTTCTGGGGTGCCTACGCAATGATCGTCCTCGCGATCATGGCTTACGCCATGCCGCTGCTCACCGGGCGCAAGCTATGGGATTCGCCAGTCGCGACCTGGGCGTTTTGGACGAGTAACATCGGCATGTCCGCGATGACTGGCGCGTTCGCCGTCGCAGGGATCACGCAGGTGGCGCTCGAGCGCCGCATGGGCATGGACTTTCTCGCCGTGCAGCATGAGATCGAGATGCACTTCATTGGCCTGCTGCTCGCCGGATGCCTCTTCACGGTTGGCATCCTGCTCTTCATCTGGAACTTCCTCCGCCACGGCCTGCCCTCGGATGAAGCCATCGGCGCGAACATTGAAGGCACGCCCGCCTCCGCACAGGTGTGAGCATCTTCTACCTGCCGGTCGGCAAGGAGGAGACGATCTTCCAGCACGCCTATGAGTCGCGCCTGCCGCTCATGGTGAAAGGTCCGACGGGCTGCGGAAAGACACGCTTCATCCAGCACATGGCGGAGAAGCTCGGGCGCGAACTAGTCACAGTGTCTTGCAACGAAGACACCTCCGCGACCGACCTGCTCGGACGCCATCTCCTGCTCGGCGGCGACACGCGCTGGGTCGATGGCCCGGTGACGCGCGCAGTCCGCAGCGGCGTGCTGCTTTACCTCGATGAGATCGCCGAGGCCCGCGCCGACGCGCTCGTCGTCATCCATTCCCTGAGCGATCACCGGCGCGAGCTCTTCCTCGATCGCACCGGGGAGACGCTGTGCGCGCCGGAGGAGTTCATGCTCATCGTCAGCTACAATCCGGGCTACCAGCGCTCGATGCGCGAGCTGAAGCCCTCGACGCGCCAGCGTTTCGTCGCGCTCGGCTTTGGCTATCCACCGGAGTCCGTGGAAGCGGAGATCGTCGCGGGCGAGACGGGTGTGGAGAAGGCCACCGCGCAGCGGCTCGTGCAGATCGGGCGAAAAATCCGCAACCTCACCGAACTGTCGCTCATGGAATCGGCCAGCACGCGCCTGCTTGTCGCCGCCGGCCGCTTGATCGCCCGCGGAGTTCCGCCACGCCTGGCTTGCCACAGCGCCATTGCAGAGCCACTGAGCGACGATCCTGACGCTCTCGCCGCCCTGCGGCAGGTCGTGGAGCTGAGCATCTAAACGGCCATGCTCGACTGGGAGGAGCACACGTTCGTCGGGTTGCGGGCGCTGTATCGGCGGGTCTTCACGCGACGCGCTGAACGGGCTCGGGCGACCGTCCGCGCGACGCTCGCGGAGCGGCGGCAAAGCCTGCTCCTCCTCGCGCAGATGCTCGCGGCAAAACCGCTCACGCTCTTCGAAATGAGCAACGCGCATCTCTGCGCCGACGACCGCGTTTTCCTCCCGCGCGACTTCACACTTGCGACCACCCGCGAGGGCAACGCGGAGCTTTTCACGCTCAAAACAATCCTCGCTGCACTCGCGATGCGCGGAGGCTGGCGGAACAAAGGCGTCCTGCTGCCGGAGCTCGTGCAACGCTGCGCCGGGGAGTTCCCTGGCCTTGCCGAAAAGATCGCCGCCGTACAATCCGCGCTGCCACCCGACGCCGACCTTTGGCGGCTGATGGGCGCATTGCCGGCGGCGCAAACCGCGAAGTCCGGCGGCGATCATCTTCTCGCCGGCGAACCCGAAACCTCACCCGTGCAAGCCACCACGGAGATCGCCGGCCAGGGCCAGGCGAACGTGGAGGTGCTCGCCGCGGATCATCTCGATGATCCCGGCGCGGAGATGCCCGATCACGTTTTCGAGAAAGTCGAAACACTAGAGGAATACCAAGGCACGCCGCGCAAAATGGAAGACGACGATTCGCTCGAAGACCACGAGGAGGCGCTGCGCGAGC
>JANPIW010000575.1:0-11340 GCA_031425215.1 Verrucomicrobiaceae bacterium
GCCAAATCTCGCGCGCGCTTTTGGTGGCGATGAGGCCTGTGTCGTTGAGCGCGCTCTCGGACAGCAAGCTCTCGGCCCATTCGCGCAGCGGGCCGCGCAGCCAGTGGCCCAGCGGTGGTGTGAAGCCGCGCTTTTTTCTCGCGAGCCACGCCTCGGGCAGATGACGCTTTGCGAGCTGGCGCAGAATGTATTTGCCCGCGCCGCCATCGACCTTCCACTGCACGGGCAGGCGCCAGGCAAACTCAACGATGGGATGGCTCAGCAGCGTGGCGCGATTCTCCACGCCATACCACATCGTGGCGCGGTCCATCTTCACGAGCAGGTCGTCCGGCAGATACGCGACGGTGTCCAGCGCCATCATCCAGTGCGCGTCCTTGCGCATATCGGGCGCATCGGTGATCTGGTCGAGCGCGCGCGAGGAATCGTGCCGGAGCAGAAGGGGATGCGGCCTGTCCCACCGGCGCAGGGACTGGAGATAAAGCTCGCGCGCGGTGGCGGCGGCGTGGCCCCGGCCTGCGACGCGTTTCAAAATGCCCGAGAGCCAGCGGGGCCGGAATGACCAGCGGCGATGCGCGCGGAGCGTGTCGCCGTAGAGCCGGTAGCCGCCGAACAATTCATCGCAGCCCTCGCCGCTGATCAGCACCTTCACACCGCGATCACGTGCGAGGCGGGCGACGGAGCAAGCAGGAAACTGCGAGAAGTCCGCGAGGGGCTCATCGTAAATCTCGGCGAGCTGCGGCACGAGATCGCGTGCGTCCGCGCCGGTGAGCGTGGTCTCGTGATGCTCCGTCCCGAGACGCGCGGCGAGATCGCGCGCGTGGGCGGACTCGTCGTAATCCGGCTCATCAAAGCCGACGGTCAGCGTGCGCAGCGGCTTGATCCCCGCGCGAACGGCTAGCGCGGCGAGCAGCGATGAGTCGAGGCCGCCGGACAACGAGATCGCCGCAGGCACCGACGCGCTCATGCTCGTGCCCAGCGCGTCGATCATGAGACGCTCCACCTCGTCCATCGCGCCATCGAAACCGCCCTGCCACGGCCGCCTCTCACCATCGAGCGCGATTTCTGCAAAGCTCCAGTAAGCCTGCGAGACAGGCGGCGCCGCGGCGGACAGATCGCTTTCACGAAGGCAGAGCGTGTGTCCCGGACGCAATCGCGTGATGCCGCGAAAGACGGACTGCTCTCCGGGGATGTAATTGAAACGCAGCAGCGCATCGAGAGCATCCGCGCTCACCTCCGCGCGCCATGCAGGATGCTCGCGCAACGCGCGCAGCTCGGAGCCAAAGACAAACGCTCCGCCGAGCCGCGCGTAATACAGCGGCTTCTCTCCGAGCCGGTCGCGAGCGAGCCACAGCTCGCGCTTCCGCGCGTCCCAGCAGGCGAGCGCGAACATCCCGGTGGTCTTCTTCAGCGCGTCGGTGATTCCCCATTGCTCGATGGCCGCGAGGAGGACCGCCGTGTCCGAGCCGGGCGCGACGGAGACGCCCTCGTGCTCCAGCTCACGGCGCAGCGCCACGTGATTGTAAATCTCACCATTGAAGACCAAAACTTTCGTTCCGCTGGCCGAGAGCATCGGCTGCGCGCCCGCGTCGCTGGTATCGACGATGGCTAGGCGGCGCGCGGCGAGAGCGAGACCGGTGCGCTCGTCCGCCCACGAGCCGGCTCCATCCGGGCCGCGATGCTTCAGCGCCTCCATCATGCGCCCCACGCGCTCGAGCAGAGCGGCGTTGCTGTCGCCCGAGTTTGAATGCCAGAAGCCGGTGATGCCGCACATGTTTGAAGTCCAGCCTCATCTACGATGATGCCCGGTGATTTCAAGGATGCGTTGAATCCCTCACGCCAGCACCTGCCTCACCACTTTTCCATGCACATCGGTGAGCCGGTAGTCGCGGCCTTGGAAGTGGAAGGTGAGGCGTTCGTGATTGATGCCTAGTAGATGCATCACCGTCGCATTCAGATCGTGAACGTGGACGGGATCGCGAGTGATGTTGTAGCAGTAGTCATCGGTCTCGCCGAAGGTCATGCCTTTTTTCACGCCTGCGCCAGCCATGAAAATGGTGAAGCAGCGCGGGTGGTGGTCGCGACCGTAATTTGTCTCGGTCAGCGCGCCTTGTGAGTAGATGGTGCGACCAAACTCACCGCCCCACACGATGAGCGTGTCGTCGAGCAGACCGCGTTGTTTCAAATCTTTGATCAGCGCTGCGGTGGGCTGGTCGGTGTCGCTGCACTGGCCTTTGATCGCATTTGGCAGACCGCCGTGATGATCCCAGCCCATGTGGAAGAGCTGGATGAAACGCACATCGCGCTCGGCAAGACGGCGCGCGAGGAGGCAGTTCGAGGCGTAGGTGCCCGTCTGCATGACCTCGGGACCGTAGCTGTCGAGCACATGCTTGGGCTCCTTCGACACATCGACAAGATCGGGTACGCTGGCCTGCATCCGAAACGCCATCTCATACTGCGCGATGCGCGCTGTGATCTCGGGATCGCCAAACGCGGCGTGATCTCGCTGGTTCAGCGCGGCGAGATCATCGAGCTGCGCTCGGCGCATCTCGCGCGAGACGCCCCCAGGATTCGAGAGGTAGAGTACGGGATCGCCGACATTGCGGAATTTCACCCCCTGATGCTGCGTGGGCAGGAAGCCGCTGCTCCAAAGTCGATCATAGAGCGGCTGGTCATCACGCCGTCCCGTGCCGAATGAGGTGAGCACAACATAAGCGGGCAGATCGCGGTTCGCGCTGCCGAGGCCGTAACTCAGCCACGAGCCGATGCTAGGCCGGCCTGCGAGCTGTGATCCGGTCTGGCAGAAGGTGATCGCTGGATCGTGATTGATCGCCTCCGTGTGCATCGAGCGGATGAAGCAAAGCTCGTCCGCGATACTGGAAATGTGCGGCATCAACTCGCTGATCCACGCACCGCTTTTCCCGTGCTGCGCAAATTTGAAAATCGACGGTGCGACCGGAAACGCCTTCTGCCCCGAGGTCATCCCCGTGAGCCGTTGTCCCATGCGAATGGACGCCGGCAAATCCTCGCCGCGTCGCGCAGCCATCTGCGGCTTTGGATCAAACAAGTCCATCTGCGACGGCGCGCCGCTTTGAAAAAGGTAGATCACGCGCTTGGCTTTCGGGGCGAAGTTGGGGAATGAAGGAGAACCACCAGCGTGCGCTTGATTTGTCAGCAGGGAATTCAGAGCAAACGCCCCGAGGCCGGTGCTGTGAGTGAGGAAGGCGCGGCGGCTTTGAACATCGAACATCGAAGTGGGAGCTGCGAAGGTTGTGAGTGGAGGTTTCATGTTATGACTTGAAGGGAGATGTGATAAACAAACTTGTATGGGTGCCTGTCACGAGGACTCGTCGGCCAGTTTCAGCACTTTACCGCGCAACCATTCCGACACCCAGAAGCCCGCCTCATCTCGGAGACGGTCAAGTTCAACAGAGACACTGGAGATCATGCGACGTTCCTTCGCCATGAGCAAGATGCCGAGAATTCCAATCACGCGCAGCCCTCTCGATTTCGCGGCGGCACGACCCGCAGTTTCGTCCATCAGCAAAGCGTCCGCATGAATTTCTTCAGCAAGGGCGAGAGCGGTCACTTCTCCGAGGTGAAGGCCGGCGGCGCTTCTTACCCAGGAAGGTATGCTGGACGCGGACTGCAACTGCACAAAGGCGGGCATGGAAAGACTGGTGAAACGCGGATTCGCGGCAGCCTGTCTGCGAAACTCATCCGCGACCTCAGGTGAGGCGATCACCTCGACAAACAACTCCTGCAAAAGCCCGGCACGTCCAATCCTGGCCAGGTTCAAGAGGACTGATGTGTCAGCGACGACGATCATCTCGCAAGCGCCTGCATTGTGGTCAGGTCGTCCTCGAAATCATCTCCTGTGACTCGCGAGATGCCACGCTCCGCAAGCGAGCGTTGAAAGGCAAACAAATCGACACCCGCCATCTCCGATCCTGTGATGGCGCTCACTCTTCCCCGCGCGAAAAGAGCGCAAGCCAGCTCAAGGCGCAACTCCTCGGCGCTAAATCCGGTGCTGTCTGGAACCTGCAAGTTCATGCGTAAAGCGTATTCATTTTCAATCTCGTGTCACCACTCGATCAAGGTTCAGCAACACTCCAGCCGTCATCGTGCAGGCGGCGAGTTCCACGGGATCGAGCTTCGCATCCGGCTTCGACGCGCCTTGGGTGATGAGTTTCGTCGCCGACTCGGGATTGCCTTTGAAATCCGCAAGGCTGCGCGCTTGTCCGGCGGCGAGGATGCGCAGCGCCTCCGCATCAGGCTCCCGTGATGTGGCGACCTTGTAAGCAAAGCGGATGCGCGACTCGGGAGACGTGCCGCCCTCGCGCATCATGCGCTCGGCTAAAGAGCGCGCGGCTTCGACGAAGGTGACCTCATTGAGCAGTGAGAGCGCTTGCAGTGGTGTGTTCGTGCGCGTGCGTTTCACGGAGCAAATCTCACGCGAGGGCGAATCAAAGAGCAGCATCGTGGGCGGCGCGGCGGTGCGTTTCCAGATGGTGTACATCGTGCGGCGGTAGAGCGCGTCACCGCTGTCGGCCTTGTAGCCGCGGAGGTCGCCGTATTTGCTCGTCTCATCCCATACGTCCTCGGGCATGTAGGGGCGCACGCTCGGGCCGCCGATGGTGGGAGCGAGCAGACCACTGATGGCGAGCGCTTGATCGCGGATCACCTCGCCATCGAGACGGAAGCGCGGGCCGCGTGCTGCGAGCCGGTTCTCGGGATCACGGGCGATCAACTCAGGCGTGACGCGGCTGTCCTGACGATAGCTCGCGCTCATCACTATCATCTTCTGGAAAGCCTTCATGTCCCAGCCGCTGCGCATGAACTCGCTGGCGAGCCAGTCGAGCAGCTCGGGATGCACCGGATACTCAGCCTGCGAGCCGAGGTTCTCCGTCGTCTTCGAGAGACCCACCCCGAAAAATTTCTCCCACGCGCGGTTTACCCACACGCGCGCAGTGAGCGGATGCGAGGGATCGGTGATCCAGCGTGCAAGGCCGAGACGATTCATCGGCGCGCCCTCGGGCATGGGCGGAAAAACCGCAGGCAGGCCCATCGTCACTTTCGCGGCAGGCTTGTCGTACTCGCCTCGCGTCAAAATGAAGGCGTCACGCGGCTGCGGCATCTCCTTCATCACCATGGCGCTTGGCTGCACGGCACGCAGGTTCTCGAGTTCCTTTTCCTTGCGCGCCAGCTCTTCATTCGCGCGACGCGCAGGGCTGTCGGCGGAGGCGAGGAAGTACTTTTCGAGGTCGGAGCGCTGCGCCGCCGTGCGCTTGCCGGCGGGTGTCTCAAGAATCACCTTCGCCGTGGCGAGCATCGCATCACCATCAAGTTTCACAGCCGAGCCTGAGAGCGCCGTGGATGAAATGCGGAAGCGCCCGATGTTGTGTCCGCTGACGGCCTCGTGACGGAGGCGCAGCAGGAGCATCGCGCCATCCGTGTGGGCCAGCGGTTGCTTGAGCACAAACATCGCGCGGCGCGCGTCCTTCTTCGTCGGTCCGTCGATGGCCCAGCCTTTGCCCCTGCCCTTCTTGAGCACATTGTCGATCTCGTAGCCTTTCTGGGAGTAATCGGCGGCCACACTTGCGAGATCTTGCTTCTCGGGCTTGCCGCCGCGCCGCTGCACAAACACATCAAAGTCGCTGAGCACAAAATTGCTGTTGGAATATCGGCCCACTCCACCACCGGGCAGCGATGCATCGGGCAGGCACTCCAGCAGAAATGCACCTGCGCCTTCCTTCGGCAGCGGGGCGTCGAAAAGATAAATGTCCTTCGCGGGATTCGGTCCGCTGGCGAGATACGACCCATCGCCCTGTCGTGTGAGCGTCGCTCCTTTGTCGCCCTCCTTTGATTTCACATTCACCGGCTGCAACAGCGACCATGCGCTGGCTTTGCCATTCAGTGACTTGAGCGCGTCTGGTTCCCATGCTGCGATCAGCTTTGGCAGTTCCTTTCGAGCAACAGCCAGCATTTCCTTTGCTCCGACGATTTCCTTTTCCAAAGCAACCATGCGCGCGCTCGTTCCTGCGTCAGTCACATTGATGACCGGCGCCTCGTTGCCGCCGCTGCGATTGCTGCCGCCCGTGATCGTGCCGCGCTCCTCGGTGTTATTGAAGAAAGCGAAGAGCTGGTAGAATTCCTTTTGCGAGATGGGATCGTACTTGTGGTCGTGGCAACGCGAGCAGTTCAGCGTGAGCGCCATCCAGGTAAAACCGGTCGTCTCCACGCGGTCGATGATGTTTTCGATGCGCCACTCTTCCGCAATGATGCCGCCCTCTCCGTTGATGCGGTGATTGCGATTGAAGCCAGTTGCGAGAACCTGATCCTGCTTTGCTCCTGGCAAAAGATCACCCGCAAGCTGCTGCACGGTGAACTGATCGAACGGCATGTTGTCATTAAAGGCGCGGATCACCCAATCACGCCACGGCCACATGGCGCGGCTGCTGTCAGTCTGAAAACCGTGGCTGTCAGCGTAACGCGCGAAGTCGAGCCACTGCATCGCCATGCGCTCGCCGTAGTGCGGGGATTTCAAAAGACGGTCAACCACCTGCTCATAAGTGGCTGAAGTGCCAAGTCCCGACCTCGCACTGAGCACTGGGGACTGAGCACTTTTTTCCGTATTCATCGCTGCCACAAACTCTTCGACTTCCGTCGGTGTCGGCGGCAGGCCGGTGAGATCGAGCGAGACGCGACGGATGAGCGTTGCCGGATCAGCCTCAGGCGAGGGCTGGAGGTTTTCTCTGGGGAGACGGGCGCGGATGAAGGCGTCGATTGGATTTGAAATCTCAAATTTCAAATTTGAAATCAGCGGCGGAGCCGCTCGTCGCACCGGCTCGAACGCCCAATGCCCCTCATACTCCGCGCCCTCGCTGATCCATTGTTTTAGGAGTGATTTTTCTTTATCAGAGAGCGGCTTGCCGAGCTTGGATGGCGGCATCACGTCGTCGTCCTCATGCGCAAACACGCGTGCGATTAGCTCGCTGCTGTCAGGTTTGCCAGGCACGATGGCGATGAGATCGGAGTCCACAGGCCGCATGGCCGCGTCCCGTTTGTCGAGCCGCAGTCCTGCTTCGCGCTTTGCTTCATCGGGCCCGTGGCAGTGAAAGCATTTGTCCGAGAGGATGGGGCGGATGTCTCTATTAAAGACGATCTTGTCTGCCGCGCGCAAGGACGTGGCGAGACTCAGAACGAGGATGATGAGTGAATGAAGGCGCATCAGTGAGGAATACCCCCAATCGGGGGTGCCTTATACGGCAGAATGACGGCCTATCTTCCTGCGGTTGCGCTCAGCTTCAAACCAAGCAACAAACCTGCACTCCAGGCCCATGCACGCCTTTAATGAGGATGCCCTCCACATCGGCGGTCTTTGACGGGCCGGTGACGAAAAGCGTCGCTCGATCTGTGCCAAACTGAGCGATGGCGGACGGCATGTCCGGCACGATGCGGTTGCAATCCAGGACGGCAATGTGAACCCACGGCGCTAGCGCGGCGAGCCGCGGCACCGTGTCCGCATCAGTAAGCACAAGCGAGCCTGTCTCCGCGATGGCGGCGGTCGCGCGGGTGATGGCGAATTCGTACTCGTCGATGCGCGCTCGGTCAAAGGTGGATTCAAGAATGGGAGTGGATGAGACGAATGGGACGGATGGATCGCAGTAGCCCATTCTCACATCGCGCGATTGGAGAAAACTTTTCAAAGCCTCAAAGCCATCGACAACGATCCCGCCTGCGGCCTCGAACTTGAAGCGGAAGTGATCCACCACGTTCTCGAACGCGCGTGGCGGATGGCAGATGACGCAGAATGCGTCCCAGTCCGGCAATGCGACGCGCGATGCGGCAGGCTGCGATGCCAGCGCTTCACGAATGCTTTTGAAAACGATGTCGCGCTCGGAGGTCATAGTTTGGGCTGCATTCCTTGCTCCAGCTTCTCCATCTGTTTCTTGTGGTATCTCACAGCGAGCGTGGGAGCCGCCGCAAGTACAGTGATAGTGGCTGCCGTAAAACCAAGAAGCATCAAAGTGTTGATGCTGATGGTAAGCGCGAGCACTATCAGTTTACGACGACGCGGCCACCACGAGGCATACCGCTCCAGTAGCAACAAGAGAATGACGACTGCGCAAATGATCCATCGACCATGGTCAAAGAAGAAACAGACTGACTCAAACAACCACCAAGCGGCTGATGTCGAAATACCGGCGTCCCTCCAAATCTGACCAAGCTTTGGCATGATGATGAGATTCGAGAATATGAACAGGATCACTGTCGGCATCAGGATCCCAATGGCATAACCGTAAGTCTGCCCGGCAGATTCATGGGGCGCGACAGCATCTGCCAGCGGCAATGGTGGAGGCTCAGGATTCATGGTTTTTTGTTTCTTTGGTGATCGGAGAACCACTCTCTAAACACACCGCCCTGAAACTTCGGAAGATCGCGCGCGCCGAGCCAGTGTTGGAGCGGGGAGACTGGGGCGAGCTTCATCGGCAGTAAATTGGCGAACGCGCTGGCTTTCATCGCGGTGCGCCATGCGGCGGGATGCGTGGCGAGCCAGGCGAAGGGGGCCATCGGCGGCGTGCCGCGTTTGGCTTCTATCGCGCCTTCGGTGAATGCTTTGTCGCGCAGGCGCAGCAGAAGATCGGGGATGGGAATATCGACGGGGCACACTTCGTTGCACGCGCCGCAGAGGGAACTGGCTTTGGGGAGATCGGCGTATTTGGCGAAGTCGTCTCCGGCGAGCAGCGGGCTGAGCACGGCGCCGACCGGGCCTTGATACGTTGCGCGATACGCGTGACCGCTGGCCTGGCGATAGACGGGGCACACGTTCTGACACGCGCCGCAGCGGATGCAGCGGAGGATGGAGTTGCAATCGCTCGCGAGCACGCGGCTGCGGCCGTTATCGACGAAGATGACGACTTGTTTGTCCGGGCCGCTAGTGCCTTCGCCTCGATGCAACGAGCGCGGGCCGCTGAGAAACTGCGTGTAAACGGTGAGTTGCTGGCCGACGGCGGAGCGCGCGAGGAGATTGAGCATGACGGCGAGATCACGATCACGCGGCACGAGTTTCTCGATGCCGATCATGGCGATGTGGAGGCGCGGTGCGGTGGCGCACCAGCGGCCATTGCCCTCGTTGGTGACGAGCACGATTCGGCCGCTCTCGGCGCTGACGAAATTTCCGCCGGTCATGCCGCAATCGGCGCGCAGGAATTCTTTGCGCAGGTGAGCGCGCGCGCGGCGGGTGATAGTCTCTGGATCGTCGTTGTAATCGCCGAGGCCCTCGCGCTGAAAACTTTTGGCAATGTCACGCCGGTTCTTGTGAACGATGGGCTTCACGATGTGCGACGGGATGTCGTCGTCGATCTGGATGATGAACTCACCGAGGTCTGTCTCCACGCACTCGATGTCGTGGCCTTCGAGGAAGGCGTTCAGATGCATCTCCTCGGTGAGCATGGATTTGCCCTTTGCCACGACCTTGACGTTCTCGCGCCGCATGATTTCGAGGGCGATGCGTTTGGCGCTCTCGGCATCGGCGGCAAATAAAACCTCGGCGCCGTTTGCGGTGAGCTTTGCTTCGGCCTGCTCCAGATATTGGTCGAGATGATCGAGCGTGTGCTGCTTGATCTGGCCGGCGAGACGGCGCAGCGCATCAGGGTCATCGTAGTCGCGCCAGAGGATGTCTTTGCGACCCACTGTGGGCGCGCGCGTTCCTTCATAGACGGAGGCTTTCACGCTCGGATCGAGCGTGTCGGCATAGCGGTCGATGGATTGGGGGGAAAGCATCGGAAGTGCTCAGTGCTCAGTGCTCAGTGATAATGCGAGCACTTCGGCGAGGTGTATGCATTTGATGGGAGTGGTCTCGCGACTGATGAGACCGCCGAGGTGCATGGCACATCCCATGTCGCCAGAGATGAGAAACTCGGGGCGCTGCTTCGTGATGTGCTCGATTTTGAGCTGGCCCATTTTGGCAGAAACGTTGGGGAATGAGACTGAGAACGCGCCGCCAAAGCCGCAGCATTGCTCCGCGTCATCGAATGGCGTGAGTTCGAGGCCGTCGATGCTCTTTAATAGAATAAGGGCCGCCTCGCCGCTGCGCGTGCCGCGCGAATGGCACGACGTGTGAAACGCCGCGCGATGAGCGAAGCGACCCGGCCAGCGCGTGATGCCGAGACCGTTCACGATGAAGTCCGCCAGCTCCCAGGTACGCGCGGCAACGGCATCAATCACGGCGAGGTCCGGCTCTTTTTCAAACTCAAGCTGAGCGCCATGAAACATCATCGCGGCGCATGAGCCGGATGGGACGACCACCGGCTTGTCGCCTGCAAAGACGCGGCAGGTGTGGCGCACGACCTGACGGGACGCGGGCCAGTCACCTGCATTGAATGCAGGCTGGCCGCAGCAGGTTTGATCGGCGGGAAAGTCGATCTCGCAGCCCGCGTGCTCCAGTACCTTCACCGTGGCTTGCGCGACGTTCGGATAAAACGCGTCGCACAGGCAGGTGCCCATGAGTTGGATTCGCTTTCCGTTGGGTCGCTCGTGGATGATCATGCGCCGGTGGCCTTTTGAATAGCGCGCTGATTACGCGCTCATCCCTCGCTCGTCAAACGCGCTTCACTTGCCATGTCAGCACTCGCGCCTAATCTCCGCGTCATGACAAAAATACTCGGCGCGCTTTTGATTACGATGCTGCTCTGCTGCTGTGGCGGAGGACGCGATGGCAAACTCATCATCGGAACGGATGCGACGTATCCGCCATTCGAGTACAAAAACGAGCGCAACGAGTTCGTCGGTGTGGACATCGAGATCGGTCGCGAGATCGCCAAGTCGATGGGCAAGACAGCGGAGTTTCAAAACATTAACTTTGACGGCCTGATCACCGCGCTGAAGAGCGGCAGCGTTGACATCATCATCTCGTCGATGACGGCGAACGACGAGAGACGCCAGTCAGTGGACTTTTCCGATCCTTATGTGAAGACCGGCCTCTCGATCCTCGCGGCAAAGGAATCAGCCGTGAACTCGGCCGCCGATTTGAAAACCCCGGGCCGCAAAATCGTGGTGCGCCTCGGAACCACCGGGGAAATGTGGGTGCGCAAGGAATTGCCAGATGCCAAAATCGTGAGCCTCGACAGCGATGCGGCGTGCGTGCTGGAAGTGGTGAAGGGTGGCGTTGACGCGTGGGTCTATGATCAGATTTCCATCATGAATTATCACCAGAGCCAGCCTCAAACGACGCGCGCGCTGCTGGCACCATTGCGCGAGGAAACATGGGCTGTGGCGCTGCGACAGGGCGAGCCTGAATTGAAGGCAAAGATAAATGCCGTGCTCGCGAAAATGCGCGCC
>JANPIW010000576.1:0-7452 GCA_031425215.1 Verrucomicrobiaceae bacterium
GTCGCGCCGCTCGTTGTAACCGACCGCGCGATCCCAGATGATGAGATCGTGAAACTGATGCGCGCGGCAGAGACGCGACATGAGGTGGATGAAGGCGTGCTCGCGTTTCCCGAGCTGGCCGCAGATGAAACACAGACCGTCATCCCGCATCACGCGCATGGCCTCCGCCACCCACTGGTCCGTCCACGCGAGGTATTCATCCGCCGTCTTCCATTGCGTGTCCCATGCCTCATCCTCCAGCACATTGAAGTACGGCGGATCGGCGATCACCGCCTGCGCGCATCCGGCGGGGAGCTTGGTCAGCTCTTCGATGGCGTCGCCGAGGATGAGATTGGATTTCATGGTGGCTGCCGCCGCGAGGCGGTGGTCAGGAGCCGCTCGCCGCGCCTTTGCGGGCGCAGCAACGAGACTTATGTCGATCCCACAGGCTTCTCCATCTTGTACTTGGGCGGCTCGGTGAGCATGTCTTCGAGCGCGGCGCCGGCGGGGATCATCGGGAAGACGTTCTCGGTCTTGATGCACTCGGCCTCAATGATGCAGGGGCCGTCGTTGTAGTCGAGCGCCTGCTGGAGCACGCGCTCGATGTCAGCGGGGCGGCGGATGTGCCAGCCCTTGATGCCGTAGGCTTCACCGAGTTTGACGAAATCAGGATTGCCCAGCAGATCGACTCCGCTTTCGCGGTTATCAAAGAACAGCTCCTGCCACTGACGCACCATGCCGAGGTAGCTGTTGTTGAGGACGATTATCTTGATCGGCAGTTTGTGGATGGCCGCTGTGGCCAGCTCAAAGAATGTCATCTGGAAACCACCATCGCCCGAGATCGAGACCACCGTCTTGTCAGGACACGCGAACGCCGCGCCGATGGCCGCCGGGAAACCGTAGCCCATCGTGCCCGCGCCGCCGCTGCTCAGCCAGTGAAAGCTCTCGTCGTTCTTGTAGAACTGCGCGGCCCACATCTGATGCTGGCCCACGTCCGTGGCGACGATGGCCTTGCCTTTCGTGAGCTGATACAGCTCGTCGATAACCTGCTGCATCCGCAGGCCGCCCTGCTTCTTATAAGAGAGAGGAAATTTCTTTTTGTAGCCGTCCAGCGTTTCGAGCCAGTCTTTCGTGTCCAGCGGTGCCACATGCGGCAGCAGATCGGTCAGCGCCGCTTTCGCGTCCCCGCAGATCGCCACGTCCACCTTCACCATCTTGTGATGCTCCGCGGCGTCGATGTCGATGTGGATCATCTTGGCGTTGCGGCCAAACATGTGCGCCTTGCCGATGATCCGGTCATCAAAGCGTGAGCCGACATTGAAGATGAGGTCAGCCTCGCAGATCGCCTTGTTTGCATACGCCGTGCCGTGCATGCCGATCATGCCGAGGGAAAGCGCGTGCGTCTCCGGGAACACACCCTTGCCGAGCAAGGTCGTCGTCACCGGACATTGCAATGTCTCGGCGAGCTGGAGCAACTGCTTGTCCGCCCGCGCGATCATCGCCCCCTGCCCGGCGAGGATCACCGGTCTGCGCGATGCCGCGATCAGCTTCGCCGCCTCCTGGATGCCCCGTCCGTCGATCTTGAGCGACTCCTCCGGGTGGTAGCCCGGCAGATCCATCGGCACATTCATATCACCCGTGAAAGGACTCTGGCTGATGTCCTTCGGGATGTCGATGAGCACCGGCCCCGGCCGTCCCGTCGTGGCGATGTAGTGCGCCTCGCGCGCCACACGCGGCAGATCGTTGGTGACTTTCACCAGATAGCTGTGCTTCACCACCGGCGATGTGATGCCAAAGATATCCGCCTCCTGAAACGCGTCCTTGCCCAGCATCCACGTCACCTGCTGGCCGCAGAGCACGATCATCGGCACACTGTCCATCATCGCCGTCATGATCCCCGTCACGGTGTTGCCAGCCCCTGGGCCGGAGGTCACGAGAACAACCGCCGGCTTCCCCGTCGCCCGCGCATACCCATCCGCCATATGCACCGCGCCCTGCTCGTGGCGCACGAGGATGAATTTCATCTTGGTCTTCACCGTCTCCAGCGCGTCAAAGATCGGCAGAGCCGCCCCGCCGGAGTATCCAAAGACATATTCGATGCCGAGGTCGTCGAGGGTCTTGATGAGCGCCTGAGCGCCGTCCATTTTTTCCTGGTTCATGCGTTTATTTTCCTAAAAGTTTGCGATTCGGCGGCCAAACTGTCAGGAATACCCAATTTTGCAATCCAAAGATTGGGATTTTACAGCCAAACATACAACAAACGGAACAATCGAATCCTGAAAACGATGATAATTCAGCCAAACACCGCCTGAAATCTCACTCTGCATCAGGCTCCAATCGCGGACTTTTGCGCTCACGTCTGATGAAACGAGAAATGAATCCGCCTCTCGAATCGTTGTGTTCCGACCATGCACAACCGCCGCTCCTTCATCCGCAAGTCCGTCGCCGCGTCCACCGGCGTTTTCTACATTTCCAAAAACACCTGGGCGCAAAAGAGCCCGGGCGCTACGATCAACGTCGCCGTCATCGGCTTCGGCGGTCGCGGCGGATCGCACATCAGCGGCTATGTCGCGCAGAAAAAAGAAGGCGTGAACGTCGCGGCGCTGTGTGATGTGGACTCGAACGTCCTCGGCAAACGCGTGGCCGCCTTTGACAAAGAAGGTCACAAGGTCACGGGCTACAGCGATCTGCGGAAACTGCTGGAGAACAAAGACATCGACGCGGTGAGCATCGCCACGCCCAACCACTGGCACGCGCTGGCGAGCATATGGGCGATCCAGGCGGGCAAAGATGTGTACGTCGAGAAACCCGTGAGCCACAATGTATGGGAAGGCCGCCAGATCGTGAACGCGGCGCGCAAGTACGGCAAGATCGTGCAGACGGGCACGCAATCGCGCAGCAGCCGCGAGGGCATCTACGCCGCAGTGAAATGGGCGCAGGAAGGAAACCTCGGCAAGATTTTGATCAGCCGGGGGCTCTGCTACAAGAAGCGCGGCAGCATCGGCAAGACGGAAGGTGAGCAGCCGCTCCCCGAGAGCGTCGAGTACGATCTGTGGTGTGGCCCTGCCCCGAAGCTGCCGCTCACGCGCAAGAAGCTGCACTACGACTGGCACTGGACCTGGGCCTATGGCAACGGCGACCTCGGGAACCAAGGCATCCACCAGATGGACATCGCGCGCTGGTTCCTCGGCGAGATGGAGCTATCACCCCGCGTGTGGAGCGTGGGCGGCCGCCTCGGCTACGAGGACGACGGCGAGACGGCGAACACGCAGATCATTTACCACGACTACGCCAAGGCGCCGCTCATCTTTGAAGTGCGCGGCTTGCCTTCGGAGAAGGACGGGAAGAACATGGACAAGCTCATGCAGACGAGCGCGGGTGTGAAGCTCCAGCCAAATCCGGCAAAGCCAGGCAAGGACGGCAAGCCAGGCCCCGTCGTGGATGGCGCGGGCGTCGGCGTGATCGTCGAGTGCGAGGGCGGCACCATCGTGGTGCCGAACTACAGCGGCGCGGTCGCATTCGACAAAGCAGGCAAGGAAATGAAATCGTGGAGCGGCGCGGAGGATCATTTCAAGAACTTCATCCTCGCCTGCCGCAGCCGCCGCGCGGAGGACTTGAATGCCGACATCCTCGAAGGCCATCTCTCAAGCGCGCTCTGCCACACCGGCAACATCAGCCACCGCCTCGGCAAGAAGGAAAGCCCTGACGCGATCATGGAGCAGGTCAAAGGCGACCGCTTTGCGTCCGAATCCTTTGAGCGCATGAAGGAGCATCTGGCGAAGAACGAAGTGGATTTGAGCAAAGACAAGCTCACCCTCGGTGTCGCCCTCAAGATGGATCCGAAAACCGAGCGCTTTATCGACAACGAAGCGGCCAACGAACTGGTGCGTCCGAAGTATCGCGAGCCATTCGTGGTGCCGGAGATTGGTTGAGCCTTTTTATCCTCGCCTGCGAGCTTCATCTCCGCTTAAGGTGGTGGCACGTTTGATGTCACGCCATGCGATTGCTCGTTGTTGAGGACGAACCTGATTTGCTCGCCGCGCTTTCCAAGGCGTTGCGCGAGGAGGGCTACGCCGTCGATGAGGCGGAGGACGGTGAGGAAGCGCTCTTCAAAGCGGAGGCCACCGACTACGACGGCATCGTGCTCGACGTGATGCTGCCGCGCATGAACGGCATGGAAATGCTCAAGCGCCTGCGCAAAACCAAGAAGACGCCGGTGCTCATGCTCACCGCGCGCGGCGCCCTCGATGAACGCGTACGCGGACTCGATCTCGGCGCGGATGACTACCTGCCGAAGCCTTTCGATCTCGCCGAGGTCTTCGCGCGACTGCGCTCCATCATCCGCCGCTCTGCGGGCGAGGCGCGCAATGTCATCCAGCTCGGCCCAGTGAAAGTCAGCATGCGCCTCAAGGTCGTGTCGCTCAATGGCGAGCCGGTCACACTCACCGCGCGCGAGTACTCGCTGGTGGAATTCCTCGCGCTGCGGCACGGCTCGGTGGTGAGCCGCACGCAGCTTTACGAGCATCTCTTTGACGAGAACGAGGACTCGCTCTCAAACCTCCTCGACGTCCACGTCTCGAACGTGCGCAAAAAGCTCGGCCACGATTTCATCGTGACGCGGCGCGGACACGGCTACTCCATCGAAGCATGAACTGGCTGCCCACATCCATCCGCTGGCGCATCCAGGTCTGGCACGGCCTTCTGCTCCTCGTCGTGCTCGCAGGCTTCGGCCTCACCGCGCTCGAGCTGCAAAAAATCGAGATGCAGCGTCGCGTGGACGGCCAGCTCGGCATTGTGCTCTCCTATTTGCACGACGGCCTGGAGATGGGACGCCCTGGAGGCGCAGGGCGTCCGCCAGAGCGCCGAGAGGACGCGGTCATGGATTTCCTCCTCGGCGTGCCGCTCGATGACAACCGCCGCCCGCTGCATGAGCGCCCCGGCGGGAAAGGCAAAGGAAAAGCCGGAGCGCCGCCGCAAGACTTCAAGCTGCCTGATCAACACGTCGCAAAATTCTCCGGTCCCAACGGCTTCTACTACGCCACTTGGAATCGCGACGGCGGATCATTTGGCCGCTCGGCAAACACGCCCGCCGATGTCGCGCGTCCGGCTGTGGACAGTCCGGGCGCGCTCGCCGTCACCTGGGAGAGTAGAGGTGTGAACCGTGAGGCGTTTCTCTTTACGCCGCCGGGTGAGTGCCTGCTCGTGGGTCGCAGCATGAGCGCGGACATGCAGGCCATCGCCCGCATGGCCTGGTGGTACACGGGCATCGGCGGCATCGTCCTCGCACTCGGTCTCGCGGGCGGCTGGTGGCTCGCCTCACGCGCCATCCGACCCGTGGAGAAAATCAGCGCCGCCGCCACGCGCATCGCCCAAGGCCATCTCTCTGAGCGCATCGACGTGAAGAACACCGACGACGAACTGGGCAGCCTCGCTGCCGTGCTGAACGACACCTTTGCCAAGCTCGACGCATCCTTCGCACAACAAGCGCGCTTCACCGCGGATGCCGCGCACGAGCTGCGCACACCGCTCACCGTCGTGCTCACGCAGGCCCAGCTCGCCCTCGCGCGCGAGCGCGGCGCCGCCGAGTATCGCGAGACCATCGAGAGCTGCCAGCGCGCTGCAAAACGGATGCAAGGTCTCGTCGAATCGCTCCTCGAACTTTCCAAGCTCGACGCCACCACCAAGCCCGACCTCCGGCCCTGCGACCTCGCCACCATCAGCCGCGACAACATCGACCTCATCCGCCCGCTCGCTGACGAGCATCGCATCCAATTGAAAAGCAACCTCCAGCCCACCCCCTGCTCTGCCGATCAAAAACGCATCGCCCAGGTGCTCACCAACCTCCTCTCCAACGCCGTGAAGTACAGCCGCGCGGGCGACGAGATCACCATCTCCACCCATCGCGAGAACGGCAGCGCCCTCATCACCGTCGCCGACACCGGCCCCGGCATCGGCAGCGCACACCTCCCGCATCTCTTCGACCGCTTTTATCGCGCCGACGACTCCCGCAACCGCGCCACCGGCGGTGCCGGCCTCGGCCTCGCCATCTGCAAATCCATCGCCGAAGCCCACGGCGGCACCATCACCGTCGAGAGCGAGCTGGAGCGCGGGACAAAGTTCACGCTGCGCATTCCGGCGGGAAATCAAAGTTCTCAGTGCTAAGTGCACAGTTCGAGAATCTCAGGTCTGAGCACTGAGCACTTAGAACTGAGCACTTCCCCCCGTTCCCTCTCCCCATGACCCAACCCCTCTTCCTCGCGTGTCTCTTTTCCTTTTCAGCCCTCGCTCAAGAGAAGGCTCCCGATCCCCCGCCCCTCACTGAATACAAAGGCCGCGTCATCGCCCAGACCATGCACTGGACCGGCGCATCCTGGCTCGTGCGTCACAAACGCGAGCGCGAGGAAGCCTCCACCAAGATGCGCGAGCAGCTCGCACTCAAGCCCGGCATGAACGTCTGCGACATGGGCGCGGGCAACGGCTTCCACACCATGCCCATGGCGGAGAAGATCGCGCCCGACGGAAAAGTGTACGCCGTCGATGTGCAGCCCGAGATGATCGAGATGCTCAAAGGCAACCTGAAGAGCAAGCAGATCACCAACGTCGTCCCCATCGTCGGCCTCTACCACGATCCAAACCTGCCGGAGAAAAGCTGCGACATCATCTTGCTAGTCGATGTCTATCACGAGTTCTCCCACCCCGAGCACATGCTCATCGCGATGCGCAAAGCATTGAAGCCCGGCGGCCAGATCGTCCTCGTCGAGTTCCGCGCCGAGGACGACAGCGTCCCCATCAAACCCGAGCACAAAATGAGCAAGGAGCAGATCATGAAGGAGATGACCACCAACGGCTACAAGCTCACCAAAGAATTCAACGACCTCCCCTGGCAGCACATGATGTGGTTCGCAGCCAATGACAAATCCATTGACCAGTAACCACACCTCCAACATTCATCGCCACCATCCCATGAAACTCACCCTTCCCTTACTCATCATCCTAGCCTCCTCCGCGCTCGCAGCCGAACCCGAGTCGCTCACCCTCGCCAGCTTCGACGGCGGCGGCAAACCTGCAGGCGCAGGTTGGACTACCGACGCTGATGGCACCATCCATCTCAAGGGCGCGGGCGGAAACATCATCTCGAAGCAGGAGTTCCAAGACTTTGAACTCGAATGGGAATGGAAGGTCGAGTCAGGCGGCAACAACGGCCTCAAATACTGGGTCACCAAGATCGGCGGCAAAGAGTGGCTCGGCATCGAATATCAGATGATCGACGACTCGAAGCACCCTGACGGCATGAAAGGCGGCAGCCACGGCACGGCGGCATTTTACGACATCAAAGAACCCGCCAAAGACAAAGCGCTCAAGCCCGCAGGCGATTGGAACACCAGCAAGATCATCTCCAAAGACGGCAAACTCCAGCACTGGCTCAACGGCAAACTCGCCGTAGAGGCCGACACCGCGAGCGACGAATGGAAG
>JANPIW010000577.1:0-6339 GCA_031425215.1 Verrucomicrobiaceae bacterium
CGCATCTCGGCCTTTGACTCGACGCTGCAAAACGCGGCGTGGCAGGTGACGATGAGATTAGGCGTGGCAGCTTCATCAGCGGAGCGCAATGGCTCGTCCTCCACAACATCGAGGCCCGCGCCCGCGATGCGGCCCTCGCGCAGCGCAGCGAGGATCGCTACCTTTTTGATGATGGCTCCCCGCGCCGTGTTCACGATGAAGGCCGCCGGCTTCATCAAGGCGATCTCGCGCTCCGCGATGAGATGACGCGTCTCTTCATTGAGCGGGCAATGCAGCGAGAGCACATCGCTTTGAGCCAGCAACTCGTCGAGAGATCGTGCCCGAGTGATGCCGACCGCCTTGTCAGCGCCGTTTGGAAGATACGGATCATGGAAAACAACGCGAAAGCCCAGCGCCTTCGCGCGCAGCGCCGTCGCCGTCCCGATGCGCCCCAGGCCGACGACGCCGAAGGTCAGCTCGCGCAACCGTCGCAATCTCGACTCCACCTTGATGAGCCAGCCGAGCTGCTTTGCCTCGGCATCGAGCGGGAACAACTGCCTGCACAACGCCAGCGCCAACGCAATGGCGTGATCCGCCACCTCCTCGGTGCCGTAGTCTGGCACATGGCAGACGGCGATGCCGCGCTCGCGTGCGGCAGCGATGTCCACCGAATCAAAGCCCACGCCGTTGCGGATGATGGCGCGGCAGTTTTTCAGGCGCGCGATGCCCGCCGCTGTGAGCCGCATGTTGTGCCACACGATTAGAGCGCGGCTCTCGCACACCTCGTCGGTGAGATCGGCGTCCGTCTCGCAAAGAAAACGCCGCACCTCCGCCTCAGAGCCGATGATGTCGCGCTCGATGTGTGAATCTGGATCGCCTTGCGGAGAGGTGGCCCAGTCGATGATGGTGACGCGTGGCATTGGGTGACAAGTGGTGAATGGCAAAGGACGGATGACGAGTGGCTGAATGATCACGCGAGGATCTCCTTCACCACTTCGCCATACACATCGGTGAGGCGATAATCGCGGCCGAGGTGACGCGAGGTGAGCTTGAGGTGATCGATGCCGAGTTGGTGGAGCATCGTGGCGTGGAGGTCGTGGATGTGGATTTTGCCATTGATGACGCGGTAGCCCATGTCGTCAGTATCGCCATAGGTGAGGCCGGGTTTGACGCCGCCACCAGCCATCCATGCGCAAAAGCTCTCGGGCTGGTGCTCGCGGCCGTGTTTGTCGATGGGCGATTTGCCGCTGAGATCCTGACTCCACGGCGTGCGGCCAAACTCGCCGCTCCAGAGCACGAGGGTGTCCTCCAGCAGGCCGCGTGATTTGAGATCCTTGAGCAGCGCGGCGACGGGTTGATCGGTCTGGGCGCAGAGTTTGGGCAGGTTGCCGCGGATGTCGCCGTGGTGATCCCAGCCGCCGGCGCTGACCTGCACAAAGCGCACGCCGGCCTCGCTGAGCTTGCGGGCGAGCAGGCAGGCGCGGCCAAAGGTGTTCGTGTCTTTTCCGCCGACGCCGTAGAGATCGAGCGTGGCTTTGCTCTCCTTCGAGATGTCCACGATCTCGGGCGTGGTGAGTTGCATGCGGGCGGCGAGCTCCATGTTTTGGATCATGCCTTCCATGCTGGCATCGCCACCGAGATCACCGACGAGTCGGCGATTCATGCGGGCGATGAAATCCATGCGCTGGCGCTGGATGGCCTCATTTTCGGAGACGTTGCGCAGGTTTTCGACCGGCAGCGTTTTGCTGTCGAGCGGCACGGTGAGCTTCGTGCCTTGATGGATGGCGGGAAGGAACGCGGAGCCATACTCGCGCACGCCGCCGCCCTGGATACTGACAAAGCTGGGCAGATTCGCGTTCTCGGTGCCGAGGCCGTAGCTGACCCACGCGCCCATGGACGGACGCACTTCGGCGAAGGTGCCGGTGTGAAATTGCAGCGTCGCGCCCGCGTGCTGCGGGTTGTCAGCGTTCATGCCGCGCAGCAGACAAAGATCATCTGCCACGGTGGCGAGGTGCGGCATCAAGTCGGAGATCATCATGCCGCTCTGGCCGCGCGGAAGCACCGGAGCCATGGCCTTGAGCGCGAGGAACTGCTCGGTGCCGACCTGCGTGACTTCTTTGCGCAACGGCGAATCAATCTTCTGCCCGTGCTTGCGCGTGATGAAGTCCTTCGGGTCAAAGAGATCCATCTGCGAAGGGCCGCCGCCCATGAAGAGGAAGATGATCCGCTTGGCCTTGGGAGTAAAGCCAGGCAGGCGGGCGGCGACTGGATTCGCAGCGGCGCTGGCGATGTCTTGCAAAGCGAGAGCGCCGAAGCCGCAGGCGGTGCGCTGGAGGAGTTGGCGGCGGGTGAGGAGTGAGTTCATGGAGTGGTGGCGTTTAGAAATGCTGTAGGCAGAAGAATGGATGCGGATTCAGCGAGCCGGAGGCTCGAAAGAGATTAGCCGGTGGCGAAGCGAGCCTCGGCGAGCGCAATCACCGGATGCCGCAGGCAAAAGCGTTGTGCTCCGGCAGGAGCGCGAGAAACGTGATGGATGCCTTCGACTCACCTTTCGCTTCATTACCATGTCGTGTTCAGCACGAAGAATCGTGAACCGTGGATGACTGGTGATGTCATTGACCGCGTCCATGCTTACATCGGCGGCACCATAAAAAACATGAATGGCATTGCCCATGCAGTGGGCGGCGCGGCGGATCATGTGCATGTTTTTACGGGCCTTCGAGCCACGCATTGCCTCGCTAACGTGATGAGGGAGATCAAAAGCGAGTTGTCGAAATGGATGCACCGCGAACTCAATATGCCGGGTTTTGAGTGGCAGGAGGGATACGGTGCCTTCACCGTTAGCGCGTCGCACATTGAAGCGGTGAGGTCGTATGTCCTGAATCAGCCGGAACATCATCGCGTGAAGACGTTTCAAGAGGAATACCTCGCCATGCTGCAACGAGGCATGGTTGAATACGACGAGCGTTTTTTGTGGTGACGGCGGCGATAGGTGGAACGCGTAGTTCTCGCGCTCCCTCCGGGGCGCGGTGCGTTCTGCGAGGCGGACCGGTGGTTGCGCTTCCGGTGGTTGCGCTCGCTGAGGCTCGCTACACCACCGGCTAATTTCTGATGAGCCTCCGGCTCGATGGGAAGCGAAACATGGGACTATCAAGCCCCTTGCAACTGTTTGAGATGGGCGAGTTGTGATCATAACCGAAACACGAACTCATTCGAGGCGAGCAGGCTGTGGCAGAGTTCGCGCCACTTGATGGAGTCGAGCGCGGGGCGGCCTTTGACGGTTTTGATGAGAGGTTCGACTTGGTTGATGAGGGCGAGGGCTTCTTCGCATTCCGCGGTGGTGATGGGGCGGTTGAGGATGCGGAGCCAGAGAGTTTCGAGGCGGGTGAGTTCGTTCTTCTCGTCGGCGATGATTTTGTCGGCGAGCACGTGGGCGCGTTTACGGAGGAGGTCGTTGCTGAGCAGGAAGAGCGTCTGCGTGGGGACGATGGTTTGGCTGCGTTGACCGGCGATGCTGGCGGGGTCCACGAAGTCGAAGAAGGCTCGCAAGCGGTCGGGGCCGGCGCTGGCACCACGGAAAATGGGCAGGTAGATGGTGCGCTCGAACTCCTGCCCGGGTCGCGGCTTGCGGTGGGTGTAGTTGGGCGGGTTCACGCCTTTGAGGGAGAGGGAACCGCAGTTCTCGGGATTCTCCATCACGAGCGCGGGGCCGCCGCTTTCGCGGGTGAGTTCGCCGCTGATGGCAAGCAAGGAATCGCGCATGGCCTCGGCATCGAGACGTTGGCGGTTCATGCGCCAGTAGAGTTTGTTCTCGGGATCGAGCTTCATCGCCGCCGCTTCGTTCGCGCTGCTGAGGCGATAGGTGCGACTGAGCACGAGTGAGCGGAGGAAGGCCTTTTGCGACCAACCGCCCTGCATGAAGCGTGTGGCGAGATGATCGAGCAGGTCGGGATGCGTGGGCACATCACCACGAGCACCGAAGTAATCCACGCTAGGCACGATGCCGGTGCCGAAGAGCTTTTGCCAGATGCGGTTCACGGTGACGCGGGCGGTGAGTGGGTTGCGTTTGTCCGCCAGCCAGTCGGCCAATTGAAGACGTCCGCTTTGGCCCGCAGGAATCGCGGGGAACTTGTCCCACGAGGCCACGCGAACGGCTCCACGCGGCACGGCGGTGCTCGGTGCGTAAGGATTGCCGCGCACATAAACGGGCATGTCGGCGGGCTGCGGGCCATCGCTCATGGCAAATGCTCGCGGGGTCTTGTCTTTGAAGAACTCGGTGTGGGTGATGTCGCCCGCGAGTTTCTTGAGTTGGGCATCAAGATCGTCGCGGCACTTGGTGAGGGTGTCCTTGTCGTTCGCGGGCTTGGCTACTTGAGCAGGAGCAACCTCGCGCTCAGCATTGTCCGTGGCGGTGGCCTGCGGCGTGGACGCGGTGGTTTTGCCGTTTGCGGCGAGTTGTTTGGTGAGCGTGGCTTTTTCTTCGGTCAGCTTTTTCTGCTCGGCTTTCAGGCTCGCGATGCGCTGCTGGTTCTCGGCTTCGAGTTTCTTCCGCGCGTCGAGTTGGGCGGGTGTCTCCGGCAAGACGGTGCTGTTCAAGGTGCTCCACACGCCCATGTCGGGCATTTTTATCGACGAGGGCGAACTGCGCAGCGTGCCGGCGATGCCGTAGTAGTCCACCACCCCGATGGGATCGAACTTGTGATCATGGCAGCGCACGCAACTGAGCGTCATGCCCATGAACGCCTGGCCGATCTTGCCGACCTGCGAATCGATGTGGTCGGTCTCCATCTTTGCCTTGTCGGGATTCACGATCTCGATGTCGCCGACCATGAGGAAGCCGGTGGCGATGATTTTCTCCGCGCGCTCCTCGGTGGATTTCGCGGGCATGAGGTCGCCGGCGATCTGCTCGCGCACGAATTCATCGAATGGCTTGTCCGCATTGAACGCCGCGATGAGGTAGTCGCGGTAACGCCACGCGTGCTCGGCGTAGACGTTGTTCGACGTCCCCATCATGTCCGCGTAGCCCGTGAGATCGAGCCAGTGCCGCGCCCAGCGTTCGCCGTAGGCTTTGGAGGTCAGGAGGCGGTCCACGGCGGCTTCGTAGATTCCTGGGTTTTGACTCCTGATTCCTGATTCAAAGGCAGCGATCTCGTCAGTCGTCGGTGGGAGACCCGTGAGGTCGAGCGAGACACGGCGCAGCCAAGTGTGCGACGTGGCGTCGGCGGAAGGTTGGATGCCGCGTTGCTCTTGTTTGGCTAAAATGAAGTGGTCGAGCGGATCGAGCGGCCAGTGGGTGTTTTTGATCTGAGGCGGCGATGGATGGCGCACTGGCTGGAAGGCCCAGAACTTGCGACCCTCGACGAGGTCGATGCCTTTTTTCGCTTTGGCGGCGCCCGTGGTGCGTGGGTCGTGAGCGCCGGATCTGACCCATTCTTCGAGAATGGCGATCTCGCTGCCGGGCAATCTGCCTTTCGGTGGCATCGCGAGATGATCGTCCACGCGATGCACGGCCTTGACGAGCAGGCTGTTTGCCACATCGCCAGGCACGATGGCCGCGCCGTGATCGCCGCCTTGCTCCCAGCCGGAGCGTGAGTCGAGCGCGAGGCCGCCTTTGATTTTCTTCTCGTGCGAGTGGCACTCGAAACAGCGCTGGACGAGCAGCGGCCGTACCTTTGACTCAAAAAATGCGATCTGCGGCGTGTCGGCCCCGTGGACTGCGGCGGCGGACAGGACAGCGATGCCGATGATGTATGCGCGGAGCATGGCGGTTCAGGCGAGAGGATTCAGGAGAGGTGAAACGCCGCGCAGGCCGAGGTCGTGCCAGGCGGTGACAAGGTGCGTGTGCATCGCGCGCGCGGCGGCGCGACCATTGCGCGACTCGAGCGCGGCGAGGATGGCGGCGTGCTGTGTCACGGCATTGATGGTGGTGGCGCGCTGGTAGCCGCGGGCGAGGCTGGCGCGGTGCAGATCGGCCATGGAATCGACGAGCAGATGCATGATCTCATTGCCGCTGATCTCGGCGACGGCGCGGTGAAACTCCATGTCAGCCTGCATCGCGACCTCGTGATCCTCCGCCGCCACGAGGCGCTGATGCACGGCGCGGAGGCGGCGTTTGTTTTTTTCCGTCATGCGCGAGGCGGCGAGGCGCGCGAGCGAGGGCTCGAGGATGAGCCTTGTCTCGGTTAGCTGGCGCAGGCGGTCCTCCTCGTCAGGCACGAGGAGGCCCACGGCATCGTTGAGCGGCGAATGCAGGCGGTTCACCACCTTTGTGCCCACGCCGTGCATGACCTCGACGAGGCCTTGCAGCTCCAGCCGCTTCGTTGCCTCGCGCACGACTGGGCGGCTCACGCCGAGCTGCAA
>JANPIW010000578.1:0-1784 GCA_031425215.1 Verrucomicrobiaceae bacterium
TGTGGGAATTTCCCGGCGGAAAGCCTGATGCCGGGGAGACGCTCGATGAGACGCTGCTGCGCGAGGTGCGCGAGGAGACGGGGCTGGAGATCGCGCTGGAGCATGTGGCGGGCGCGGGCAGCTCGGAGCTGGATGAGAAAACCATCGCCTACGTTTTCATGGAGGCGCGGCTGGTGAGCGGGGAGATGCGGCTGAGCGATGAGCATGAGGACTTCCGCTGGGTGACGCTGGATGAGCTGTTGAAAATGCCGGAGCTGCTGTGCCCGCAGTTTCGGAAGTTCACGCAGGATTACTGCGAGGCGCATGGGTACAGCCTCGTGGCGGTGAAGAAAACCAGCGGGGCAAAACCGGCGGACGGCGGGCGGCTCGATGAATGGGTGAGAGACTACCGCGAGATCAAGCCGCGATACGATGAGCTGGCGCGGCTCTCGGTGAAGCTGCTGGTCGAGCGGCTGGAGAAGCAGTTCGTCGGCATCATGGTGAGCGCGCGGTCCAAGGCGATCGCGAGCTTTGCGGAGAAAATCGTGCGCAAACGCAAGTACACCGATCCGCTGCGGGAAATCACGGACCTGTGCGGTGCGCGGATCATCACGCAGATCAAATCCGAGACGGACGCGGTGTGCGCATGGATTCGCGAGCATTTCATTATTGACGAGACGAACAGTGTGGATGCGCGCTCGCGGTTGCGTGACACGGAGTTTGGCTACCGGTCGGTGCATTTCGTGGTGCAGTTTCGCGCGGACAAGTTTGCCGGCTTTCCCGAAGAGCTGCTGCCGCTGAAAATGGAGATACAGGTGCGCACGACGCTGGAGCATGCATGGGCTGACATCGGGCATGACCGTCTCTATAAATCCGGCTTCAAGATTCCCGCGCACTGGAGCCGCGAGGCCGCGCGCGTGTCCGCCGTGCTGGAGGGCGCGAACAATGCTTTCCAGCGCATCGTGACGGGACTGGAGGAGTATCGCTCGCACTTCGGCGCGTATTTGACGAGTGATGCGATCCAGAAGGAGATGGAAATCTGCGAGGCGGTGCTGCGGCACGATCCTGGCAATGCGCGGCAGGCGGCACGGCTCGCGCGTCTCGCGCTGAGCGTGGATGATTGGGATCGCGTGGATAAAACGGCGGAGTCTTTCCGCGATGACATGCCTGCGGAACTCATGCTCTGCCACGGCGTTGCTCTTTGCCTCCGTCACCAAGATGACCCGTGCCATCCCGACTTTGCCCTCGGTCGTGACGTGCTGCGCGAGGTCGCGAAAAAATCTCCCGCTGATGCCGAGCCACATCTGCGCCTGGCTGATGCGGCGGACGATGCCGGGGAGAGGCTGGCGCACCTCGCGGAGGCATTTGCGAGAGAGCCGGATGATCCCGAGGTGCTCAGCGCCTATGTGCGCCAAAAGATCGCCACGGAGCGCAGCGCGGCCTTTCTGCCGCTGCTGAGACCGAGCATCGAAGAGGCGATGAAACGCTGCGAGCTGCACATCGAGGCTGAGGTGAATCTTCCGCTCGCGCATTACCAGATGGCGCTCTTCCATCTGCTGCTGGGCGATGGCACGGGCACCGCGACCGAGGCGCTGGAGCGCTGTGTGCTGGCGGTGCGGCACACGCACGCGGTGTCATTTCTCGATGGCGCGCTGCGTGCCAGCCACAGTCTGCGCGCGTGTTTCGATCCGCCGCGTCGTGATGTGGAGTGCGTGCATCGTTTCCTCATCGTGGCGCACCGCTCGCTCTTTCCCGATGACGCGCTGCCTGCGGAAATCAGCGCGCCACCAGCCTGCGCGCTGGCG
>JANPIW010000579.1:0-5829 GCA_031425215.1 Verrucomicrobiaceae bacterium
ACATCAGTCGTCAATGACCACGCGGTTCACCACGCGGTGCTCGCCTTCCATGCCATAATGCACGCTCACGGGGACGCCCACCTTGATGCGGGTCTTCACCTCGTCATCGGAGATGGTTTTGCCGCTCTTGGTGACGTAGGTCACGGTCTTGCCGTAGCGATAGGTCACCGGTCCGCTGGTTTCCTTCACGATGAACGTGGTTCCTGGCACGTACTCATGGAGAGTGCCCGTGGTCGTCGTCGTTTTGGTTTCGGTCGTGCTTGAACCATCCGGCTGGACGGTGGTGGTCTTAGTCGTTTTTGTGTCTGCTCCGATGACTGCGGATGCGGTCAGGAGTGCGAATGCGATGCTATAGATCGTGGTTTTCATTTGTTTTGAGTTGTTTTGTTTGTTTGGGTTTGTTGCATCTCTGGGATGCAATCGTAAATCGTCGCGGCCTGATTGAGTGGCCGGGAGGTCTTACCCTACCCTTTGCTTTTTGTGCTTGGCCGCTCTCCGCTTGTCCGATGAATCCTTCTTCACTGAGTACATCGGCAGCCAGGGCAGCTATGGGGGCCACGCCATCATTGGCGAGCATCACGCTTTTAATACCAGCTTGGTTCTGCGCGCGCCGATCGATGATCTCTGCATCGCTCCCTTTCATCGTCGGCAGGCGCGCGGTTTGTGCCTGCCCACCAGGGGCGGAAAAATGGGGGCTATTCCCCATGGAGATAAGTGTCTTAGGCATCCACATTGGTGAACCTCTGCACCCGTACCCCAGACGCCACCCCCGCATCGCTATGAAACAACGCCACATCCTCCGTCATATCGTGATCGCCTTCGCCTTGCTGCTCGGCACGGCGTCTCTGCTCCAGGCCGACATCACGAGATATCGCAACCCGAATCCAGATCCGGCCCCTCGAGTCGAGAAAAGGGACACCGGGTTCTTCAGCAAGTTGTTCGGGCGTCGCACCGAGAACGAAAATGGAACCAATCGAGACTTTGACGATGACGATGACGACCACGGCGACGATGATGACGATGGCGACTCCCGGCCCCGCCATCGCGGCCCCGGCCCTCGGTTCCATGGCCCGATGCCAGGGACGACGATCATCACCACCACAAGGACCACCCAGGCACCCATCGGCATCGAATACTCGCACCCCACTCGTCAGTACCGTGCGGTGGATGCGCTTCGCACGCCTGCGCGACCAAAGCCGCCGGCCATTGTGGTCTCGAGACATATCCCGCTTGTGACGCCCAAGCCTGTGCCCCTCGGTCCTCTTGTCGCGAACACTTCGCGTGTGCAAACCGGCATTACCGTTGTGCCACCCCTGGTGCCCGCCCAGCCGGCCTCAAGGCAGTATTCCATCACCCCGCCAGCCACGCCCCTCGTCTCCCATTATCCCCTGAGCGACACCATGACCTTGCAGCCCGTTTCGCAGGTCAATCTCCCACCGTCACCCCGTCAGGAACCGGCCCCTCTTAGCACCCGAGTGGTACAGGCAAAGCCCCCCGCCCTCACGTTGCATGCCTCCGCAGACCTCTCTTCCGACGTGGGTGCGACCTCCCCAGATTCTCAACCTGCCAACGTCCCCACTGCGAAAACACCGGACCCTCAACAGCCGCCACCTTTCGGTATGCCCGTCCCCGGCCGCCGCGGTCTTGTCTATCCGCCCGGCCTCTCTGCCACGCCTGAAAACATGATCGATGTCACCGACATCCCCCCCGGCACCAAAGTCCGCGATCCTGTCAGCAAAATCGTGTTCCGAGTCCCCTGAGCCATCTCCTTGCAGAAGGGAACCACGATTGGACTCCAATACACACGAATAGTGAGCGGCCGATCCGCACCGTCTCGGACAATGGCGTAACACCGGCTGCGGTGACGTGTCAGGCAACACCAAGAATCACCCCGCTACCCTGGATTTATTCGTGTCTGTTCGTGTCCATTCGTGGTTCAGTTGCATCGCCACAGTCTCGCGCGCAATCGGGGCGGGCGCACGTCTCCCGAACGCGCCCTTTGCAGAACCGGACAAGACAACAAGCCCGGGCCCGCCCCGATGTGCGATTTTGCGCACCGAGTTATATCGCCGCGGCGGCGGAAACTGGATGCTTTTTTTGCACGAGGCTCGGGCAGTCGGGACGCGGACCCGATTACTTAATAACATCCGCAGCCTCGGTTGCCTTCAAGGCCAGATGCCTCACCACATCACTGGCTTTGTCTTGCTTGCCTTCCAGCATCAGCCGGCCCACCTCATTGCGCGCTGCCTCCAGCTCCACTCTCATCTGTGAGGCCAGGGCGGCATACGGATCTCCATCGTCGCTCTGAGTCCAGCCCTGCAACCGGGCGAGGATTGGGTTCAAGTGATCAAGCGCTTCTTGCGGTTCCGTGCTGCTTAGCATCGCAGCATCCGCGAAGATCCTGGACAAAGCGATACGTCGCGACTCAATCTGCACCGCATTACTGCTAGCTTCGATGGTGGTCAGCTCACGCCTTTGCGTGACATAATCATACCAAGCAGCACCGACGACGAGGACCAGCGCGGCAATCGCCACAAGGCGGATTTCCGCGACGATAAGTTTGTCCCTTTGGGGGAGCTTGAATGGAATCACGTCAGCCATGGTGTTAGTCCTCGACCATGAAACGCAATGGCCCGTCACACTGGCCGTATCCCTCGCCTATTTCTTCGCGAGAGAGTCCCGCAGATCGCGGACGCGATCATGGGCTGCCTTCACTGACGCACCCTGCACGCGGAGGGTATCCACGACGTTCATCGGCATGCCCGGCGTATCGAGCGCTTTTTGGTATGCGGCCACTGCCGAGTCCTCGCCCCGTTCGCATTCCGCGAGGATGGCGTGGGCGTCTTTGCCAGTGACCTTTGCCTTGAGGTCAATCCAGCCCCGGTGCAGCGCGCCCGCGACGGAACCAGACGTCTCAGGTGATGTCTCGCCCAGGGAACGTGCCAGGGATTGCAGCTCGGCCGCATACTGCGCACGCTGCGATGAGTACTCGCTGAACAACGCCTTGAGGTCCGCCGCCTCCACATCCGTGGCTGCGGCGCGAAAACCTTCCTGGCCGTCTTTGAGGATTTCGATCAGTTGATTCAGAATGGACGGTGTGTTTGTCATGGTACCCGCTCTATCGGGCGTGCGCCCCCCGCCGCGCTTACGATTTCTGAAACATTCGGTTCCCCCATTCAAAACCGACGGCTCCCGCACGCAAAGCCTCGCTCCACCACCAGCTACCAGCCATCATGCCTCCGGCACCGAATTCAACGCACCAACCCGGATGGAAAGCACCACTAGAGTTGCACGACACACTAGATTTGCCGCAGGATTAGCTCTCGGTGTCGCGAACAGACCCCTGGCTGCCGCAATCACTTGACGGCATGATGCGGTGCTAACTCTTTGGGTAGAGGTTCCTGGGGCAGCGGGAGCGCAGGGGGCGTCGAGGCAGCCGCTATGCTGGTGGAAGACACCCCAAGCCTGGCACGGAGCAGATCATCAATGAGTACCGCGTGGCTGTTTGGCACAATTCCGGATCCGAACTTGCGCGCGAAACCCTTTGTGATCTCCGCACCGAAAAACAGGATGCAAGAGGAGTAATAAATCCATGCCAGCACGATCACTACCGACCCGGCCGCGCCGAAGGTGGAGGCCAAGCTGCTGACCGCCAGGTAATAGCCGATCAGGAACTTGCCGAACGTGAAGAGGAAAGCCGTCGCCACCGCACCCACCACCACGTCCCGCCACCCGAGCCGAACGTTTGGCAGCACCTTGAAGATCATCGCAAAAAGCCCGGTCTCGACCGCGAATGAGATGATAAAATCCCACGCCTGCCACACCACGGGCGGTAGTTGAATGTGGCCGCTCATATAGATTCCCAGCGCCCCCAGCACGACGCTGATAACCAGAGAGATGAGAAGTAGAAAACCCACAGCCAGCACGATGGAGAACGACAGAAAGCGATCTCGCACCAGCGTCAGAAAAGGCCGTCCAGGCTTTACGACCACGCCCCACACCGTGTTCAGCGCGTCCTTCAACTCGGCAAATACCGTGGATGCTCCAAAGAGCAGCACTCCGGTGCCCACCACTGTTGCCAGTATCCCGGTGGTTTTTCGCTCCGCGCTCGACTGTATGGCCGTCTGAATCGCTTCGCCAGCGCCCCTGCCTGCCAGCCTTGCGATTTGCTCCGCCAATTCTCCTCGGGCCGCCTCCTCGCCAAAAAAGATCCCGGCGATCGAGACCAGGATCACCAGCAGGGGCGCCAGCGAGAAGATAGCGTAATACGCAACCGACGAACTCAGGCGCATCGCGCCATCGTCCACCCAATCGTATGCGGCATCTTTGATCAACGAAAGCAGTTTACGCGCATGCATCGTTTCGATTAACGTAGCAGTGAATTGCCGGGAGGCCGACCGCCAAGGCTTCGGCGGCAGAGCCTGCTAGCGTCCGATCCTGCTGTCTGGGACCGGCTGTGCTTCCCACGAGCGGGGGAACTGCGATTTAGCGCCTCATTCCTGCCAAAGATGGCAGGCTCAGGCGACGGGCGGCGTCCGCCGCCCCATGACGAATGCGATGAGGCAGAGCACGAGGAAAACGAAGAATATAATCTTCGCGATGCCAACGGCGGTTCCGGCGAGTCCACCGAAGCCCAGCACGGCTGCGATGAGTGCGATGACGAGGAAGGTAATGGCCCAGGATATCATATGGTTTTGATTTGGTTCACACATGCATCGCGTCTGCGCCAGGGTGCGGATGTACCTGTTTGCATCTCATCGCGCACGGCTTAACCCATGCTTTCTTCACCAGAAGTACCCGAGAGTTTGATACCATGGAACCATGCTGGGGAACCTGCTGGTTTTGCGCAAGGGGAATCTTCCGGCTTGATCACAACCGCAGGGCGCCAGGGTGGGCTTGGGGCGGGCGGTGTGCTCTCAGTTGCCAGCTCACCTTGAAGGACCCTCCCGCACCCTTTTGTTTTGTCCTCTGTGAACCTCATGGCTCCCGCATCAAGCATCCCGCATTCCCCCGACACCATCAGCGAGTGGAGACGGACAGATGCTCTTCCAACGGCGATACCACCATCACCTCACGACCGCCTGATTCCTTTGACCCTCTCCAGGTGGCATAAATTAGCGCGCTGCCTCGTGAGAAACCAGATCGTTGAACGCACACGCCACCATGCTGTTGAAACCCTGAGTCGGCGTTCCTCGTGTTGATTGGCAACGGAACATTCACCCGCACCCCTTGGGGCGAGGCATAGAAACAGCCCCTTTCGTTCTCTCCAATGAGCTTGTAAATGCCAGCCGGGAGACTCACGATTCCATCGATGAAATGATGGGTCTGAACGTGTTTCTCAGTTCCCAGTGTGATTCGAGAAGGCACGCCAGCCGCCGCAGGGCGCAGCGCCGTACCCGGCATTGCGGTGTCGCAACCCACCTGTGTGAACAAGAGAATCCCAAATGCGATCCATGCAGGAATACGATTTACCATGGCAAAGAGAGTCTAGCCGGTTGATGCCTGGGACTGCAACATTATTTCCTCGTCTCCTGTCCACCCTTCGGTGAACCTCATGCATGGCCGGTCAAATCAGGACGACTGAACAGCCTTACTTTTGTCAAGATTTGACTGACACCTTCCTGCACCCCACCAGCCCGTTCATGACACACGCGCTCTCGCTGCTCCGCCGAGAGGTAGAGTTGCTGCAAGACAAGCTAGAGTTGCCGCAGGGATAGCTAGAGTTGCCGCGACCAGACCCAGAGTTGCCGCGACCAGACCCAGAGTTGCGGCGATCAGACCCCGAGGTGCCGCATCCAGACCTCTGGCTGCCGCAACCAGACCTCTGGC
>JANPIW010000580.1:0-6797 GCA_031425215.1 Verrucomicrobiaceae bacterium
TCTCGATGTGCTCGTTGAGTTCCTGGAGGCGCTCTTCGATCTGGTCGCGCTGCGTCCAGATGCGGCGGTTGATGAGTGTCTCCTCGTAATCGCCGAGGTGCATCAGTCCCGCGAAACTCTGGCCGAGGCCGACGGGGTCGATGATCGTGAAGGCGATTTTGCCTGGAGGTGTGACGCTGAGGAGGCGGAGGATGATGTTGTTGATCGTGCCGAGGACGGTGGCATTGCCGGAATCAGCGGCCTCGATGAGCAACGAGCCTTCGAGCGGGAACGAGAGTGCGAGGGGCACCGAGACTTTCGGCGGCCCGGGCAAGGAGAGGCGCGCATCCTTCGGCAGCGCGTCGGGATTCGCCGCGAGATCGAGGTCGATGTGCGCGAACTTCGTCGATGGGGTGAACTCCATCGGCGCCTGCCAATCACTAACGAGCTTGGCGCTCCACGCGGGGAAGCGCGCCGCAGTCGAGGCGTTCATCGCGTCGATGGCCTGATAGGCGGGGATGAGTTCTTTTCTCCACACCTCCTCCATTTCGGTCCAGTGCTTTTGCTCCTCGGCGAGAAGCGCGCCCACCTCGGTGTCGCGCGCGGAGGTAAAGACGAGCTTCTTCGCATCAGCCTCGCCGGTGAATTTCTCCACCGACACTTTCCTGCGCGCCTCGATCTCGTCGATGCGCTCCCGCGTCAGCTTGTCGTTCTTGGCCAGCGCGCGCGGGACGTTGGTGCGCAACTTTTGCTGCACCTGCTTTTTGTAGTCTTCCTCGACCTGGTCCGCACGCGCCCATTCTCTCTCCACCTCGACGAGCGTGCGCTCGTGCACCGCTTTTTGCGATTCAAACTCGTCCTTCCACCGGCCGCCCGCCTGCGCCATGCCGGCCTCGTGTTTGAAGCGCGCATCAGCAAGGTTTGATGCGATGTCGGTAGCGAGGGCCTTTCCCTTGCTGGCGCCAATGCTGTAAATGATGGCGACGCTCACGAGCAAAGTGAGAGCGATGGAGCCTATGCCGATCCAATCTTTGACCCCACCACCGAAATAAGCAGCGCCGCCGATGCCCAGCGCGATGCAGAGAAGAAGCGGAAACCAGACTGGCAGGACGGCAAAAAGTTTCGGCAGCGGCTGCTCGCGAAACTCCAGGAGACCCCGCTCCGCCACCTTGAGGTGACCGGCCACATCATCGGCCAGCGCGCCTGCATCGACCTCAGCTCCATCGGGCTTGCGCCGGCGCTTGAGCATCCGCGAAAAAGAGCCGTAGCCGCGAAAGGCGGACTTCGCGTCATCGCCGATCTGCACGAGCGCGGGCTTTTGCGAGTCGAGCTTCACGACTGCGCGAGCCATGGGTGAGTCCGAGGCCCGCGCTCCCGCGCTGAGCCAGCGCTCGGCGCGGTACTTTTTCATTTGCAGCGCGCCGAGGAAACGCTCGCGCGCCTCCTGTCCGAGCTTGGTGAGATCGCGCGTGGCGTTGTGCTGGAAGCGCTGGACGCGCGCGGCACGCTTGTCATGCACGGCATTGACCTTGTCGAGGCGCTGGCCGATCACGGCGTCGAGCTGGCCGGTTTTTTGCGCGGTCTGCTCGTCGATTTTCTCGAGGGCCTCGTTGCAGCGGCGCTCAGCATTGAACCGGCGGGTGCGCAGATCGCTGATGACCTGGTTCTCGCGTCTGGCGAAGTCCGTGGCCGTGCCGTGCAGTTTCCGCAGCAGCTCGAGGCTGCGGCTGGCTCTCAAATCTTTTCCGTCATTCACAGTCATGTCTCACCTTTCTCAAAAGCACGTCCAGCTCTCCGATGATGGCGGTGGCCTTGGTCAAATGATCGGGCAGCATCGAGAGGTAGTCGTTCTCGAACTGTATGGCCTTGAGATCGCGCCACGAGGCCCTGGTCTGATGCCACTCCACCATCAGCTCTTGCGCCGCCTGGTTCATCATGGATGCGCTCACTCTCTGGCTCATGACTCGGCGGCGGGTTGGTCTGACTGGCCGGACGAGCCGGCCAGGTCGGTGGTGGTTGCGACGGACGATGCGCCGTCGATTGGCATTTGCGTCTCCGCATAAGACTCCAGCGTGCGCTGCTGGTGAGAGAGATAAGTCACGCCGCGAGGCAGCTCCTGATCGAGATAGAAGCGCACGCTCTCGAGCTTCTTGATCAGCGGCTCCGCCATCGAGTCAAAGTTCTGGCTCCATTTTTTCACGTTGCGCAGCTTTTCCTCCGCCTCCTCGACGGCACGCTTGCACTTGCGCACCTGCATCTGCTGTACGGTGGGCGCATCGACGAACTCCGACAGGCGCGCGGACATCAGCTCCGCCTCGGCCTGCTCGAGACGTTTGCGGCGCTTTTTCACCTCGGCCTCCCAGTGCATGCGCTGGTCGTTGGCGAGCCAGTTGCGCGTGCGGCGCACCTCGTCGGCGGCCTCGTCGATGGAGCGCCGACCTTTGCCGAGGAAGACGATGAGCCGTGAGCGGAAATGCTCCAGCGCGTCGATGGATGTGACTCTGACCTGGTCCGCCATGTGCCGTGCCTCGTTTTAGCGCTGGTCCAGGTACTCCTCGATGCGCTGCGCCTTGCGGAGCAGGAAGGGCGTGTGCTTCTCGGCGATCTCGGTAAATTTTTTGATCACCTTCATCGTGGTGATGAATTCCTCGGCAAATTTTTCGTGCTCCTGATCCTGCCAGGTGCTGCTGAGCGCGGCGAAGCGCGACTGGAGGGAGGATGCCTTGGCCTGCACGTCGTCATTGAAGCGTTTCAATTCCTTGGCAAAACGCCGCACCTCCTCGGGATCCATGATTGCCTGTGCCATATGAAAGTGGGTGGATGGTGGAGTGGAATGAGGCAGCGCGACCATGCGCCGACGTTGTGTGCCCTGAGACTAGCACAGGCGGCGGTCAGAGTTCAATCGCGATGGGCCTTTATTTGTGCCCCGCCGTTTTTCCCGCTGTCTCGCCGTTTCCATTGGCAGCCTCAGCGCCCAGATCGCCCCAGCACATGCCGAGGCCCAGGCAGATGCGCACGGCGATGTCGAGCCGCGGTGTGGCGAGGCGCTTCTCCACATTATAGACGACCTGAGCGGAGACTCCGGCCCGCTTGGCAACGTCATGCTTGGTGAGGCCGAGCGCGGCGCGGCGCTTGGTGATGATCTCGGCGATGTTGTCGCAGATGCGGTCTGCGTCGTTTCCTGGAGTGCTCATGTGCTTATCTTATGAGCAAGACGCGCGCCAAGGCAATACGACCAAAGTGCTATGCGCGCTGAAACCGCGCGGAATAAATCGTTGCCATGCAGGTGGATGCTGATTACGGAAGTCGGGAAGCGCATGTCTCACACCTCTGTATTACCTTTTTTAGGCGGCTTGTTACTGACTTTCTTTTTCTGCGCCTGCTCAAAGAGTCCAGACTCATCCGCTCCAGCCTACACGGCGGAAGTCTGGCCGGGAGAGGATTGGAAGAAGATCGAGCCTGCGGAGGCGGGTTTTGACGTGGCAAAGCTCGACGAACTGGCCGCCTATGTGAAGGGCGCGGGCTGCGTGACGCGTGACGGGAAGATGGTTTACTCGTGGGGACCGTACAAAGGCGCGCTGGAGATCGCCTCGGCATCGAAGCCAGTTTTGATGATGCTGCTGCTCAAGGCGGTGGAGTCCGGGAAGATCGCATCGCTCGACTCGCGTGTGGTGGAGGTGGAGCCGCGCCTCGCCACGCTGAATGCGGCGCTGGGCCACAAGGATGCGGCGATCACCTGGCGGCACTTCATCACGCAGACCTCGTGCTACGGCGTGGAGGAACAGCCGGGCGCCGCGTTTGATTACAACGACTACCAAGTAGCGCTCTTTTATGACACGCTGATGCAGCGCGTCTTCAAGATCGCGCAACCCGAGGACGCGACGGAGAAGGTGCTGATCCCACTGCTCACAGGGCCGCTGGAGTGCGAGACCAGCCCGGGTTTCATCCTGCCGCCCGAGGGGAACATCGCGGGACGGATGAAGTTTTCTCCGCGCGACCTTTGCCGCGTGGGCCTCATGGTCATGCGTGGCGGACGATGGAAGGACAAACAAATCATCGACGCTGAGATGCTGCGCCGGTCATACACCGAGCCGCTGCCAAACTCTCTGCCGCGCACGAAGGGAAAAAAAGCCGAGATGCTGCCCGGCCAGCGCACTGTCGGCGGCCCGGAGAATCAGGAGGAGCACATGGGATCGTACAGCTCGATGTGGTGGATCAATGGCACGGATGAAAAAGGCAACCGCCTGTGGCCCGATGCGCCGCCTGACACGATCGGCGCATTCGGGCAGGGCGGGCCAAAGGCTCTGATCATCATCCCATCGCAAAAGATGGTCGTCGCCTGGGCGCGGGGAGAGCTGCCGTACCAGCCGCTGTCGAAAGGCGGGCGCGTCGTGATCAATGATGCGCTCAAACTGCTGATGGATGCGTTGAAGCGGTGACATCTAGCACGCTTCGATAGAGCAAAGCGTCTGAGCGCGTCTCGTTTGGATGAGAGTGCTGTTTGTTTTTCTGCTGGCTTGTTTTGCTTCACTAATTCAAAGCGCGCAGCCCGCTCCCGATGGCGTGCGCGAGGAGCAGGTCATGATCCCGATGCGCGATGGCGCGCGGCTTTCGGCGCATGTTTTCTTTCCGCCCGGCGAGGGAAAGAAGTGGCCGGCGGTTTTTGAGCAGCGGTACGCGGACATCAGCGGCGCGGGCACAAAAAAATCCGCGGCAGATCTCGCGCGCGGCGGGTTCGTGGTGGCAATGGTGAACTACCGCGGCACGCACAAGAGCGAGGGCAAGTGGATGGGCTATCGCGCGCTGGCATGGGGTGAGAAGAAGGACGGTTACGATGTGTGCGAATGGCTCGCGGGGCAGCCCTGGTGTACCGGCAAGGTGGGGACGTTCGGCAGCTCGCAGGGCGGCTTTGCGCAGAATTTTCTCGCCGTGACACAGCCTCCTCACCTCGTCTGCCAATACATGGTCGATACGGGCCTCTCGCTGTTTCACGAGGGCTACCGCATCGGCGGGGTGACGCGGCCGGAGCGCTTCCTGTCTCTGGGTGACAACTGCCGCGAGCCGAGCGACAACGAAGCGCTGCTGCGCGAGTGGGACGCGCATCCCAATTACGATGCGTACTGGCGCGATGAGGATTGCACACTGCATTTCGCAAAGATGAACGTGCCCTGCTTCACGATTGGAAGCTGGTACGATTTCATGGTGCAGGGATCGGTGCAAAGCTTTATCGGCAGGCAGCACAGCGGCGGTGAAAAATCGCGCGGACATCAGCAGCTCGCCATCGGTCCGTGGCTGCACGGGCGGCTGAACAAGGGAAGCAAGGTGGCGCAGATGACGTATCCCGACAATGCGACGTGGCCCGAGCTGGTGCACATGACACGGTGGTTTGATCACTGGCTCAAAGGCGTGGACAACGGCGTGGAAAAAGAATCCGCCGTCCGCTACTACGTCATGGGCGCGACAGATGAGCCGGGTGCGCCCGGCAATGTGTGGCGCGAAGCCCATGACTGGCCGCCACCCGTGACCGAAGACTCGCTCTATTTACATGCCGACGGGAAACTGGCGGAGACAAAATCCTCCGATGAATCCAGCAGTACAAGCTATGCAAGTGATCCGCTGCGCCCCATGTCGATGCCGGGCCGTGGCTTTCCCGGCGCGCAAGACGCGCGCTCCTTTGAGGCACAGGCCGAGGTACGCTCATGGACAACAGCGCCACTCTCTGAACCCGTTGAATGGACTGGCGAGGTGAGGGCGGAGATTTTCGCGAGCTGCACGGCTCGCGACACGGACTTCATTTTGCGTGTCAGCGATGTGTACCCCGACGGACGCTCAATGCTGCTGATGGATTACCCAATGCGTGCGCGCTACCGCGAGGGCTTCGACAAACAGGTGCTGCTGACACCCGGACAGCCGGCACGCCTCGGCTGGCACATCGGCTGGACGAGCATCATCTTCAACGCAGGCCACCGCATCCGCGTCACCCTCGCCAGCAGCGGCGCTCCGCTTTACGAGCCGAACAATCAAACCGGTCGCGCCCAGTCGCTCGACTGGATGAAGACGACGCAGCCTTCAATTAACACCGTATGGCACGACAAAATGCGCCCGTCTCGCCTCATCATCCCGCTGATGAGCAACCCGGAACGCTAACTCGAAATTCCACCTCGAAGCAGCAGGACAAGCGCAAGGCAAATGCCGAGTGGAAGCACCACCATCTCCAGAAACCGGCGCAGTTCACGATCTGATTCGGTGCCCCTGGATCCAATGATCTCCTCGCGGTGCGCGCGCTCGATCGGGTCGGGTTCTGTTTCCTCGACAGCATCGGCCGGGATGACTTCGGCCTTTGCGAACAACTCAATGGGGATGACGTCGGCCTTGTCAGCACCCCAAGCGGGCACCACTGCGACCACCAAAATCGCCGCCACAACGATGCTCACGCGACTGCCTGACAAGCGGTAGAGTCTTGCAGCATGCTTGAATTGGTCGGGTCGGCCCATGGGCTTCTATCTTTGAACAGATAAGCGGTATTGCCAAGCCAAGAATGTCCGTGCGCGAAATTTTTCACGCGAAATTCTTATGCTGGAAAGAATCGCGAACAGTTCGCCTTGGGGAGTGAAGTTTGGCCCAGTGGCGAGATAGAGCTTGGTTAATTATTCGGATTGCCTTATATTTCCACCCTTGCAGCACACCTCTTCCGATCCGCGCATGAACCAGCCCCGCCCTCAACGCTCACGCTCCACCCAGGACGACTCCGCATGGAATGAAGTTTTCGGCATCACGCTCCTCGGCGTGGCCGCGCTTTATTTCCTCGCGCTTTTCTC
>JANPIW010000581.1:0-2396 GCA_031425215.1 Verrucomicrobiaceae bacterium
CGACAGGCGATCAGTCCGTGATGCCGGGCTTGCGGCGGCTCGCGTTGGAGGCGGCGAAGGGGCAGAGCGCGGTGGGTTCGTGGGGACATGGGTTTGCGCGGCCTGACGGACGGCTCGGCGGCTACGGGATGATGAATTCGCCGGGCGTGCCGCTGACAATTTCGCTCGTGCTCGCCCGGCAGGCGGGCGTAAAGGAAGCGGCGGTGGACGAGGCGATTGAGCGCAGTGTGAAGCTGCTGCGGTTCTATATTGGAAAAGGCGCGATTCCCTACGGGGACCATCATCCTTGGATTGAGAATCACGACGACAACGGCAAATGCGGGATGGCCGCGGTACTGTTCAATCTGCTCGGCGAGGCCCAGGGCGCTGAGTTCTTCTCGCGCATGAGTTTGGCCTCGCACGGATCGGAGCGCGACACGGGACACACGGGGAATTTTTTCAATATGCTGTGGGCGATGCCCGGCGTGGCGCACTCCGGTCCTCATGCCGCGGGAGCGTGGATGAAGGAGTTTGGAGCCTGGTATTTCGACCTCGCCCGTCGTTGGGATGGCAGCTTTCTTCACCAAGGCCCGCCTGAACTCCGCAATGACAGTTACGCGGGCTGGGATTGCACCGGCGCCTATCTGCTGGCGTATGCCATGCCGTTGAAGAAGATTCATCTCACAGGAAAAATGCCCGCCGCAGTGCCGCAGCTCGATGCTGCTGCCGCGCAGTCCATCATTCTCGATGGACGCGGCTGGACCAATAAAGACCGCAACAGCTTCTATGACGCGCTGAGCGACGAACAACTGCTCCAGCGCCTCGGCAACTGGTCGCCCATCGTGCGCGAGCGAGCCGCCTTGGCTCTGAGCCACCGCAAGACCGCTCCCGTGACGCGTTTGATCGAGATGCTTGCGTCTCCGAGACTGGAGACTCGCTACGGTGCCTGCCAGGCTTTGAGCTCCCTTCGCGGACGTGGAGCACCAGCCGTGAATGCCTTGCGGAAAGCGCTGACAGATCAGGATATCTGGCTGCGGATCAAAGCCGCCGAAGCGCTCGCCGCCATCGGTGCGCCCGCCATGAAAGCAGTGCCGGAACTGCTCGAACTGCTGGCCCAAGTGGACGGCAAAAATGACCCGCGCGGCATGCAGCAGCGCTACCTGTCGTTCGCGCTTTTTGATCGTGACGGCATGCTCAGTCGCTCACTGGAAGGCGTGGACCGTCCTGCACTCTACAAGGCCGTGCGCGCCGGTTTGAAAAATCAGGATGGTCGTGCTCGCGGCAGCATTGGCTCAGTCTATCGCCATCTTTCTCTCGAAGAAATCAAACCCCTGTTACCCGCCATCCACGAGGCCATCGTCCAGCCTGCGCCCAGTGGCGAGATGTTCGCCGATCAAATCCGAGTGGAGGGACTGCGCCTGCTGGCCAAGCACCACATCGAGGATGGCATGAACGCGCTGGTGAAATACGCTCGCGATCAAAATCCGTGGTCGAGTCAAAACCGCACGCCGGAACTGATGAAGATCCTGCTCAACTACGGAGCTCACGCGAAAGCGGTGATCCCTGATTTGGAGAAACTCGCGCACTACTTCGAGAAGGAGGAAAAAGACTTTCCTCCAAAGCTGATGATCGAGAAAGCCAACTCCGTGCGCGACACCATCAAAGCCATCGAATCGAGCACGGACACTCCAACGCTCATCAAGCTCCACTAGCATGAAGCTCACCTTCTTTGCCCTTCTGACCATCACCATGTCCATCTCCGCAGCTGTGCCTCCGACCGAAAAGAAACCCGTGACGGACGAATACCACGGCGTGCAGGTCGTGGATGAGTATCGCTGGCTTGAAGAAGGGGACTCAGCGGCGGTGAAAGCGTGGACCTCTGCACAAAATCAATACTCTCGCGCATGGCTGGATTCGCGGGCAGATCGGGCACAAATCGAGTCACAGTTGAAGGCGCTTTATGCGCAAGACACGCCTTCACATACCGGTCTCGTCGCACGCCCTGGACTTCTCTTTGCGCTGAAGTTTCAGCCGCCGAAGCAGCAACGCCTGCTCGTCACGCTCGAGTCGCCGAATGACCTGGCGTCGGAAAAGATCGTGCTCGATCCGAACGAGATCGAGCCCAAAGGACAGGTGGCGATGGATTGGTTTGTGCCGTCGCCAGATGGCAAGCTCATCGCCGTTTGTCTGTCGGAGCATGGCAGCGAGGATGGCACGCTGCACTTTTACCGGACGGACACGGGTGAACCTCTGCCGGATCAGATCAAACGCGTGCAATACCCGACCGGCGGCGGTAGCGCTGCATGGACGCCGGACAACAAGGGCATTTTCTACACGCGCTATCCGCACGCAGGCGAGCGACCCGAGGCTGATCTGAACTTCTACCAGCAGATCTATTTTCACCAGATCGGCGCACC
>JANPIW010000582.1:0-2567 GCA_031425215.1 Verrucomicrobiaceae bacterium
GATGTTTGAGTTCGAGCACCAAAGTGGCGCGGGGGATGTCGTCGGGGAGATTGCTCTCGGCCTTGGATGCGATGACGCGGAAGAGGGTGGGCTTGAGGGGCTTCGTGCGGAGGAATTCCCGCCAGTCCAGCTCGCCGTAACGCACGGAGCTTTCCCAGTCCACACGGAAGCTGCCATTGTCCATCTCCTCGACGATGAGGCTGACAGGCGGGCCTTCATGGAACTCGGCCTGCACATAGCCGAAGCGGTAACCGGGCTCCTCGACGGGGAGGGTCCAGCCGAGGCCGCGCCAGACGTGTTTGGGCATGGGCTGGCGGGCGTAATATTCGGCCATGAGGGGCTTCACACGGGTGGGGTCACGCGCAAAAGGCAGCTTGGCATCGATGCTGTCTGCGGTGAAGAAGCCGCGCACGGCCTCCTCGATGGCGGGGCGCTTGGCCTCCAGATTGGTGACGCCGCTGTGGGCGGGGAGCGGCGTCTTGGGTATGTCATCCACTGCTGCTGCTGAGGGAACGACGAGGGCGGCGGGTGAGGCTGAGGCACTGCCGATCGAGGTGGCGGCGGAGGCGGGAGCCTTGGGCGCCATGAGATTGGGCTTCGTCCGGCGCGAAAGGAGCGCGGGAGTCTCTGCCTCGACCCCTGACCATCTGCTGCCCTCGTCCGCCGTGCCGTAAATGGCGTCGATGTTTTCCTTGTCCAGCGGCACGGGCTTGAAGGAGCGCTCCGCCACGACGTAGAACATGGTAGCGATGAGAAGCACCAGAGCGCCGCAGCCGATGAGGGTGGCCACTGAGCGCAGAAACTCCTCCCTCCGCTTGGTGCGGCTCCGACGGGGTGTTTCTGACGTGCCAAAGAGCATACTGGTTTAACTGGAGCCGAAGGCGGGAATTGAACCCGCGACCCGCGCATTACGAATGCGCTGCTCTACCTCTGAGCTACTTCGGCACATTTCGGGGCGACCCAAAGAGCGCCGAGTATAGGGGCGCTATTTTCGTTGTCATTTCCTTTCTTTGGCAAGCCTGAAAAAAGTCCCGCCGCCACCTGGAATGCCGCCAACAATCCCGCGCCCGGACATGCAGTTTGCAGGACACTTCTTGATGGACCGCCGCGTCGCGAGAATGGTGGGCGCATGAAAGACCAACCGCTCCGCACCTCCGTCATCGGCAGCTACCCCTTCCCCGGCTGGCTGGAATTTTCCGCGCGGCATCTCGACCAGTTCGGCAGCGCGGACCTGAGCGAGATGCAGGACGACGCGGCGATGATCGCCATCCAGGACCAGCTCGCGGCAGGTCTGGATGTCATCACGGACGGCGAGCAGACGAGGTTTGATTTCAATCTGTCGTTCTACGGCTTCATCGAAGGCATCGCGCTGGAGCCGGCCAGCCCGCGCCGCTTCGGCCCGCCCGCGCATGACCAGCGGGGGAAACACGAGATCACCGGCGATCTGCGCGCACCTCGCGGCCTCGGCGCGGTGGAGGAGCTTCAGCGCTTGCAGCGGCTCGCGGGCGGCTTCGGCAAGCGGCTCAAAGTTTCCGTGCCCGGCCCCTACACGCTCAGCGGGCGCCTCGCGCCGAACGCGCAATACAAGGACCGATACGCCATCACCGAGGCGCTGCTGCCCATCGTGAGAAAGGAGATCGCCGATCTCGTCGCCGCTGGCGCGGAGGAAATCTGCATCGATGAGCCGAGCATGAGCTGCTACGGCTACCGCGAGGACACGCGCCGTTTTGTGGACATCTTCAATCGCACGGTCGAAAGCGGACGCGGCAAGACGCGCATCTGCACTCATCTGTGCTTCGGCAATTTCAAAGGCCACCCCGTCGGCTGGCGGAAATACGCGCCGCTCTTCCCTGCCTTCCTCGATCTGCACTGCGACGAGATCCACGTCGAGATGGCCAACCGCGAGTACGCCGAGCTGGAAGTCATCGGCGAGATCGCCAAGCGCACCGATGTGGCTGTGGGCATCATCGACGTGAAGAGCTATCACATCGAAACGCCCCGTCAGATCGCCGAGGCCGTGCGCGCCTGTTTGAAACACGCCCCTGCCGACCGCCTCGTCCTCGCCCCCGACTGCGGCCTCAGCCAGACCGCGCGCTGGGCCGCCAAGCAAAAGCTCGCGAACATGGTGGCGGGTGCGGCGATGGTGCGAGGGGAGATTTGAATCGCGCGCCCAGGCTTCAATCCAGCAGAGTTGATGGGTGCGCGAGGTACCGCAGATGGTAAACAAGCCGGTGGGGAGGCGAGCCACCGAGCAGAACCAGCGGACTGCCAAGACCGGTTCAATCCCCGTGCAAAAGCACTGAAAATCAGTCACTTTTATCACAAATGAAATTCCTTTTGCTCCAAAAGGAATTTCGGAAGCTCCAAAAGGAATTTCGGAAGCTGTAAAAGGCACGTCGGTTGCAGCAAGAGACGCGTCGGTTGCAGCAAGAGACACGTCGGTTGCAGCAAGAGACACGTCGGTTGGAGCAAGAGACACGTCGGTTGCAGCAAGAGACACGTCGGTTGCAGCAAGAGACGCGTCGGTTGGAGCAAGAGACACGTCGGTTGCAGCAAGAGACGCGTCG
>JANPIW010000583.1:0-5769 GCA_031425215.1 Verrucomicrobiaceae bacterium
GACTTTCCAGTGGAAGAGGCCGTTGAAACGGGTGACGCGCTGGCCGGCTGCGGAGGGCTTGACGTGCTCGAGGAAAGTGGAGAAGCGGCCGATGACGCCTTTATTGTCGAGCGCGGTGGCGATGTCACAGAAGCGCTCGAGGGAGAGGCCGATCTCCTGGGCGCGCGCGGCCCACGGCTCGGAGATGATCTCGGCGGGTGTGAACTCGCGTTTCAAAACGAGGAGGACTTTCCATTCCTCGGCGGTGATGTCGGCGATGCTGGTGGTCATCATGGCGGCGGGGGCGTCTGATTTGTCGCCCGGCTCCATGGTTTTGCGCCGGACGTGCCCGACGCCGAGGGCGAAGATGCCGTGCGCGGGCATGAGGATGAATTCCTCGGCGCCGGTGAGGCGTTTGAGGGTCTCTGCGTGGGCATCGAGGCTTTGGCCTTGGGGGACTTTGAGGGTGGTCCAGAGCCTGTACTCGCAGCCGCTCACCTCGCGGTCAGTGGAGCGCAGCACGACATGGCCGCTGAAGGGGTCTTCCTTGAACATGAAGTCGAAGGCGGCGTCGAGCTTGTCGTTCGGCACACGCCAGGCGACGAGGGCGCCCTCGGCGAGCTTGTTGGCGAGAAGGGTCTGGCGGACGCGGCGGACGACGCCTGCGGCGAGCATGGCCGCGATGCGCTCGAGCACGATGTCGATGGGCAGGCCGGTTTTGTCAGCAACGGCCTGGAAGGGATCACGAAGGAAGCCTTTGATGCTGTCCTCGCTCACGGAAAGGATGCGCGCGTTGGTTTCCTCGGTGTGCTCGGTGGGGATGGTGATGGTCATGCGGGTGGAAGGGAGAAACGAGAAAGGGGGCGGCATTCATACCTGCGTGAAGAAGGAAAACAAGACAGGGTTGGAGTTCGCCAATGAGGTGCTGGACGTGCGAAAAACCGGGCGCGCTTACAAAATTCTGAAAACTTCAACGAATGCCTTGACTCGAATTGAGATATTTGTTATAAATACCATATTCCGTTTCGCCTTTGCTTTTAGCGTTTGCGACCCACGGGATAAACACAAACAACAGCCCAATACCAATACAATGAAAAACATCAAACTGAACGTGAAGAAGGCCGCCAAAGCCGGATTCAGCCTTGTGGAAATGCTCGTCGTGATCGCCATCATCGGCGTCATCGCTGCGATCGCGATCCCGAACATCGGTTCTGTCAATGACAGCGCCAAGCTTGCCTCCGCCCAGCGCAATGCGCAGAGCGTTTGCTCGCTGATCAACTCCGCCATCGCCGCCGGCGTTCCTGCGGCGACGGTTGCCGCTGGCGTGGCCGACCTCGTCGGTCTTGCTGAAGGCACCACCCTCAGCCCGACTGAAGGTGCGTTCAACGGCAAGGTGTTCACCATCGGCGCGATCGAAGCAGAAGACCAGAGCTGGGCGAACATGTTCCTCGGCTATGACGCCACGAACAACCAGGTCACCAACGACACGTCGGCTGCCAAGCTGGCAACCGTCCGGGCCGCCATCGAAGCTCGTTAATCGAACTTCGATCTTCACGGCCTGATCTGGCAGCACCAGACGCAAAACGTCTAACTCCCAGGTTTCGCCCGAAGCCACTTGTTTGATCCGCCGGGGTTCATCCCCCGGCGGGTCATCCGCATCAGAGTCTCCGCACCATCCCCCCCTTCCTCCACAGACCATGAAGCAGCCATCCTCACTCTCCAGACGCGTCAAAGGTTTCAGCCTTGTGGAGGCCATCGTCGTCATCGCCATCATCGGTGTGATGTCCACTCTCGTGGTGAGCGCCATTTCAAACGCCTCGCTCGACGCCCAGCGCATCGTCTCACGCCAGCAGCAGGCTACAGTGCAAAACGCGGTGCAGAACTGGGCCATGTCCCAGACACGCGACCCTTTGACGGGCCAGTTGAGGAGCATTTCTGATGTCAGGGCCACCTACAATGCCGCAGGCAGCACCAAAGGAAGATTTGATCTTCTACGACCCGGCGCAGGCGGGTCAGGTGGCTACATCGATGACGCGACACTCGCGCATTTCGACGAGTACACCGCAAGTGCCACGGATCGTCTGATCTCCGGCGCGCTGAAATCGTCGCAGCAGTATCTCCAGCTCCCGGCCTGGGCTGCGGGCAGTTTCCCCAAAGTGGATCTGAAACCTTGAGCCGACCGTCGGAAACACCATTTTCCAAATCTTCTCCACAGCATCATGAAAACACCAAACGTCACCTCCATCATTGTCCCTCGCCTTCGTCGCGCGGGTTTCTCGTTTGTCGAGATGATCGCCACGGTGGCCATCATCGGCGTGGTTTCTTTCCTGGCCATCCCGTCGATCACCAAAATGCGCGAGGATAGCGAAAAGAACCTCGCCATCTCGCGCGCTGAGGCGCTCAATGTGGCGCAGGCAACGCTCGTGCAGGTGCGCGGCCGCACACAGGCGGACGTCGACTGGCGCAACGCGGCCAGCTCCGAGGCAAAGTACGACTTGCTCGAGCCTTATCTCAGCTTCGCCGAAACCACGACGACATCCTACATGCCGTCGGGATACACCGTCGTTTTCAACATAGCGATCAACGACATGAATAAAACCCGGCAGTTCGGGCCTGATAGCAGCGAGATCAAATACTAAAGACCTGCTGCACGAAGGACTGCCATGAACGGGGGAACAACAACTGCATCACACCAGACCAGCGCGGGCCTCATGCACGCACGTCATGGTTTCTCGATGACGGAGCTGGTGGTCTCCCTCGCCGTCATCGGAGTGATTTCCTCCATCGCCGTGACAAACATGGGCGGCTCATACGGCGTATCGAAGGAGATCATCGCACGCGAGAAATTGGAGCTGCTCAACAGTGCCGTGCATCGCCACAACTTTGCCAACCGGCCTTTCACGCCTTACGAGCCGACCCTCAGCACCTCCGCCTCGGACGAGGTTCAGATCGTGCAGACGCTGACCAATCCAGACCTCGGCAGCGTGGGCGCGCCCTACATCTATTCCACTTACAAACCGCAGCCTTCCAGCGTGACGGATGATTATCGAATCACTTGGACGGGGCGTGTTTTCAAACTGCTCGAGCCAGGGCAGTCCGGCACCGGACTTGAAGTGCCCTTTGATGGATCAGACACCATCACACCCTGACCGGAATGTCCGCAGCCGGTCATAACCTCTCTCATCCCCAAATGACAACCGTCGAAACAGCGCCCCACACAGCACCAGAATCGTTTGGAACTACTGGTAATCCGTTGCAGGCGACAGTTCAGAAGGAGGCCGGCATCATTTCGCTAGAAGGGCTGGCGCTGCAAAACGGACTGATCCCCGTGACCCTCCTGCGCGAGAGCTGCTCCCCCGAGGCGGAGCGCATTGTGCGCCGGCTAGGACGTGTGCCCCAGGTGGCCGATCCGTGGCTGCCCGTGACCACCCTCGGCCCGCTCATCGTCATGGCGCACTGCAATCCGCGCGGCTCCGATCTCTGGGGCGTGCCCAGCAGTCTCGTCGTGCGCGTGCTCATCACCGCTGATCAGTACCAAAAAACGCGCAAGGATCTCGTGGCGCGTTTTGGCCAGACTCCCATCGCGCCGGAGAATCCGTTCGAGAACATCACGGTGCCACGTTTCTACGATCTCGGTCTCGAAGGCACCTTCAACTGGCTGCTGCAAAATTACCAGTACTCCGCCGAGGATGTGACCAAGCTGCGCGGATTCTACGACGGCATCAAGGAGAAGAAGGGTACGCTCGACATGACGGACTTCAACACCGTCCAGCGTCACCTCGGCGTGGCGCTGCATTACATGTGCTCCCAGGGCAAGTCCCCCTGTTACAGCGCGCAGGAGGCGCCCAGACAGCGTTTCTTTCCCACCCCGCTTCTTGAGCGCCACAACGTCTTCCCTCTCTACATCGGCAAGCATGTCGTGTACCTCATGAGCGAGAGCACGGACTGCTACGCCTTTGAGGACGAGTGGCTCTCCCTCGGCTCCCAGCCCGTGCGCATCGTCATCGTCCTCGCGGACCCCGCCTCCATCCGCGATGCCATCAACCGCTCTGCTGCCAATCTCGACACCTCAGGCGTTGCCAACCAGGAAAACCTCACCACCTCCGTCACCGAGACTGAGAGCGTCATCGACATCTCCCCCGAGGACATGGCCGCGATCAATCCGGCCAATCCCAATCACGATCCCGAGGAGCTCCTCCATTGGGCGCTCTTCACCGCCATCCGCTGCCGCGCGAGCGACCTTCACATCGAGAAGTTTTACAATCTCGCCCGCTTCCGCGCCCGCATGGACGGGAACATGAAGACCATCCTCACCGCCCCCGAGGCCGTGCTCAGCCGCTTCACCGCGCTGGTGAAAAATTACGCTGGCATGGGCCAGAGCCGACAGGAGGCGCAGGACGGACGCTTCGCCCTCTCCATCGGACGGCGCCGCGTCGATGTCCGCGTCGCCGCCGTGCCCACGCGTCGTGACTTCCAGAAAGTCATCATGCGCTTTCTCGACAAGGCCGACGGTGTCCGCCGCCTTTCCGACTTCAATCTCTCCAACCGCCAGATGGACATCCTCGGCCGCACCATGACGCGCGACCAGGGCCTCTGCCTCATCACCGGCCCCACCGGCTCGGGCAAGACCACCACCCTCTACGCCCTGCTCAACAGCGTGAACAACGAGGACGTGAACATCCAGACCATCGAAGACCCCATCGAATACGAGATCGAGGGCATCAACCAGACCCAGACCAACAACGCTCACGGCCTCACCTTCGCCAACGGCCTGCGCGCACTGCTTCGTGCTGACCCCGACATCATCCTCATCGGTGAATCACGCGACGCCGAGACCGCAAACTCCGCCGTCAACGCATCGCTCACAGGCCACCTCGTCCTCACCACCTTGCACGCCAACGACTCCCTCCGCGCCGTCTCTCGTCTCATGTCCATGGGCGTGGAAAAATATCTCCTCGCAGACTCCCTGGCCATGAGCCAGGCCCAGCGACTCGTGCGCCGCCTCTGCGGCTACTGCAAACGTCCCATCGCAGCCCCGCAAGACGTTCAAGAAATGATGTACCGCCAGGGCGTCATCACCCAGCCGCTCTCCACTCCCATCTTCGTCAAAAACGGCTGCGACGAATGCCACGGCACCGGTTACGCAGGCCGCGTCGCCCTCATGGAGATCTGCGAGGTAGGCTCCGAGCTGCGCGATCTCATCGAGGAGGCCGCGCCCATGAGCGCCATGCGCGCAGCCGCCTTTAAAAACGGCTTCATGTCCCTCTACCAGGAAGGCCTCGGCCAGATCATCGGCGGCCACACCTCTCTCGATGAGATCAAATGCCTCAGCTACACCATGCGCTGACCTCCGCGCCGCCATCCCTTTTCAATTCGCAACCCCCCCGAACAAACGACCACGACCATGAACACCTACGAATCCAGCTATCACGACATCACGCACATCAGCACCACCGGCAAAAGCGGCGGCACCGTGATGATCGTCGATGATGACGCCGCCGTCCTCACCGTCGGCAAGGCCATCCTCTCCACCATGCCCTACAAGGTCGAGGCCGCGCACAGCGGCGAGGAAGCCATCGACAAAATCCGCTCCCTCATGGCCGAAGGCAGAAAGCCCGACCTCATCATTCTCGACCTCACCATGCCCGGCGGCATGTCCGGCCTCGAGACGCTGAATGAAATCCGCGCCATCGATCCCAAGGTCGGTGTCCTGGCCTGCAGCGGGTTCTTTGAGGAAAGCGCCCTCGAGCTTTGCACCGCCCTCGGTTTCATGGACATCATCGAGAAGCC
>JANPIW010000584.1:0-10099 GCA_031425215.1 Verrucomicrobiaceae bacterium
CCGGTGTCTTGCCAGTGCCGCCGACGGTGAGATTGCCGATGCTGATGACGGGAACGCCCAGGTGGTGGTCGTGAATGAAGCGCTCGCGATACAAATAGAGGCGGCTCTCGACGGCGCGGGAATAGACTTTGGAGAGACACCAGAGAAATGCGCGCAGCAGGCCGGCGCGGACGCCGCGACGGTTGTGGATGATCACGTCGATGGCGAAATTTTCGAGGTCTTCGAGGGTGTCCTTCATGCAGGCAGGCGGCGCGGAGGATAGCTTCGAGCCTGTCGATGAAAAGTGGCTTTCAGCCTTTTTGATGGTTGCTATGATCCGGCCGCGGAGAGGCGGGCGTGAAGATAGATTGCCATTTGCCTTTCGCCTTCGCGTCCGCACATTCAGCGGCATGAATCTCTCACGTGCTGCCCTTGCCCTGCTTTTGACATCCGCGCTCACGCTTCGTGCTGACGAGGTGGAGGATGCGCTAAACACTGCGCTGAAGCATTACAAGGAAGGCAAGCTGAGCGAGGCGAGCACGGAGATGCAGAAGGCGATGGTGGCGCTGAATGAGAAGCAGGGGCTGACGATCTCGGCGGTGCTGCCAGACATGATCGGGGAGTGGCGGGGACTGAAGCTGGAGTCGTCGTCGCTCGCGGGGCTGGGCGGAGGAAGCTCGGTCGAGCGCAGTTACAAAAAGGGCGAGCGCAAGGCGACGGTGTCGATCATCGCGGACTCGCCGATGCTGAAGCAGGTGGCGGATTTTATTTCCAATCCGGCACTGGGCGGACTGCTGGGGATCAAGTCACGCAAAGTGGGTGACGCGCAGGCCATGGTGCAGGGCAAGGAAGGAATGCTGCAGATGGCGGCGGGGTCGCGCTACATGGTTACGGTGCAAGGAAAGAAGCTCTCGGAGGAGGAACTCGTCGATCTGGCCTCGGGTGTGAAGGTGGATGTGCTCAAGCTGATGAAGTGAGGCGGATGCGGCGAAGTCTTCAGGCTTCCGAAGTTTTGAAAAGCGATGAGCAACACGGATGACTCAGTTTCACCTGCGAACGAGAGCTCGGCACGGAGTGCGGGGCCACGCTCGGCGGAGGCTGTGACGGTCGAGAATCTCACGAAGGTATTCAAAGGCCAGCTCGGCAAGAAGGCGTTTGTCGCGGTGCGGGATTTGACCTTCAGCGTGCAGGCGGGCGAGGTCTATGGCCTCATCGGTCCGAATGGCTCTGGGAAATCGACGACGATGAAAGTGGTGCTCGGTCTTCTGGCGCCGACGGCGGGGCACACAAAAATCTTCGGCACTGACAGCGCGCGTGTGGAGAGCCGGCAGGACGTGGGCTTTCTGCCGGAGAATCCGTACTTTTACAAGCATCTCACGGGCATGGAGACGCTGCTGTTTTACGGACGGTTGTGCGGACTGCACGGAGCGCGTCTGCGCGACCGTGCGCGGGAGATGCTGCATCTGACGGGACTGGAGAATGCGAGCGACCGCCGCGTGGGTGGTTACTCCAAAGGGATGCTCCAACGCATCGGTCTGGCGCAGGCGCTGGTGCATGAGCCGCGTCTGCTCGTGCTCGATGAGCCGACGGCGGGCGTGGATCCCGCTGGCTCGCGGAAGATTCGCGATCTGATCATGGAGTTCAAGAAACGCGGCATCACGGTGCTGGTGACATCGCATTTGCTGGAGCAGCTTCAGGAGGTGTGCGACCGCATCGGCATCATGGACAACGGCCGCATGGTGCGCGAGGGGCGGCTGGATGATCTCATCGCAGTGGAAAACCAGACGGAGATCGTGCTGGAGGATGCCTCACCCGAGCTGCTCGCGCGCATCCGCGATCTCGTGGCCGCTGACGCGGGCAAGGCGAGCGTGAAACAGATGGGCAATCCGCGCACGACGCTGGAGCGGCTCTTTCTCAAAGCCACGGAGGACAAAGACCAATGAGCAACGGCACTCCATCATCATCTGCGCCTGCCGCGTCGCGTTACGCGCGATTTTCACCTGGCCGCATCTGGACGCTGGCGGCCGCCACGGTCACACAGCTCGTGCGGATGAAAATCCTGGCGTTCGTGATCGTGTTTTGCATGATCGTCGTGGCCATGGGCTTTGCCTTTCCGGTGCTGAATCCCGAGCAGCAGCTCAAATTCCTCAAGGACGTGTCGTTCGGCGCGCTGCAGTTTTTCTCTGTCGTGATCGCCATCGTGGCCACGGCGGTGCTGATGCCGCGTGATCTGGAGGATCGCACGCTTTACACGATCCTGTCCAAGCCGGTCCCGCGTCATGAGTACCTGATCGGCAAGCTCCTCGGCGTGCTCGTGCTGCTCGCCTGCGGCCTCGTCATCATGGACGTGGTGCTCAGCGGTGTGCTCTATTTGCGGCAGAACATCGTGCTCGGCCAGGCGCTGCAAGCGATGGAGCACGAAGGCGCTGCCACGCCTGAGAACATCGCCTCTGTGACCGCGAGCGTGGCAAAGCAGGGTCTCACCTGGTCCCTGCACGTCGGAGTGCTCGCCATTTTCCTCAAGGCCAGCGTCGTCGCCGCGCTCGCCCTGTTGATCTCGTGCTTCGCGAGCACGACGCTCTTCACCATCGTGATCACGTTTCTCTTCGCCATCGCAGGACACGGGCACCAGCTTTTCCGCGAGTACTTTCTGGAAGGCAAGACGACCGTCGCAATGGAAAAGATCGGAGCCGCGGTGCTGGCGATCGTGTGTCCCGACCTGGGCATGTTCGATGTGGTGGACAATGTGACGAAGGGCGACGCGCCACCCGTGTCCGACATGCTCTACCTCGGCGGCATGGCGCTGGTGTACGTCACGGGCTACCTGGTGGTGTCCCATCTGTTGTTTGTGGAGAAGGAGTTGTGATGAAACGCAAACTTTTGGCGCTGGCCATTTTTGTGGGCTTCGGGCTGCTCAAGCTGCCGCTCGAAGTGGCGCTGGCAGCGCGATTGCACGCGCATGGATTGCTGAGCAAAGCAGTGGAAGTAGGCAAGCTCGAAAATCTCGGACAGATGGGCCTCGCGGCATCGCTCGGCGGATTGCGCTCCTTGGTGGCGAGCATCACTTACTTGCAGGCTTACACCGCGTTTGAGGATGTGAACTGGGCCAAGGTGGACAGCTACTTCCAGCTCACCACACGCTTGCAGCCAAACCATGCATCGTATTGGGACGAGGCCGCCTGGCACATGGCTTACAACGCCGCCTCCGCATATAAGTACGACGAGAAAATTCCGCTGATGATCCGTGGTGGTCTTTACCAACGTCACGTCCAGCGCGGCATCGAGATACTCCAGGAAGGTCTGCGCTACATGCCGGAGAGTGGGAAGCTTTGGGGGAAGCTCGGCGAAATCTACCGTGACAGGAGCGTGGAACCGGCCAAGGCGGCCGAATGCTTTCTAAAGGGTGCCGCGAACGGCGGCCTCGCAGTTTACGAGCGCTTTGGTGCGTATGAGCTGGTGAAGCTCGGCGATCCCGCCTCTCTGCGCCGCGCCTACGAAATCCTGCGCCACGTCGCGGCCACTCAAAAACACACGCCGGCCCTCGAATCCAATCTGCGCGCCATCGAAGAAAAACTCGGCATCCCCGAGCACGAGCGTATCAAGCGTCCGCCCGCCCCCAAACCGCTGAAGCCAAGATCGTGAGGAAGTGACGGGCGGGAAGACGATGACGACTTCTCCCCAAGGAGATCATTCTTTATCGTGAGTCGCGATATTGCACCGAAAAAGTTCTTGGCCGGAGAAAAGCGGTCCGCGATATTTTGGGATGATCAAAGCCTCTCCCCTCCTCCTCATCGGCCTCATTTTGTTTCTCTGGGCGCGCGGCATGAAACATGAGGACCACATCGTCGTCGGCATGGGAAAGAACGGGCGCATCGAGCTGCGCTCAGCAGCGGCGGCGGTGTCCGTGTCCGCGTCACAAGGGCTTCATCGGCTGGGCAAGTGGTTCTCTTTTGAGTACAAGACGCGTATCATCGAGGCGGCGAAGCATCCGCACACGGGCTTTCTCGCCACGGCAAAAGCCGCCTTTGACTGGCAGCTACGCATTCCATTGCTGGCAGTGATGGCGGTGATCATCCTCGGCCTTGTGATCCTGATGCGCCTGTACAAGCCGCGGGGCGCTTGATCATGAGACTCACGCTTTGCACGATCCGCCCCAGCTTTTGTCCGATCCGGCGCAGGTTCACACGGCAGCAAGACATCGGTGCCGCACGTCGTATTTTCCTGCCGCCTTCCCCCCTGGGCCATGCGCCTCTCTTTGGGATGAAAGCCAACCCCCTCACTGCTGATGAACATCCTCCATCGTTCCCTCACCTCCGTCGTCTTCCTCGCTGCGGCGCTCACGGTTTCGGCCGCGCCTAAAAAAGAGGAGGTCATTGATCCCTCGAAGCCGGTGTCGTTTTATAAACACATCCGGCCCATCCTGCAGGCGCAATGCAATGGCTGCCATCAGCCGGCGAAGAAGAAGGGCGACTATATTATGACGGACTTCGCGGGCCTGCTCAAAGGCGGCGAGGAAGGTCATGCGGTTGTGCCGGGCAAGCCGGAGGAGTCAAACCTGATGAAGCTCATCGTGCCGAACGCGGAAGGGAAAACCGAGATGCCGCAGAAGGCTGACCCGCTGCACGAGACGCAGGTGGCGCTGATCAAACGCTGGATTACCGAGGGCGCGAAGGACGACACACCTGCCGCCGCCAAGGCGCAGTGGGACATGGAGCATCCGCCCGTTTATGCTCGCGCTCCGGCGATCACTTCGCTGGATTACTCGCCCGATGGCAAGCTCATCGCCGTCGCTGGCTACCATGAGGTCATCGTGCACCGCGCGGACGGCAGTGGCATCGAGGCGCGTCTTGTCGGGCTTGCCGAGCGCATTCAAAAAGTGGCGTGGTCGCCCGATGGCAAAAGGATCGCCGTCACCGGTGGCAGTCCCGCGCGTGTGGGCGAGCTGCAAGTGTGGGATGTCGCCGCGAAGAAGCTGCTGCTCTCGCGCTCGGAATCCTTCGACACGATCTATGGCGCGAGCTGGTCGCCGGATGGCAAGCAGATTGCTTTCGGTGCGAGCGACAACGCGATGCGGGCGGTGGATGCGACGACGGGAAAACAGACGGCATTTCTTTTATCCCACAGCGACTGGGTGCTCGACACCGTGTGGGCGTTGGAGGGCAAGTTCATTGCCACTGCAGGCCGCGACATGAGTGTGAAGCTCATGGAGTCGGCGACGCAGCGCTTCGTCGATAACGTCACCTCCATCACACCCGGCGCGCTCAAGGGCGGCATCCATGCGCTCGCGCGGCATCCGACGAAAAATGAAATCCTCATCGGCGGCACCGACGGCGTGCCGCAGATCTACCGCATGGAGCGCATCACGAAGCGCGCCATCGGCGACAACGCGAACCTGATCCGCAAATTCCCCGCGATGAAGGGCCGCATCTTCGGCGTGGATTTCGCGCCGGATGGAAAAATGATCGCGGCAGGCGCGAGCTTTGAGAACACCGGCACGGTGAACATTTATTCGTCCGTGTATGACAGCGAAATGCCCGCCGACGTGAAGAAGATCGTCGAAACAGCCGGACAGAAAGCGGACACCGATCCAGTGATCCAGGCATTCGTGACAAAGGATGTGAAACAACTCGCCTCCATTTCCATTCCGACGGGCGGCATCTATTCCGTGTCATTTAGCCCCGATGGAAAAACCGTCGCAGCAGCGGGACAGGACGGCAGTGTGCATCTCATCGACGCGGCCACGGGCAAGATCGTCAAAGAGTTCGTCAGTGTGCCGCTCAGCAAAGCCGAGGTGCTCGCGGCGAACAAAGTCATCGTCGATGACATGGTGCGCATTGATGCCACGAAGAAAGCCGACAAGCCCGAGACGCTGCATGTCGGCCCCACCGTCGCCTCGATCGCCGTCGAGCCAGCGACCATCAAGATCACGAAGCCCACGGAATACTCGCAGCTTCTCGTCACCGCGAAGATGAGCGACGGCACCAGCGCCGACATCACGCGTATGTCGAAGATCACCTTTGAAGGCGGCGACATTGTCGATCTCAACGAACGCGGACTCGTGCGTCCGACGAATGACGGCAAAGGAAAAGTCAGCATCAATTACATCGGCCGCACCGCGTCAGTGCCCGTCGAGATCAGCGGCATGAAGCAGCCTCTCGCACCCGACTACGTCCGCGATGTGATGCCCATCGTTGCAAAGATGGGCTGCAATCAAGGCACCTGCCACGGCGCAAAGGACGGCAAGGCCGGCTTCAAGCTCTCGCTGCGCGGCTACGATCCACTCTACGACGTGCTCGCTTTCAGCGATGAGCTGGCATCGCGCCGCGCAAACATCGCGTCGCCGGAGCACTCGCTCATGCTTTTGAAATCCAGCGGCTCCGTCCCGCACGAGGGCGGCCAGCTCAGCGTGCCGGGCGAGCTTTACTACGAGATCCTCAAAGCCTGGATCAGCCAGGGTGCCAAGGTCAACTTCGCCACGCCGAAGGTCGCTCGCATCGAGGTCACGCCGAAGAATCCCGTGGTGGAGAAAGTGGGCGCGCGGCAGCAGATCCGCGTCATCGCTCATTATATAGACGGCTATGTGAAGGACGTGACCGCCGAGGCATTCGTCGAGAGCGGCAACATCGAGGTGGTGGAAGTGGACAAGAAAGGCCTCGTCACCACGCTGCGCCGCGGCGAGGCACCGTTGCTCGCGCGCTTCGAGGGAAGCTACGCCGCCACCACCGTCACCGTCATGGGCGACCGCACCGGCTTCGCTTGGAAAGAACCCGAGAAGTGGAACAAGATCGACGAGTTCGTCGCCGCGAAATGGCAGCGCATGAAGATCGAGCCAAGCGGCCTCGCGACCGACACCGAGTTCCTCCGCCGTCTCTACCTCGACCTCACCGGCCTGCCGCCCACCGCCGAAGAAGTGCGAGCGTTCATGGCCGATGCGCGCGACTCTCGCACGAAGCGCTACGAGCTGATCGACAAACTCATCGGCAACGACGCTTTCGTCGATCACTGGACCAACAAGTGGAGCGATCTCCTGCAAGTGAACGCCAAGTTCCTCGGCGACGAAGGCGCGAAGGGTTTGCGCACTTGGATCCGCGAGCAGGTCGCCACCAACACGCCCTACGACCGCATGGCCTACCGCATCGTCACCGCCACGGGATCAAACAAGGCCAACCCCGCCGCGTCCTATTACAAGACCGTCCGCACACCCGAAGACCTCGTGGAGAACACCACGCATTTGTTTTTGGCCACGCGATTCAACTGCAACAAGTGCCACGATCATCCCTTCGAAAAGTGGACGATGGACAACTACTACGAGACCGCTGCTTTCTTCGCGCAGGTGCAGCTCGCCGCCGATCCTGAAGCGAAAGGCGCGACCATCGGCGGCACTGCTGTCGAAGGCGCGAAGCCGCTCTATGAAATGGTGAGCGACAAAAAAACCGGCGATGTCACGCATCTGCGCACCAACACCGTCGCACCGCCGAAAGTGCCGTTTGAAACCGATCTCGTCTCGAAAACCGCCGCCACGCGCCGCGAGCAGTTCGCCTCGTGGATGACCTCGCCGGAGAACGATTACTTTGCCATGAGCTACGCCAACCGCATCTGGGGCTACCTCACCGGCACCGGCGTGATCGAGCCGCTCGACGACATCCGCGCGGGCAATCCGCCATCGAACCCCGAGCTGCTCCAGCATCTCACGCACGAGTTTATCCAGAGCGGCTTCAACGTTCGCCACCTCATGCGCACCATTTTGCAGAGCCGCACTTATCATCTATCGCTCACCACCAACAAATGGAACGCCGATGACAAGATCAACTTCTCCCACGCCAAAGCGCGCCGCCTCACCGCTGAGGCATTGTTTGATGCCGTCTTCGCCGTCACCGGCTCCACACCCAACATCCCCGGCATCCAGAAAGGCACCCGCGCCTCGCAGCTCACCGACGCGCAGGCCAAGCTCAACGACGGATTCCTAACCAACTTCGGCCGCCCCGCGCGCGAAAGCGTGTGCGAGTGCGAGCGCAGCAACGACGTGAACCTCGGCCCCATCATGGCACTCATGAGCGGCCCCACCGTCGGCGATGCCATCAGCGATCCGGCCAACGCCATTGCAAAACTCACCAAGGAAATCGCCGACGATCGCAAGCTCGTGAACGAGATTTTTCTCCGCGTCATTAACCGCCCCGCCACGGAGGCCGAGATCAATTCCGCGCTCGAGTCGATGCGCGGCATGGACGCCGAGAACAAAGCGCTCACCGCCGAGTGGCAGGCCAAAGAGGAGCAGCAAAAGCCCGTGATCGCCGCCGCCGAGAAAGCGCGCGCAGATTTCATCGCCAGCACGAAGGCCGAACTCGAAGCCTACAAAATCAAAGCCGCCCCTGAGATCGCCAAGCAAACCGCCGCGCGCGCCGCCGCGATCACGAAGGCCGAAGCTGCCGTGAAAGTGCAGGCCGACGCATCGCCCGCGAAACAGCCGCGCTGGGAGCAATACCTCGACCTCACAACCGAGTGGGTGGCGCTCGACATCGAAGTCGTGCGCGCCACTGGAGTGGAGAAACTCAGCAAGCAACCCGACGGCTCATTGCTAGCCACCGCGCTGCCCGCAGGCAAAGAGGCGAACGGAAACTACCTCATCAAAGCAAAGACCGACCTCACAGGCATCACCGGCTTCAAACTCGAAGCACTCCCCGACGACAGCCTCCCCAACAACGGCCCCGGCCTCGCGCCCGACGGCAATTTTGTACTCGGCGAGTTCACCATCACACAAACCCCCGTCGGCGTGCGACCGGTGAAAGCGCAACGCGGCAAGAAACGCGAAGGCGCGCTCACGTTGCAGAATGCGAAGGCCGATTTCGAGCAGACGAATTTCTCCGTAGCCGAGGCGCTCAAGAAAGGCAACCGCGACCGCGGCTGGGCCGTGTCACCCGAAGGCGGCCTGCGCCACGAAGCCACCTTCGAACCATCGGAGCCAGCAGGACTCGAAGGCGGCACGATGTTCAACTTCCAGTTCGTGCAAACCTTCCAGAACGGCAAATACAACCTCGGCCGCTTCCGTATCTGGGTCACCACCAGTCCCGTCGTCCGTTTCGGCGTGCCCAAGCTCGTGGCCGACGCAATGAAGCTCCCCGCCGCCAAACGCAGCAAAGAACAACAAGCCGCCCTTGCCGCCGAGTTCCTCAACAACAACCGCGAGTATCAAGCCACCAAGAAACTCCTCGCCGTCGCCAAGAAGCCTCTCGCCATCGATCCCCAGATCATCGCGCTCGAACAAAAGCACGCCACAGCTCAAGACCCAATCAAGCTCGACGCCAAACTCATCCAGCTCCGCCGCGACGCCGAACTGAGCAAAACCCAGCTCACAAACCAACGCCTCACCGCCGCACAAGACCTGACCTGGGCGCTTATCAATTCGCCTGCGTTCTTGTTCAATCATTGATGTGCATGGAATGCCGACGATTCGTCGGCCATGGAACGCCGACGATTCGTCGGCAGTCCATGTTGTTTCCAACTGCAAGAACCGCCCTTCCCACGAGCGTACTTTGCCACCCTTTCCCTCATGGAGCCATCGCGCATCACATCCATCAACCGTTGCCGCGGCCCGCTTTCTCGCCGCAGTTTTCTTGAGGTCGGCGCGCTCAGCATGCTCGGCATGGGCATGAGTGATTTCCTCCGCGCTGAGACCATCGCGAAAGCAGCGGGGAAAAAGATGCGGGAGAAATCGGTGATCTTCATCTGGCTGCCAGGCGGGATGTCGCAGCTCGAGAGCTACGACATGAAGCCCGACGCGCCGCCGGAGTATCGCGGCATTTTGCGCCCGATCCGCACCAACGTGCGCGGCATCGAGGTGTGCGAGCTGATGCCGATGCATGCGAAGATCGCGGACAAGTTCAGCATCATCCGCAGCATCCATCACGACTTCGCGGACCACGGCGGCGGGCACAAGCGCTTCCTCACCGGACGCATCCCCGCCACTCCAGTGAACACCGTCAACGACGCGCCCGCTGTCAGCTCCATTGTGATGCGCAAGCTCAAGCGTCCGGCCAATGGCATGCCCACTTGCATCGCGGGTGTTGATGCGGGCCGTCAGGGCATCGACACCTTCGCCTTCGGCTCCGCTTATCTCGGCCCG
>JANPIW010000585.1:0-6337 GCA_031425215.1 Verrucomicrobiaceae bacterium
CTCACCACATCGCGCTCGCCGCGATTCCATCTGCCTCGGATGTCGTTGTGAAACACCTCTGTGCCCTCGCTCAGCTTCTTCGTGTAGGCGACGAAGAGCGGCGGCAGCAGCGCGGGGTCCAGCTCCTCATAAATGCCGTGACCGAGCTTCTCGACTGATGCGCGGTTGAAGTCCATGAACACCACGCCCTCGTAGGTCTGGATCACGCGATCCTGCAAGCCGGCCGGGATGCCCAGCTCCTCATTCTCCACGCTGAGCACCAGGCTCGGCAGGATTTTTTTCTCGATCTCCACCCCGTAAAAACCCATCAGCGCGCGCCAACCCGCCGTGATGATCGCGCTGCTGCCGGCCATGCCCACCTGCGGCGGGATGTTGCTGCTGTAGCGCAGGGTGAAGTTCCGCTCGTGCAGTTGGATGCCGTTTTTCGCGCAGTAATCGTGAAAGCGCTTCACGCTCGCCTTCAGCAACCGGATGCCGCCGTAGTAGCCAAACTGCCGCACATCCTTCGTCAGGGCGTCGATGCTGAGAAAAACCGAGTGATCTCGTTCATTCGGCTCGATCCTCAGTTCCGGCGTCTCGTAGAGCGTCACCTCCGCGCAGTAATTGCGGATGATGAAGGAGATCGTCTTGCCGAAGTACCCGTCCGACGGATTCCCCACCAGCCCTGCGCGGGCGAACGCTTTGGTCTCGAAGAGCATGAAAAAGAAAAAGAGTCGCAAGCCTACCGCGTGCGCCGGAGAGCGGCAATCATCTTTTCACAAGCGGCCGTCACGGGAGCGGTGGCTCATGCAGATGAATCGTCGCAGCCTCTACCTTTTCCGGCGCTCCCGCCTCCGGCTCGTCCGCGAACACCACGACGATTGTCGTGATGCCGCCCTCGCGCCATTGCTCCTCGCGCAGCAGCCACTTCCTCACAAACTCCGCCACTGACTTGCGGCAAATCTCGCGCACCTGCTTGATCTTCGCGGGCGATCCGGCGCGCTTCTCCAGCGTCGGCGTCAGGTTCTTCTCCAGCGCAGCCAGATTCTCCGCCGCGTTAAAACGCAGCCAGCCGCTCTCGCTATGCTTCTCCATCCCTTCCGTGCGGATCGCGGGCGGGAGGCTCGGGCGGATCACCGGCGCCACCACCCGCAACACGTTGCCGTTCGTCGTCAGCCGCCAGTCGTCCGAGAGCTTCAAGTGAAAGCGATACACCACGGGCGTCCGGATCTCCGACTCGGTCGTGCCCAGATAGAGCAAATCATTGAGCGCCATTTTCATGTCGAACTTGGTGATCGTCTCCATTGTCTCCATGGTCGCCAGCTCCAGCACATCACCGTCAGTGGAGTCGATCCGCGTGATGCTCTCGAGAAATGTCTCCGTGATCCGGTGTGTTTGAAACTTCTCCGGCAGCCCCGAGAAAAACGACCAACCCTGCTTTGCAAAACCCAGCGACGCATCAAAGAACTTCCATGCGATCACACCCGCGATGAGCAGCGCAGCCAGTCCCGTGAGCGCAAAGGTCATCAAACATCCCGGCCCTTTGCTGGCGGCGGGCTTCGGTTCGGGACTGGTCGCGGGTTCAGGCATCATGCTTGTTCGATTTCGATCCGACCATGACGCAGCGCGCGCCGCGATGCAAAATGCACTTCATGCAAATCCCGGCTTGACCTTCACCCTCATTTCCGATGTGCTGTCGCTCCATCTTATGAAATCATCCTTCGCACTCATCGTCCTGGCGCTCTGCTTGCAATCGCCCCTCTCCGCGCAGACCCCGGAGAACGAAGCCCCGCCCACAACCGAACAACGTGAGGCGATGAAAAAGCAGATGATCGAGACCATCGAAAAATTCGGCTGGACGCGCGACGGAGAAGGCAAGCTCGGGGACCGCGCCAAAGTCTCCATCCCGCGCGGATACCGCTTCACCGGACCATCAGGCACGCAAAAGATGCTGGAATTGTTTGAGAACATTCCATCGAAGAAAGAGCTGGGCATGCTCACCACCGAAGGTCTCGGCCCCTGGGTCATCTTTGAGTTCAATGATGTCGGATATGTGAAGGACGACGAAAAAGACTCACTCGACGCCGACGCGCTGCTAAAACAAAATCAGGAAGGCCAGGAGCATGCAAACGAGGTCAGAAGAGAAAGAGGCCTGCCCGAACTGGAGATCACAGGCTGGGCCGTGCCGCCGCGCTACAACGATCAGACCAAGAACCTCGAGTGGGCGCTCCGAGTCCGCACCAAAGGCCAGGACGACGAGTCCATCAATTTTTACACCAAGCTCCTCGGCCGCAAAGGCATCATGGAGGTGGCCCTGCTCTGCTCGCCCGATGAAATGGAAAAACTCATGCCCGACTACCAGGAGATCATGGCACGCTTTTCGTACACCGAGGGCGAGAGTTACGCGGAGTTCCGCTCAGGCGACAAGATCGCCGAGTACGGCCTCGCCGCGCTGGTGGCAGGCGGAGCCGCCGTCGCCGCGGGCAAGCTCGGCCTCTTCGGAAAGCTCGGCGCCCTCTTCGCCAAAATGGGCAAGGCCGTCATCCTCGTCATCATCGCCATCGGCGCGGTGATCAAAGGCATCTGGAGCAGAATCACCGGGAGCGGCCGGAATGCGTGAGCCATGAGCGACGGGCAGTTGCTCTTCATTACCTTCGCGGCGCTCTACCTCATCGAATGCCTCCGCCTCGTCCCCGCGCGCGCCTCCATCGCCGTGGGGCGCGGATCATGCTGGCGTTTGATCCGCCCCCCGCAAAACCTGCGTGGTCGCGGTCTCGGCATCATCCTCCTGCCTCCGCTCCCGCCGCTGCCCGCGCACTTCCACACCACGCCGTGGATTTTTATCCCGCACGATGACCATCTCGAGGTCCGCGATCACGAGCAGACGACTGCGCGCATCGACTGGCCCCAGCTCGCTCCATCACACGATGAGGCCGCGCTCATCCTTAAAGGCGTGATGACCCTGCGTCTCCACAGCCCCGCCGCCGCACGCGACTGGTGCGCACGCCTCGTCGAATGGCGCGACGCCGATGCAGGGAGACGCCGCGACCTTTTCCTCCGCGACGCACGTCAATCACTCGACACCACCGCCGCCGAGAAAACCGCACGCACGCTCCAGCGCCGCGTCAGCACGCTGAACAACATCGCCGCCGCCATCCTCCTCGCGTGCTTCGGCGGCATCACCATCGTCTATCGCTGGCTCGGCGAAGGCACGCAGCTCTGGATCGCGCTCCTCGTCCTGCTCGCCATGCAGATCACCCAGTCCATCGTCTTCCTCCGCGCCTCAAAAGCCAGCGACCTCGGCCCCGCCGTTCCGTGGCGGAGATGCAAAGCCCTCGTCATCGCGCTCCTCCCCCACATGAGCGCCCGCGCCGCTGATCATCTTTGTCGCGTCATCACCAACACGCCGCATCCGCTCTCACTCCGCGCCATCATGGATGACGCAGCGTGGAAAAAACTCGCAACCACGTTCTGGCGCGATGCCAGATTCCGCCCCGGCTGGCAGACTCGCGATGAGCTTCCTCCCGACGCCATCGCTCTCCAGCGCTTCTTTCGCGAGCAAGACATCGACACCGCCGCACTGGAATCCCCGCCCGAGAAAACCGGCTCGTCACTCGCCTGGTGCCCGCGCTGTCACACGCAGTTCGAGCGCGCCGACATCACCTGCGCCGACTGCGGCGGCGTGGCGCTGCAGGAATGGTAGTGCGCACCAACCTTTGATCGTTGCCTTGCGTCGTGATGCTTCGCGAATAGTCTCGCCCAAACGGCGTGATGCAGAACAAGAATAACCGAGGGCGCGGAGAGACACCGCAACAACATGAGCACGATGAGGGCTGCGGTGGTGAGTGTGTGCGAGTGAGGCCGGAGCCGGGGCAGAAAGGCGCGGGCGGGATGTCGCTGGCGGGCTTGTGCTCTTTGATTGTGATCGGCGGCGGCGCGCTCATTGCCGTGATGCTTTGGCCGGAGAGGCGTGATTTTACTCCGGTGCCGGCGCACAAGGCCGCGCCGCGTGTGCCTGCTAAGCCGTTTGTGATGGAGGATGAGAAGACGGTCTTTGCGGGCTATGCGGGATCAGCGTCATGCCAGGGCTGTCACTCGCTGGAGTATGCGAAGTGGAAGGACTCAAACCACGGCTTGGCGGAGCGGGCGCTGCGTGATGATCTGGATCGCGCCGGCTTTGATCCGGCCAAATCATTCAACCACGGCACGCAGACGAGCGAGGCGCGCATCGCCGATGGCAAATACGAGATGGTGGCGTTGGGTTTTGAAAACAAGGTGGTTGCCCATCCCATCGAGCGCGTGATCGGGCACGATCCTCTGCGGCAGTTTCTCGTCGCTGGCACCGGCGGACGACTTCATGCGATGGAGATGTGCTTTGATCCGCGCAAGACCGAGTGGTTCAACGTCTATGGCGACGAGGACCGGCGGCCCGGCGAGTGGGGACACTGGACGGGCCGGGGCATGGTGTGGAACCAGATGTGCGCCTCGTGCCACAACACGCGGCTGCGGAAGAACTACGAGATCGAGACGGACTCGTATCGCACCACAATGGCGGAGATGACGGTGAGCTGCGAGTCGTGTCACGGGCCGAAGAAAGAGCATGTGATCTGGCAGACGCAGTATGCGGGCACGGGGAAAAAAGAGGTGCTCATCAAGCCGACGCGCGACCAGACCATCGAGACATGCGCGCCATGTCACGCGCGGCGTTCGGAGCTGACGGGTGATTTCAAGCCCGGCGATTCATTCTGGGATCACTATGATCCGAGCATCGTCGATCACACGGACATCTATCACGCGGACGGCCAGGTGCGGGACGAGAACTACGAGTTCGGCTCCTTCTTCTCCAGCCGCATGTATCACGCGGGTGTGCGCTGTCAGGACTGCCATGACATGCACTCGATGAAGCCCATCCTGCCGGGCAACCAGCTCTGCATGAGATGCCACACGCCGGGCGGATATCCGAATGCGCCGGTCATCATGCCCGAGGCGCACAGCTTTCATCTGGCTGCGAGCACAGGGAACCAGTGCGTGAACTGTCACATGCCGCAGACGACCTACATGCAGCGGCATCCGCGGCATGATCACGGCTTCACCATTCCAGATCCGCTCCTGACGAAGGAACATGGTATTCCGAACGCGTGCAATCGCTGCCACACGGACAAGGACACCGAGTGGGCGCTGGCGGCGACGGAGAAATGGTGGGGACCGAAGATGGAGCGGCGCACGCGGCAGCGCGGCAAGATCATGGCCAACGCGCGCGCGGGCCGCGACGAGGCGCGCGATGGCTTGCTGGGCATCCTCGGCGGCGATGAGACACCGTATTGGAAAGCGAGCGCGGTGAGGATGCTGGAGCGCTGGGTGGGAGAGCATGGCGTGAGCAGCGCGGTCATCGCGCAAACGGAGCACGCGCATCCGCTGGTGCGTGCGAACGCGGTGAAGACGCTGGAGCCGCTCGTGGCGCAACATCGGAATGATGCGGAGAATGCGCTGAGTCCGCTGCTTGATGATCCGTCGCGCATTGTCAGAACCACCACGGCATGGGCACTGCGCGATCATCTCGATCTGAACAGCGCGGCTGGAAAAGATTTGCTGCACATGCTGCGGCTGAATTCCGACCAGCCTTCCGGCCAGATGCAGCTCGGGCAATTCTCCGCCGCGCGTGGCGATCTCACGCGCGCCGTCGCGCACATGGAGAAGGCGGTGGAGTGGGATCCAGGCTCGCCCCCATTCCGCCACGATCTGGCGATGGTGCATAACATGGCCGGCAATCGCGTGCGCACGCTGGAGGAACTGCGCGCGGCGATCAAACTCAACCCGCGTGAAGCGCAGTATCATTACGATCTCGGCCTGTTGCTCAGCGAGACGGGCGACATGGACGGGACCGTGGCGGCGATGCGCGAGGCGGTGAAAAACGATCCCTCGTTTGGCCGCGCGTGGTACAACCTCGGCCTCGCGCTCGATCATCAAAACAAAGACGGCGAGGCGCTGGAGGCGTATCTGCGTGGCGAATCCGCCGCGCCGCTCGATGCGGCGATCCCGTATGCACGCGCCACCATGCTGGCGCAGCAGGGCAAGCGCGAGGAAGCTCTGGCCGCCGCGCAAAAGGCGCTGGGATTGCGGCCGGACTTCACCCAGGCGCGCGAGCTGGTGCAGATGCTGACGCGAAGGTGAAGCGCAGCTGTCGAAAACGCCGGTTGCGGCGCACGAGCTGTGCGGCATGAATGGCGCGCGATGGAACAAAAGAACGAGACGCACCAAGGCGAGGGAGAGATGATCGAGTGCAGGGTCACGCCCTGGTATTTCAAGCGCATGGGCATGCTCATGGCGATGCTGGTCGCGTTTGGAGCCTTCTTTTTCT
>JANPIW010000586.1:0-12438 GCA_031425215.1 Verrucomicrobiaceae bacterium
CGACATTGGCTCGATGTCGTGGGCTATGCAGACTCGAACGGCTTCTCGGAGGCGGACACGGTGCGGCCTCATGCGTGGCGGTATCGCGACTATGTGATTCGCTCGATGAACGAGGACAAACCGTGGAGCGAGTTCATCCAGGAGCAGATCGCGGGTGATGAACTCGCCGGTGCCACGCATGGTGATTACCAGCAGGCGGTGCAGGATCTAAAACGTCGCGACCAAATCACGGCCACCGCCTTCCTGCGCCTGGCACCCGATGGCACGGGCGATGGACCGGAAGATCCCAAGCTCGCGGCGAATCAAACCATCGCGGAGCAGATCAAGATCACAACCTCGTCGCTCATGGGCATGACCGTGGCCTGTGCGCAATGCCACGATCATCGCTACGATCCGATCACGCAGGCTGACTACTACCGCCTGCGCGCCGTCTTTGACCCTGCGTATCACTGGCAAGCCTGGCGCACTCCGGCTAATCGCCTGTATTCGCTCTACACACCCGCCGAACGAGCACAGGCTAACGAGATCGAGAAGCAGGTGGGCGACATCAACCGTGAGGCTCAGGCGATGAGTAAAAAATTCCTCGACGAAATCTTCGAGGTCGAAATCCTCAAGCTCCCCGAGGCCGAGCGCGCTCCGTTTCGCGCAGCACGCGCCACGCCGAAGGACAAGCAGACGCCGGAACAAAAAGCGCTCATTAAAAAGTATCCGTCTGCACTCGCGACCTACTCACTCGATCTCTACGACAAGAAAAAGCAGGACTTGGTGCTCGCCAAAATGGCCGAGGGCGAAAAGCTGCGCACGACAAAGCCTGCGGAAGGTTTTGTCATGGCGCTCATGGAGGTGAACCAAAAACCGCAGGCCTCGCATCTCTTCAATCGCGGTGATCACGAGCAGCCGAAGCAACTCGTAGAGCCCGGCGAGCTTGGAATCCTCGCTCAGCCGCAGATCGAGCCGCTCAAACCCGTGCCTGTCAGCAGTGGCTCAAGCGGTCGTCGTCTCGCGTATGCGCAATGGCTCACGAGCGGCAAACATCCACTCGTCGCGCGTGTTTTAGTGAACCGCTTCTGGCTCAATCACATGGGTCGCGGCATCGTGAACACGCCCGGTGATTTCGGCCGCCAAGGCGAGTTGCCCACGCATCCCGAATTGCTCGACTACCTCTCCGATGAGTTCGTGAAGAGCGGCTGGAAGCTGAAATCACTGCATCGTCTCATTTTACTCAGCGCCGCATATCGTCAGTCGTCGGTGAATGACGCCTCGCTGCGTGCCGATCCCGAAAACCGATTCTATGCCCGCTTCAAAATGCGTCGCCTCGATGCCGAGACGCTGCGTGACTCGATGCTCGCCGCCACCGGCACACTCGTGCAGGCCAGCTACGGTCCGCCCAGCGGCATCGGTCGCGATCCGCAGGGCCGCGTCATCACCGGCATCGACAAAGGCTCCATCACCAATCACAAGGTCGATCCCGCCGGAGCCGCCGACTTCCGCCGCAGCATCTACATTCAAGTGCGCCGCAGCAAACCCGTCACCGTGCTCGACACCTTTGACGCGCCCACCATGAGTCCGAACTGCGAGATGCGCAGCCAGACTACCGTCGCGCCGCAGTCGCTCCTGCTCATGAACGACACCTTCGTGCTCGACAGCTCCCGCCGTCTCGCGGATCGCGTCACTGCCGAAGCCCCGAACGACCGCGCGAAGCAGCTCCAGAGCGTCTGGAGCCTGCTTTACAGCAAGCCCGCCACCGACGCCGACATCACGAAGTGCCTCGCTTACCTCAACGAGCAAACCAAGGCGCTCACGCAATATCACCACGACATCCAGCACCCAAAAGGCGTCGTCCCCAATCCGCCACAAGAAGCCCTGGCCAGCCTCTGCCAGATCCTGTGCAGCTCGAACCGATTCCTTTATGTGGAGTGATGGAACGCATTGCTGAAATCAGGCATCCGGCTTCTTCTTATTCGCCGCCTTGCCTTTCGCCTGCGGCAGCGTCTTCACCACACGGTCAAAGTCGGATTCGTAACGCCGGTCTTGCTCCACGCGGAAGACTTCATAAGCCTTCTCGGCCAGAGCTTGTGCGACGGCATGAGAGACGCGGCCTTTGTCTTGAAGGATGTCCTGCTCGTTGAATTGCAGGAAGGCATCCAACCTCGTCTCCCAGTCCGCCATCTTCATGAGCCGTCCACGGCTGGCTTGGAATTCCGCGTGGTCCAGATACATGTCCACGATGTGGTTCAGGGACTTGAGTTCCGCAGGTAGGAGGTAGTTCTTGGCGATGCCGATGTCGGTCTTCAAGATTTTGCCCCCAAGGCCTTTCCGCCACGTCGTCAGTCCCATGGTCGGATGCTTTAAATCGACGCGCTGGGCGATGATCTCGGCCGCCGTGTGGCCGGTGATGGCGTGGTGCAGCTTGTTCTGCACGGTGGAGAAGAACCGCTCCGCTGCGGCTGTGTTCGGCGAATAATCCGCTGCGGTCGCGTAGATGTCCGTGATCTTTTGATACACCATCCGCTCGCTGGCCCGAATCTCGCGAACCTCTTCCAGCAGTTCCTCAAAGTAGCGCTGATCGTAGCGATTGCCGTGCTTGAAGCGGGCACTGTCGATGGCGAAGCCCTTCAAAATGTAATCTTTGAGCCGGTTCGTCGCCCAGGTGCGGAACTGGGTGGCGCGAGGACTCTGCACCCGGTAGCCGACGGCGATGATGGCCTCCAGGCTGTAGAGCTTGGTGCGGTAGCTTTTGCCATCGGCGGCAGTTACCGAGGAATCCTCGGTAACTGACTTTTCGTCTAGCTCCCGGTCGGCAAAGATGTTCCGCAAGTGCAGGGAAATATTGTCCGTGGAGCACTCATACAGCTCGGCCATGAGCTTCTGCGTGAGCCAGACGTTTTCATTTTGAAACCGCACCTCCACGCGCGTCTGACCGTCTTCCGTGGTGAAGATGGTGATGTCGTCGAAGTGACCTTCGGGTGGGGGTGGATTCATGGGCGAGTGCAGCGTGATGCCAGATGAAGCGCGGTTCAAGCGTATGATTCCCCCCAGCCTCATGCTCCGCCCCCAGCTCTGCTCACGTCGTCATTTCCTTCACGCCAACGGCTTCGGTCTTGGCACTGTGGCGCTTGCCTCGTTGCTGGAGCGCGATGGCCTTTTCGCAGCGCCGGTGAAGCCGGAGTTGTTTGGTGCGGCGCGTTACGATCTCACACCGAAGAAGCCGCACTTTGAGCCGCGGGCGAAGGCGATGATCTCGCTTTTCATGATGGGCGGCCCTTCGCAGATGGATCTCTTCGACCCGAAGCCGATGCTCACCAAGTATGACGGGCAGAAGTTTCCCGGGGAGATCAAATACGACAACCTCGCGCAGGCGTCGTCGAAGTGCTTTGGCTCGCCGTGGAAGTTCGCGAAGCAGGGGCAGTGCGGCATGGAGTTGAGCGAACTGCTGCCAAATCTGAGCAAGGTGGTCGATGACATCACACTGATTCGTTCGATGACCTCCGGCGTGAGCAATCACGCGCAGGGTCTCTACGCGATGAACGGAGGCCGCAGCGTGGCGGGGCGCCCTGCGCTGGGATCGTGGCTGACGTACGGTCTTGGCAGCGAGACGGACAATCTGCCTGCCTACATGGTGCTCTCGCATCCGGGCGGCCTGCCCACGTTTCAAGGAGAGCACTTCACGAATGGCTGGCTGCCCTCGCTGTTCCAGGGCACGCTCATTCGACCCACGGAGCCACGCATTTTGAATCTCGATCCGCCGCCCTCGCTCGCAGGTGCTCCGCAGGATCGTCAGCTCGCGCTGCTGAAAACCTTCAATGAAGAACATCTCGCGCAGCATCCGGGCGAACTCGATTTGCAGGCGCGCATCTCCAGTTACGAACTCGCCGCAAACATGCAAACCGCCGCGAAGGAGGCGCTCGACATCTCAAAGGAGCCCGAGCACGTCAAAAAACTCTACGGCGTCGATAATCCGATCACGAAGGACTACGCCACTCGTTGCATCATCGCGCGTCGTCTCGTAGAGCGCGGCGTGCGGTATGTGCAGGTGCTCAATGCGGGCCAGTCGTGGGATCAGCACGGCTCGCTCATCACCGCGCTGCCGAAGAATTGTGAAGCCACCGACCAGCCGAGCGCCGCGCTCATCACCGACCTCAAGCAGCGCGGCCTGCTCGATACCACCGTCGTCCACTGGGGCGGCGAGATGGGCCGGCTTCCTGTTTTGCAGAACGACGCGGGCCGCGAGAAATGGGGACGCGATCACAACACTTACGGCTTCAGCATGTGGGTAGCTGGTGGTGGGTTCAAGAAAGGCCATGTCCACGGCGAGACCGACGAGTTCGGTCACAAGGCCGTCATCGACGAGGTGAAGCACTTTGATTATCACGCCACGCTGCTGCACCTCTTCGGACTCAATCACGCCAAGCTCACCTACAAGCGCAATGGCCTCGCCGCATCGCTCACGGACAATCAAGGCGCGAAGGTTGTGAGCCACTTGCTGGCTTGAATTTGCTGAGCGGGTTAATTTCCGAGCGGCACCCGTCCATCCACGCCGACACCCCAGGGCTGCGCGCCCGCTGGCAGCGCACCGATGTCAGGGGCGCCGCTGTCAGCCTCGCGCAATGGATCGGGCCACTCGGATGGAATGACGATGCCAGAGTTGAGTGCGGGACTGCCTGACTGAAGGCTCACGCCTTCAGCTACGAGCTTCGGATCAATCACGCGATCATCCGTCGTCCAGCCGGGCGGATGCACGGTCTTGCTGCTGATGAAAAGCGGTGAGGCGCGGAACTTCGCGAACGGATCAGTTTTCATCAGCGGCCCGTCCTTCATGCCCCACAGAATGTTGCCGCCTTCGCGCACACGCTCCGCAGTCTTCATGCCGCTCATGCCAATGCCCGGCACGCTCCCGCTCTGCACGAAGATGTTGTTGAACACATCGCGCTCCGTGTTGCGCAATCCCTGCGAACCGAGGCCGAAGAGAAAGCTGTCGCGAAACACCGGCGTGTCTCGCAGCAAGGTGTTGTGATAGACGTGCAGCACACTCCAGACAGGGCCGCCGTGATCGCCGACGAAATGTCCCTCGTGACGCAGGAACGCACCGGTCGGATCAGGCTCGCCCGGCGTCTGGTAGCAAACGCCGCCGCGCATGTCGATGACATTGCGGAAGACAAACACGCCCTTTGTCGCGTCGTGATCCACCGGCGATGTGTCCTTGTCGATCTCGTGCTGCGTGAACACCGAGAGAATACGCCCGATGCGGTTTTGATGAATGAAGATCGTGTGATCGCGTGACTTCGGCCCGCACTCCAGGCCGTCGTCGTTGAAGTTATCCACGAAGTTGTGATGAAACTGCAGGTTCTTGCGAACCGCAAAAACGCGCAGTCGTGATCATCAGTGAGCTCGCAATACGCGAACTCGATGTTCTCATTCAGCGGCTGGTCATCCCTCAGGACGACCTGATACGAGGCCGTGCCCAGATACTTCATGTGCGCGCGTCCGCTCCACGGCGCGGCCAGCCCGCGAAACGCGCAGTGCGTCACACGCACATCCTTCGCCGCGTTTACCAGCAGCGAAGGAAAGCCGCCAAAAATGGTGCAGTGATCGATCACCACATCCTCCGAGCCATAAAGAGAAATCATCGGGCTGCCCGTCGCACCACGCAGCACTAGGCGCTCCAGCCGCACATGCTTCACGCCATTCACGCGCAGCACGTCATCGCCAAAGCCAGCCGCGATGACGAGCGGCAGCTTGCGCGGATCAGTCTCGCCGCGGTACGCGCGCTCACCCAGCCCGTCGAGCTTGCTGTGCGCCAGCCTGATGTGAATGCGTCCCGTGTCGCGATTGAACCAAACCCCAGGTCCGCAATACACGCCCGCTTTCTTTGCCTCCTTCTTCCCGCCCTTGTGCCACAGCTCATTCGTCGCCCGCAGATCCTCAATGTGACGGTAGCCATGCAGCGGCACCATCGAGTCCGCAAAATTTCCCAGCGCCAGCGGCCGCTCATCCTCGATGCCCCACATCGGCTCCCAGCAGCTCGGCAGAAACTGCGTCGGCGCGCGTCGTGTGTCTGCGTCTGGAAAAATCTGCGTCGAGACGAACTCATCCGCCGCGCCGCCGACCGCAGGCTCCCAGCTCATGAGGGGTGCCTCGCGAAACTCACGCAACCCGCCATCGATCACCGCCATCTCACCCGGATACGATGCGATGGTGACCGGTGCCTCCGCTGTTCCCGACTTCACCAGCGCCGCCTTCTCGTAATACACGCCGCCGCGCAGATACAAAGTGTCCCCCGCCTTCAACTGCCGCAGCGCATGACGCAACGACTGCCACGGCGTTGCCTCCGATCCATCATGCGCGTCATCACCCCGCGCCGCGTCCACAAAGAGCTTCGGCCCCTTCGACATCTCCGCCTTCACCGCCACAGGCAGCGGTCGCATCGGCGGATGGGAGACAATTGACTGCGCACAGAGCGATGGAGCGGCGCAGGTGATAAACCCAAAGGCGAGGCAAGAATTGCGTTTCATGGCAGGAGAAACACCAACGCTCACCACCCCGCCAATATCGCGCGCGGCAGTCATGCAGGAGTCCTACGCAGACGCGAAGCGAAAACCTCAGGACATCAGTCCCGCCATTATCCTGCATGTGGTTGCTGATCGGCTACTGCGGAGCCGCGAAGCGAACCTTTGACTCCAACATCTTGGCTCCAACTGCCTCACACGGCTCGGAGTTGAAAGAACGCCGGTTGTCCAGCACGGGGAATTGGAATGACAGCTTCCATGCCCCATTTATGAGAGTTTGCGGTGCAGCCGTGGGGAACGGCGTGAAACTTCTCGGGCACGAGCGGTGTGCTCTGCTCCACGCCGATGGTCAACGTGAAGAAGCCCATCATCGGATGCCGCCGGATCAGCGGCATACCCACGTTGAGCGCCTGCACCTGCGCGGAACGGAAATAGCCAATCGCGTTCACGTTCGTCTCCATGTTGCCGAGGTTGGAGAGGCGCCATTCACCCACGATCCCAGATCGTCCGCATTTTGAATGATTGTCATCACGAGAACGGCACCACTTCGCTTGTAGGTATTACCGTGAAGGTCGGGAGCTTCGTCGGCTAGAGAGGAGGTTGCAGCGCGCTGGCGCGCCAGGCGAGGATGGGTGTGGTGTTCATGGGTGTGTGGGTGGAGCGTTGGTTTCAGGTGTTGGAGCCTTGACTCCAACGATGACTCCAACTCATGGGCGTTTGGTGGCGTTGATGAATTCATCGAGCTTGTCCATCACCGTCTGCATCTGGCTCGGGTTGTAGCTGCCGTCGGCTGTCTGGCCGAGGGACTGGACGTTGACGGGGTTCAGCGCGGTGCCGCTGATCTCGGAGGAGAGCTGGCCTTGGGTGACTTTGTCGGACGTGGCGTTTTGGAGGTTAGTTTGCAGGCCGGTGAGCTGGCTGCGCATCTCGGCGCTGGAGAGCGCGGAGTTATTGGCGGGGAGTGAGGGATCGAAGGCCATGGTGGTGAGGAATGATTAGTGTTGAAGGAAGGGGTGAGGATGCTGTGGGACTATGCATTTGGCCTCTGTGGCTCGGCTGCTCTGCATCTCTGCCCTTCTGCTGCTGGCGCGGCAGGCGAGACAGTTCTCGCAGAGGGCGCAGGTGGCATTGGGGTCAAGATGGCAGAGGGTGCAGCGGAGGCAGAGGCCGCAGGTGGCGCGGTGGTGGGTGATGGGGAATCGTCGGTCCAGATGCGGGGTGGTGGGGGACATGGCGGCGGGGGTTAAGGATGCGGCGAGGTTGTGCGGGATCTCACGCACCGGTGAGCGTCCATTGCTGCCAGTCGCTCCAGTTGCCGAAGTCCTCGCCTTTGTAGATGTAGCGCAGGCGGACTTTGATCACGGCGCTCTGGCCGGCGGCGGGGAGCCAGTTGAGGGTGTAGTTCGGGCGCAGGTCGATATCAGTCTGAGTGGGAGCAGTACCGAGGTCGAACTCGAGCTTCACGCCGTCGAACTCCTTTTTGGTCCATAGCACTTCGAGCTTACCGCCGGTGGTTGAGCGGAGGTCGAACTCGGGGACGGTGGTGGCGGGGTTGGGTGTGGCGACGGCGGTGCCTTCAACGCCGAGGTCCTCGCCCACCATGGTGCTGTAGGCGGTGGCGGTCTTGATGTCGTCGGCGATGTAACTGAAGACGCGCTTGAGGCAGCCATTGGCGACGGCGGCGGGCGCTCCACCGGGGGCGGCGAAACCCATCCACATGACGTTGCCCGGCACGGTGTCGCTGTAGAGGGCGTCGTCGATGCACTGGTAGCAACTGGTGCTGGAGGGGCCGAGGGCGGCGCGGTAGGTTTCCAGGCCGTAGATGGCGGTGTCCACATCCAGGAGGATGTTAGTGACCTCGCCAGCCACGAGCGCGAGGTCGGTGGCGTGGAGCGGGAGCTTGATTTTGAAATTGCGCAGCCAGACGATCTGGTCGCCGATGCGGATGGGGAAGTAATCTTGGCGTTTCACGGTTTTGCGTTTGGATTTGGATGGATTGACAGTGGTAGAATCTGGCAGATCCCACGAGGAGCTGTCCCAGGCGGCGGGTGGTGGGGCGTCCCAGGCAGGCATTCAGGGAGAGGGGTTAGTGAGGGTGGAAGATATGCCTCCGGCCTGTCGGCGGATCGCGGCGTCTCGCGTTGATGAGCGGGGCTGAAGGCGGGACGCCTCGGGCCGCTGACAGCCGGGACGGCTATCCTCCGCAAAAGCGGGACCCACCCTTGCAATGGGGGCGCCCACTTTCAAAAAGGGGGTGCCCACTTTCAAAACGGGGGCGCTCACCTTGCCAATGGGGGCGCCCACTTTTGAAATGGGGGCACCCACTTCCGGAAGGTGAGCGGGGACTTTGTCAAGCTGGGCACCCCCATCAGCGGGGTGGCCGCGGAGAATGTCAAAGGGGGCGCTCCCTTTCAGAAAGGGGGTGCCCACTCTGAGAAAGGGGGCGGGGACTTTGTCAGGGTGGGTGCCCCCTTTGTCGGAGTGCCAGCCCCCATCGGCAGCCTCCCTGCCCCCTTCCCTACCCTGCGCGCCACGCACGGCGCGGGTGTCGGACACGCCAATGGTCAGGGGGGCGATGTTACATAGAAAGGCGGGCATGGCGTCGGGAGCGAACATGAGGGAGCGAGACTTCAAGGGGCCAAACCGCGCGTGCGCGGGTTTGTGACAGGATTTTTTCGTCATCGTGAAAAAAGAAGCGAACCACAGAACACCCGGCCATGATCGTTACCGAAATCTCCACTGCGCACCTTTGCGCTTGCCAATGCGCGAGCCTTTGCGCCATCATGCGCGCCGATGGAGAATGGGCGAAAAGGGCATGAGGATGACGCGGAAGCTCCGCGCCTCAGCCCCTCCATCATGCACGGGCTGCTGCGCGCGGGCACCAGCGGAACGACGCGCGCGCTGCGCAACTGGGAGCCGCCAACGGTGGAGATGATCCAGCGCGCGCTGCCGCAGTATGAGATCAGCGCGTTCATCGCGCGCGGAGGAATGGGGGCGGTTTACAAAGGTGTGCAAACGTCGCTGGGCCGCACGGTGGCCGTCAAGATTCTGCCACAGGACATCGTGGACGATGAGCTGGATTACGCGGGACGCTTCAAGCGGGAGGCACGGTCGATGGCGGCGCTCTCGCACCCGAACATTGTCGCCGTGCATGAGGCGGGAGAGACGGCGGAGGGGCTTCTGTATTTCGCGATGGATTTCATCGACGGCACCGATGTGGCGCAGATGATGGCAAAGCGCGGCAGGCTCCCGCCCGCCGAGGCGCTGCGCATCACCGCGGATGTGTGCGCGGCGCTGGAGTGCGCGCACGCGCATGGCATCATCCACCGCGACATCAAACCCTCAAACGTGCTCATCAACGAGCAGGGTGTGGTGAAGGTCGCGGACTTTGGCCTCGCCAAGATTATAGAGACGGATGACGGACAGACGCACAGCGTGGTGGCGGTGGGCACGCCGGATTTCCTGGCGCCCGAGGCGCACCTTCCTGGCATCGTGCTGGATCAGCGCGCGGATATTTATTCGGCTGGTGTGATGCTCTACGAGATGCTCACCGGCAAGGTGCCGCGAGGCAGATTCGATCCACCGTCGGGCGAGGTAGCCGGGCTGGATGCTCGGCTGGATGCCATCACCGACAAAGCCATGCGCACGGATCGCGAGAAGCGCTACGCGAGCGCGGCCCAGATGCGGGCGGCATTGGCAAACGTCGCCGTGCCCGCAAGGTTGTGGTCAAGGGCGAGACGCCCCCGTCTGGCGACGGCAGCCACCGTGGTGCTCGCACTCGCGGGAGCGGCCTTTTGGACGACACGCGCGCCTAAGAACAAGGACGCGGTGATTTCCAGGCCACTGGCGCGGGGTCCGTATTGGTCACGGATGCCGACGAAGGACGAGAAGAAACTGGCCTTCACCAACACCCTCGGCATGAAGTTCGTGCCGGTGCCGGGAACAGATGTGCTTTTCTGCGTTCACGAGACGCGCAAGGTCGACTACGCGGCCTATGCGGCGGAGAATCCGGGGATCGACATGGGATGGGATGAACCGAAGCCATATAAAAACGTGCCAGTGAGCGATGCCAGCGATCATCCTGTGGTGCAGGTGAGCCTGCACGATGCGCAGGGCTTCTGCGCATGGCTGAGCAAGAAAGAGGGGCGCATGTATCGGCTGCCCACCGACCACGAATGGAGCTGCGCGGCGGGTATCGGCGAGGGTGAGGATGAACAGGCGCTGCCGGTAGATCGCGGAGGCCAATTCACGCGGGTGTTTGCGTGGGGCACGGAGTGGCCGCCGCCGTTGGGAGCAGGGAACATAGGGGACGAAACGCTCAAGCGCATCACCGGACAAGAACCGGTGATCACGGGCTACGACGATGGCTTTGCCACCACGGCGCCGGTGATGAGCTTTCCGCCGAACGCGCTGGGCATACATGACATGGCCGGCAATGTGTGGGAGGTGTGCTCCGACTGGTTCGACTCGCAGCACAAATATGTGGTGGGCCGTGGCAGCAGCTTTGACAACGGCAATCCCGACGCGCAGAGCGCGTACGTCGCCGCCAGCGTGCGGAATCCCAGACCGCCTGAACTCCGCAACGTCAACAGTGGCATCCGCATCGTGGCGGAGAAGACGCTTGCGAGGAACGCACCCCCCGTGTCCAATGCCCGCTGAATGGCGCACGGCAACGACAAGGATGGACGCTTTCCCACGACGGAGTGGACGCTCGTGGCGCGGCTTCATAACCCCGACGCAACGGTAAGTGCCCGCGCGCTGGATGACCTGTGCTCGCAGTATCATTACCCGCTCTACTGCCTGATCCGCGCGCGCGGTGTGGCGCATCACGACGCGGAGGACACGCTGCATGATTTTCTTTCCAAGCTGCTGCGCCTTGATGCCTTCGATGACCTGGCGGCTGAGAAGGGGCGGCTGCGGACCTTCCTGGCGAAGTCGCTCGACCGTTTTCTCATCAACCGGCACAGGAGCGCGAGCAGGCGCGCGGCGCATGAGGTGCTGTTGGAGGACGTGCGCTTCCCGCTCGATCCGAAGCTGGAGCAGCGCTATGAGCGCGAACTGGGATCAAGCGCGGATGCGCCCGATGTGATCTTTGACCGCCAGTGGTGTGAGCTGCTGCTCCAGCGTGTGCTCGCGCTGCTCGAAGCGGAGTTTGAGGAAAAAGGCAGGCTCGAGGTGTTCAAGACTCTCCGCCCGGTGCTGGAGGCAGGCGGCAGTCTGCGCGGACATGATGCCGCCGCGCTGGCATCCAGTCTCTCCATGACCGAGCCAACGCTGCGCACCACCCTGGTGCGCCTGCTGCGCGACTACCGCAAACTGCTGATCGCCGAGGTGCGCCAGACCGTGGAGGCGAAGGAAGATGTGGAGGCGGAGATCGAGCATCTCATGAGCGTGATGAGCCGGTGAGCGTGAGGGAATGACGAATTCCGATTGAGGAATGATGGGAGCGCGCGAGGCGGCGGCCGATCCCGTTGGAGTCAGTGGTTCGCTTCGCTGCTGCGCAGTAGCTGATCAGTGAGCTGTGCGTCTTCTCGACAGCCTGCTTGTTTGAGCTATTCAGCCACGACGACGGCGGAAGCCAAGGCCGAGGAGCGCGATGCCCAGGAGCATCATGCGCGATGGCTCTGGCACGGCGGTGATGTAATAGTTTCCGGTGACGATGTTGAAATTGCCGACGAGCGCGCCGCCGAGGGCCAATGACGTGTCGTCGATGGCGAAATTGGAGGAGATGGCGCCGGGGCCGGTGAGGTCGAAGAGCTTCCACATGTCGCCAGCAGCCCAGCCGCTCATGCCGTTGGGATTGTTGAGCATTCCTCGGGGCGGATTTGGAGCCGTTCGATGGCCTCGCGATGGTTGTTCGCCTCGGTCTCGCACAGTCAATGCACAACGGCGTTCCGCAACGCCGCGAGGATCTGCGGGGCGGTTCCGGATC
>JANPIW010000587.1:0-3053 GCA_031425215.1 Verrucomicrobiaceae bacterium
AAAGATGCTCGTGTCATCGCTGCTGCGCTCGGGCTTCACCGGAGACATCGTGGTGTTTCACAACTCGCCGCATCCGCTCTTCATGGTGCCGCGCGCCTGTGTGCGCGAGGTCACGATCCGGCCGGCAAATGCGCCGGGTGACGACCATTCGTACCTCTACTACGCGCAGTCGTTCAAGCACTCCGTCGCGCGGCACATCGACCCGGATGGGTACGACAAGATCGCGTTCATTGACTGCGACGCGGTGGTGTTGCGTCCCGTTGATGATCTGTTGAGGGGCAAGTGGGATCTGGCGGTTTTCCAGGAGGCTGGCACTCGCATCCAGGCTGGATACTTCGGCTGCTTTCTCACGCCGCAAGAGTGCGAGACGCTCACCATCGAGGGCATGAACAGCGGCACATGGGCCGTGCGCGCATCGCTCTGGCGCGAGTTCCTGCGCCACTGGCGCGCGGCGGAGAAGCTGGCCTCGTGCGTCCATGAGGGCGACCGCCTCTTCGAGCAGTCCGCCTTCAATCGCGTGGTGCTCGACTGGTCGCGACAGAAAAAAGTGGTGAGCTGGCCGCAGCACAAAATCTCGCTGCCGTTTTGTCCCGGCGGCATCGCGTTGTTTCGCGATTACATGGCCTGCACCATCGTCCACGCGGCGGGCGCGGGCCTGCCGATGAAAATGCAGTTTCTCTTCAGCACCTACGCGGCGGCCTATTTGCACGATTCAAACCTGACGTTGCTCAACATCATGGAGATGTGAGTCCCGCCGGCACTCAAACCGCGAGGAGCTTCCGCCTTCGCAGCATGTCGATCAGAGACTTGCTTCCGCGCGAGATGATGGCCAGGCCGCGCGGAGATTCCACAGCCGTCACGTCCCAGTGATCCGCGCCCAGTGCGGACATGCTGCGTTTCTCACCCTCGCGTTTGGTGTCGTGAAGAATGATGAAGGGGCAGCGCGTCGCGCTCCACACGAGTTGGTGCCACCGCGCCTTTCCATCGACGAGCAGGCTGCCCATCGGGCCATCGACGAAACACCAGTCCGCCGGCACATCGAGTCCGCTGAGCAGCGGCTCATGTTTGGTGAAGCGCAGCGTGAGGTTTTTTTGATTGCCGAAATCCACCGCGTGCATGCAGAAGGCGCGTTTGTCAGTCTCGCATGAGGTCACATCGCAGCCTGCGGCCAGGAGTACGCGAGTGCTGGCGCCGGGACCGAACTCGACCACGCGCCTCATTCCTCGCTTCACCAAAACACGCGCCACACGCTCCAGCCACACAAGCTCCGCCTCGTCGAGCGACCAGTTCGGAGGCGGCGGCGCGCTCGTCGCGGCATGGAGCACTGCGTGGCGCTCTGCCACGGGGAAGCCGCCAGCATGCAGCGCCCGGATGCGCGGCGGCTGGTAAGGGTAGGCCTGGCGCATGTACCAGTTCCAGCCCGAGTCGATCACACGCACAGGAAGGCCAAAGTGATGCGCTGCGGCATTGAGGAACACCTCGTCGCGATTCGGATCCATCGCGGCCTGCAGCTTCAGAGCCAGAGCCAGCACCTTGTCCCACATGGGCAGCGTGGGATCAAAGGCGAGAAACCCGCTCGTCACCCGGCAGCGCGGATCGTAGCCAAAATCGCGCGCTTGATAATCCGCCATCGTCCCAGGAATCGGCGCACCCGCGAGCCACGGTCCGAGCAGCGCGCGAATCTCAGGCTGGCAGGGACCGGTGAGCCACCAGTCTGCATCGAAGAAAAACCGCCAGCCTGACTTGGCCGCGTCACGCAGCGCCTCCAGCTTCACTCGGTGACTGTCCTCCGCACGGCAGCGCAGCACATCCGCCTTGATGCGCGCAAACCGCCAGAAGCGCGCCGCAGCCTCCTGGCCAACGGCTTCATACTCAGGACTGACCACAGTGACGGCACGCATGGCGTTTACTATTTGGACAAAACCACGGAACATCAAACACAGAAGTCATGAACGCCGGTCTCGGTTTGTGACCATCGCGTACACGGCAGATTCGGCGGATTGAGAGGAAGGACGCGCCAAGGGGTAAACACCCCATAGCGCCCTGATGGTGTACCTCTCTATGCTCATCTGCGGAGGAAAAAATCTCCGCAAAAAATCCACGCCCACGAAATTAACACCCCACGCACATCACATCATGAAAGCCAAACCGTTCAGATTCATTTTTACCGCCTGCCTCACAGCGGCCCTGTTTATTGCGCTCCCCGTCACAGGGCAGGTGCAAAAAGTCGAGACGACGACAATCATACCCATGGCTGAAGGCACTCTCACCGACTTCGGCCCACAGGGAGTCGTGATCCAGTCCGAGGCGGGCGGGCAGCCCCTGCGGTACTCAGCCCGAGAAACGACGCTCTACATCAATGAGGCGGGCAACCCCGTGCAAATCACCGAACTCAAGCCCGGGCTGCCCGTGCAGGTGTTTTACACTAATGTGGATGGCCAGTTCATTGCCACGAAGGTGTTGGTGCGCAGAAGGCAGACTGGAAGTGTGGCTCTGCCAGCGGGTGCCGTGGGGCAAACCGTGGTAACCACAACCCAGGGGGTGGTCCAAACTCCGGCCATGGTGCCACAGGCACCGAGAACCGAGGTGCTGGAAGTCCAAGTCCCCGCAGGCGTCTCACTGGCACCTCCGCGCGACCGCCTGGCGTCTAACGTAACGACCACCACAACGTACGGGACGGTCACGGGGTTCGGTCCCAAAAACCTACTGGTGCAGGCTGAAGACTCGGCAGTGTCCTTTCCATATTTTGTCACCGACAAGACAACCTATGTGAACGAGGCAGGCAGGAGCCTCCTCGCTGACACAATACGGAAGGGTGATTCCGTAATCGTGTACCATACCCGCGAGGGCGACATCCTGGTGGCTGCCCGGGTGATCTTGAAAACCCCCGCAGCCACCACCACGACCGTGATCACAACGCCTCCCGCCGTGATTGTTCCACCGGCAGGCACACCTGAATCCGTGGTCATCGAAAAGAAAACCACGACTACGGTCAAGGAGGTTAAATAGAGAGCTGGCCGCCAGCACGAAAGGGTGACGGACAAAAGACGCTT
>JANPIW010000588.1:0-20824 GCA_031425215.1 Verrucomicrobiaceae bacterium
GATCACCTTGATCTCAGCGCCCGGCCTGCAACCGCCCGTGGCGCTGCCGTAGAGGTGATCGAGGTGCAGCGCCTTGATGACGTTGTGGGTGCGAATGCCGTGTGCGGATGCCATCTCGCAAAAGCGCGCGGCATCCTCGGCCTCGGCTGCGGTGTAGCCACGGTGCAGGTAAGCTTTGCGAACGAGGTCGTTGTGCGCGGCGGTGGGGATGATGTGGTAGGTGGTGGGCATGGATAGTGGGTCAGTTTTGTTTTGACAGGGTTACAGAATTGGCAGGATTAACAGGAGGGATTTTCAAAAGCAAACGGCTCAGTGGCGGCGGGGAGGACTTTGCTGGCGCCGGGCGGGACGATGTTCACGAGGAGATCAACGGGAATGATCGCACCTGTTGCATCGAGTCGAAAGTTGCGAGGATAGGCATCGCTAATGATCACGCCATCACGCTGACGATACCAGATCACATCATTCATCTCAGGCATCGAGAGCAGCGCGTTGTCCACGAGAGCAAAGCCCTGACCAGTGAGTTGAGCCTCAATCTCCTCCCAGTCCGGCATTTCTTCACCAACGAAAGGCTGTGAGATCACAAGCGCTGGTGATCCGTCATCGCGTTTCGTCACGCCTTCGACTTCAGTAAGCAGGCCGAATACCTTGCGCAGAACCAGCCAGCGCCAGAGGTACTCTGATGGCAATGCCCGGCGGTGCGTGAGTTTAATCTTGTTTGTGAAGGTCCGGCTGTCGAACAGTATGATCTCATCCACGCAGAAACCAAACTCGCCCGGCAAGGTGAACTTCAACACTCGCTTGCCGTCGGGTGACAGATGCACCACATGCTCGCCACCCGTTGCAATGTGCTCGCCAATGTCGCCATCAAACGACGGCAACGCCGCCATTAGGGCAAGCTGCTTTTCCCGCGCTTCTGCCAGCGCCCCGCTTGGACTCCCTCCAAAATGGAACGTTTTGCCTCCTCCCGCGAGACGGTGGGCTGACGAGCGCAAATGCGCGCTAATTCCTCCGGATCCGTAATGAGACGGAACTTCGGCCTTGGTTTCTGTGTTGTCGTCATGCTCATGGCTCACAATCGGAGAGAAGTTTGCAATACATACGCCGACACTTCTGGTATCGCATCTGTTTTGTTAAGCGCTGAATTTCGGGGTCCCAATCAATCCTGCGTTTCATCACGAAAGCATCGTGTCACCACTTGCCTCGCGACTTCGCACAGCGGAGTCCAATGCTGCTCGAAGGAAACCCCCTCGGCGACACATTCGAACATGCTGTCGTGAAATGTGATAACCAAGTGATGTCTGGTACTGAACATGTCTGCCTCAGAAAACTGAACCCGGTTCTGGTGGGAAAGTGCTTCAATCCAAGATGATCTCTTAACCTCAAACACCCCATACGCGCGAAGCCCTCGCTCATACAACGGATGTCCAGCAAGGGCCTCGTCATTGGGGTATCCGAACTTTGTGATGTCACAGCCCTTGAAGCGCGCGACGATTGTACTCGTGCCGCGGTAGATCAGAATCGCGTCGTGGTATTCATCTTGTAGGAGAACCGGAGCGGGCACCCCGGCCTCGGGACGTATGTCGAGACCCGAGGGTTCCTCTATCGGGATGACAATATCCATTTCTCCCGCAGCTTGGTTTCGAGATTTAGAACTTGTGCACCTGAACCACATCTTTGCTTCCCTTCAAAAAGTTCACCAGATTCAGCTTTGCGCGCATGGCTTGTCTCGCGGCGGATTTATTTCACGGCCATGCTCGTGATGTCGAAGACAAAGCTAATCTCGCCTGGAAAGAGAACGGAGAAGCGGGGGTTCTCGACGCCTTCGAGGTAGTTGCGGAAGATGATGGCGAATTTGGCTTCTTTCGTGGCAGTGAGCTTGTAGCCGGTGCTGGCTGCGGGGATTTTGGTTTTCCAATGGCCTCCGATCATCACAGGATCGTCCGGCGCTTTTAGCTCCGCCCCGGCGATGCCGGTGAAACTGAGGGCAAACTCCGGCTCAACCTTGCCGCCCGGCTCGAAGAGGAAGTCGATGGAGCGCTTGATGAGATCGGTGGTTTTGTCGAGCAGCTCCTTTTTCTGCGCGTCGGTCATCTTGTCGAGCTGGGCCTTGGTCGTGTACGGCTCGGTGATCGGCTCAGCGGCGAAGCAGCGCGGGTCGAGCTCCAGGGAGATGGCGGCGCTGCCATCTTTATTAAAGAGACTCTTCACTGGGATGTCCGGTTCCGGGTGGGCGAGCGCGGGGCTGGCGAGAAGCAGCGCAGACAGGAGGAGGGTCGTGAAGGGTGAGTGGTGCATAAAAAAGAAATTGCCAGCAAAGGAACGTCTGTGACAATCGTTCCTTCCTCGCGCAACGATTCCCGTTGTGCAAACACACTAAACAAAACAAACAATATGAAGAAAGTTCTCTCTCTCCTCGCCATCGTCTCGCTGAGCGTCGGTTCAGCATTCGCAGGTTGCGGTAAAATCGAAACCACCGAGGGCAAACTGAAGTCCTTCAACGCCGAGACGAAAGTCGCCGTCGTGGACACCAAAGCTGGTGAAAAGAGCTTCACGCTGACCCCCACCTCCAAAGGTGCGGAAGAAGCCGCCAAGCTCGAAGGCAAAAAAGTGAAGGTCTCCACCTCACACGGCAAGGTGACCGAAATCGGCAAGGCCTGAGCCGCGCCATCTGGTCAGCAATGATCAACTGAGGAGCCTGGCAGTCCGCTGCCAGGCTTTTTTGTTTTTGCGCCAGACGAATGCCCGGACTAACTGCGCTCCGATGGAATCCCCCTTAGAACCCAGCCGCAACCACGGCACCCAGCCGCTCGACGCGGTCATGCTTGAGCACTGCCTGGGCAATCACGATCTCGTGGCCGCGAGCGCGGAGCCGATGACTCACAAAGCCGTGGTGCGCGCGCGCAAAGGCCGCCAGCTCACCGCGCACATGCAGCGCCGCATGGCAGCCGCACTGAACAAAGCCGTCGCGCTACAAGGCAAGACCGTCGAGCGCGAGTGGCAGGTGAGCGATCTCTTCACCTACCCCGAGCCGCGCAAGCCGCGCCCGAGCCGCCAACAAGAATCCAACGGCACGATCCCGAGCACGCCGAACGAGCAATCGACCAGTCTCCAGTAAAACGGGATGCCGCAGATGCCGCCGCAGATGAGCGCCAGCGGCACAATGGCAATGCATGCGATCATGCCGATGGCCAGAGAATCCAAACCCATCACGACGCGGTAGCGGAAAATTTCCCTCTGCTGATCCATGCGTGCAGCAAAGCATTGAGGGTCGCTCTCGCAACAAATTGAGCGGCAGGCATTGGGTGGCGCACTACATCTTTCCTGTGGATTCCACGCAACCTCATCGTTCCCTGGCCTCTGAAAATCATCTGCGCATGAAATCACACCTCCTCGCTCTCATCACGACAGCCCTGTGCGGCGAGTCTGTTTGGTCCCAGTTGCCCGATGATCCTTCAGGGAGCGCGTTGTTACAGCAGGCGCAGCGCTCCATCACGGCGTATCATGCGGGGCAGCCGAAGTCGGGCGCTGTCTTACGAGTCGTCTATTTTCACCCGAACGATCGCGATCCGCTGCCGGATTACGCGGGGCGGCTTGATCGGGTGCTAAATGACGTGAGTGATTTTTATCGCGACGGCCTCCGCCGTTTCGGCATCGCGAACGATGGCCTGCCGCTCGAGCGCAAGGACGGGCGACTCGTGCTGCACGTCGTCCAGGGCAAGCTGGTTGCGAGCGCTTACAATTATGCCTCGGGCGACGAGACTGCGAAAGAGATCCGAGCTGCGCTGAAGCCAGTGTTAGATTTGGATCGCGAGCATGTGCTGGTCATTTACGGACTGTGCCGCAAAGAACCCGATGGCCGATATGTTTTCGACGCGCCTTATTACGGCGGCGGCAATCAACGGGGCGGACTCTGTCACGCTGCGGATTGCGAGCTGCTCGATCCGCGCCTTCTGACGGAAACAGGAAAGCCCATGGTGTTCACCGAGCACTACTACGCGCGCGTCGAGAAAAGCGTGGCGGGCTTCAACACCATGTACCTCGGCGGCCTCGCGCACGAACTCGGACACGGCCTGGGACTTTTTCATGATTCGGCCGCGCAGGATGAAACAACCTTGGGCACCTCGCTGATGGGCATGGGCAATCTCCATTACCGCAACGAGATCAGCGGTGGCAAGTCTCCCGCCTTCCTCGCGCGCGTCTCCGCGCTGCATCTCGCATCCCATCCATTTTTCTCCGGCTCGAATCGCGGGCGCTGGGACGAAATCGATGGCGGCATCAAAGCCCCGACGTTCATATCCGAGCCAGACGTGCTGCGCATTCAGGGCAAGGCTGCCGGTGCCATCGCGCCCTACGCCGTGGTGGCCTACGTCTGGGAGACACGCGCGACGGACCATTCATCCCGCACCTTTCCCATCGCGCTGGCGGACGGCTCATTCGAGCTCGTGCTCACTGGCCTGCGTCCCGCGTTGTATTTCATGCGGCTCACCAGCCTGCATGTGAATGGCGGCGCGACGTGGGAGGATTATCATTTCGGATTTGATGCTGCGGGCAAACCGGAAACACCGCAGCAGTTCAACTGGCCGTGGCCGGTCGTGCAGGCCGAGAAAGCGCTGCTCAAGAACGAACTGCGATCACGCGCCTTGCTCTCGGACGAATCCATCGCCCGCGCATCCGAGGCGGACCAGCGGCTGCTTCGTGTCCTGCGCGGCACGCTAGATCCAGCGGAGCCTGCGGACCTCGCCGCCATCAGCAGTGAAACGGCGTGGCTCTCCGATGCCCGCTGGACCGAGGCCACAGTCGGCTGGGGAAAGGTCGCGCGGAATCACGGCATGTTCGACAGCAAGCAGCACCAAAGTCTCTTCCTAATGCTGGGCGGCCAAATTTTCGAAAAGGGCTTGTATGCGCACTCACCCTCACGCTACGCCTTCGATCTCGGCGGTCGATGGAAGACGTTCACCGCCACCGTCGGCGTGCGTGACGGCGCGGGAGATGCAGGCAGCGCGTTCTTCCGCGTCATCGGTGATGGCAAGGAACTCCACCGCACGCCCTCGCTGAACGTCGGCGCGCGCGCGACCGTGAATTTGAGCGTCGTCGGCGTGAAGAACCTCGAGCTGATCACCGAAAGCGGCCAGAGTCACAATCACGGCTCCTGGGCCATCTGGGCGGAGCCTGCGGTGCGGCGGTGAATCGCAGGGCCTCCCACGTCGCCTCGCTTGCATTCCCGCCGCACCCGGTTAAGTGCCCGCCGTTTGATTTTAAAATGAAGGCCATTCTTGCACTGGAAGACGGAAGATATTTCGAAGGCGAGGCGTTCGGAGCGCCTGGCACCGCGACGGGCGAGGCGTGTTTCAACACGTCCATGACCGGCTACCAGGAGGTTCTCACCGATCCCTCTTATCGCGGCCAGATCGTGGCCATGACGTATCCCGAGATCGGCAATTACGGCATCAACGACCAGGACAACGAGAGCAACCAGCCGCATGTGCGCGGCTTTGTCATCGAGGAGCTGAGTCCCATCGTGAGCAACTGGCGCGCAACCGGATCGCTCGACGATTATTTGAAGCAGTGGAAAATCCCCGGCATCCAGGGCATCGACACACGCGCGCTGACAAAACATCTGCGCACACGCGGCGCGATGCGCTCGGTGATCACCAGCGAGGTCAGCACCGTCGCCGAGGCCGTGCGCCTCGCCGCAGAGAGCGCGCCGATGAGCGGCTCCGACTTTGTCAAAGAAGTCACCACTCCAAAGGCATACAAATGGGATGCCGATGACCTCGAGAGCCGCGAGTGGGACATTCCCAGCCCGAGCCAAAATCGCGAAGGCGGCCCGCTCGGCGCGCATCACCCGCTGCGCGAGGCGCGGCACCGCATCGTGGCGTACGACTTCGGCATCAAGCGCAACATCCTTCGCCGCCTCCGCCAGCACGGCTTCCAAGTCGATGTCGTTCCCGCCACCGCCACCGCGCAGGAAGTGCTGGCAAAAAATCCCGACGGCGTGTTTCTCTCAAACGGCCCGGGCGATCCCGCCGCGCTCGATTACATCCACCGCGAGATCAAGCAGCTCGTGGGTAAGAAGCCCATCTTCGCCATCTGCCTCGGCCATCAAATTCTCGGCCACGCGTTTGGCGGCAAGACCTTCAAGTTGAAATTCGGTCATCGCGGCGGCAATCAGCCCGTCAAAGACCTGCGCAGCGGCAAGGTCGCCATCACCGCGCAAAACCACGGCTTTGCCATCGACCCGTCCTCGTTGCCCTCGAACGTTGAGGTCACGCACATCAATCTCAACGACGGCACCGTGGAAGGCATCCGCCACCGCGACCACGCCGTCTTCAGTGTGCAGTACCACCCCGAGGCCGCGCCCGGGCCGCATGATGCAAAGTACTTCTTTGCCGAGTTTGCGAAGCTGATCGAGAAGGGGAAGTAGCTCTTTGGACTGCGGCGGCGCAGCGAGGAACGAGCGGGGGCGCCGCTTTTGCTTCGACGGTTCTGACGTGTCCGGTCACTTCTCGCGCGAACGAAGTGAAAGCGGCGTCTTCACCCCTTAGGGGTTGCGCCGCCGCACTCCACAGCGCTGCGCGCCGCATCCAAAATCCCCGCAGCCTTGTGCAACGTCTCCTCGTACTCGCGCTCGGGCACTGAGTCGGCGACGATGCCGGCGCCGACGTGGAAAGTACTCTCGTCTCCGCAGCGCACGGCGGTGCGGATGGCGATGCTGAACTGGCTCTCGCCGTTGAATCCGAAGTGCCCGATCGCACCGGTATAAATGCCGCGCTGGTGATGCTCCAGCTCTGCGATGATTTCGAGCGCGCGTTTTTTCGGCGCGCCAGTGATGGAGCCGCCGGGGAAGCAGGCGCGCAGAGCGGTGACGTGATCCACCCCGGCGCGCAGCGTGCCGGTGACGGTGGAGACGAGGTGAAACACCTGCGCGAAACGCTCCACACGCCACAGCTCGGGCACGGCGATGCTGCCGAACTCGCACACCTGCCCGAGATCGTTGCGCTCGAGGTCGGTGATCATCAGCAGCTCGGCGCGTTCTTTCTCGGAGCGCAGCAGCTCGCCTGCGGAAGCGGCATCTTGCGCGCTGTCGTGGGGGAAGCGCGGGCGCGTGCCTTTGATCGGTCGCGTCTCGATCCGGCGGCCGCACATGCGGAGGAAGCACTCGGGTGATGCGGAGCAAACCTGCGTGCCGGCGAGATCAGCAAACGCGGCAAACGGCGCGGGCGATGCGGCACGGAGCTGGTGGTAAAACGAGAGCGCATCCGCTCCACGAGGCCACGCAGCGCGCCACGGGCAGGAGAGGTTCACCTGGTAAATGTCACCTGCGGCGATGTAGCGCTGCGCCTGCCTGACAGCAGCAGTGAACTCAGCGCGCGGGACGAGCGGCTGGAAATGGAGCGCGTTGTGTTGAGCCTCATGAGGCGCCGCTGTCATGTCGGGAGGCTCATCACCAAGCCATGCGCGCCGGTCGTGATCGAAAACAAACGCTCGCGGATAAACGCCAAACACAAATCGGCCATCAAACCCGATCCAGCCAAAGAGTCCGCCTGTTTTCCCCCGGTGCTCCAACAGCGCCGCCTGGATTTTCCCTGCGTCCACCGCCAGATCACCCGTGATAATTTCATCCGGGGCGACCGCAAGAATCGAGCGCGCCCCTGGCGCTGGCGCAGAGCTGTCCAGCCACACAAGACCACCGCGCGAGACGAGGCGCGAAGCGGCGTCCGCTGGCGTTGACGCTGGCGGCGCGCATTGAGGTTCAGCGGTTTTCTTCACAGCGTCGGCACCCGGTTCAAGCTTATTCCCTGTAGGATTGACACTCGGGAGCGTGGATCGTACCATAGCCGCCTTTCACAGCAAATGCCGAACGGCTCTCCCATTCTCACACCCGACAGCGGCAAGGCGCACAGCGCCGCGCTCGTGGTTCTCTGCGCCCTCGCCCTGCTGCAGGCGGGCGCGGTGGGGCGCGCACTCTGGCTGGCGAAGTCAAAGAGCACCGCCGTTGCCTCAGCGAACCTCGGCACTTTTTCAAAACTGCCCGAGCCACCGCTTCCACCGGGCGCGATCCCTCCGGCGCAGACGAACTCGTTCATGCCCCCACCTGCGGTCCCGCAGCCAGGCTCCACGCCCGCCCGCTTTGTGCCTGCGACGAAGCCAGCCACGCCAGCCGCCGTGTCCCAGCCTGCTCCGGGCAAAAGCGCGGCTGAGGCCGAGGTCGCGGAGCTGCTTCAGCTCGCGCGCGACCTTCGCCCTCTCGGTGATCTGCAAGGCTTGATCGCGGTCTTGAAAAAAGCGGAAATGCTCACCCCGGACAATCCCGTCGTGCTCGGCGAGATGGCGCGCACTTACGATGAGATGGGGCTCAAGGATCGCGCGCTCGTCGTGTGGAAAAACATCGAGGCTCTCGGTCCGATGCGCGGTGGCGAGTTTTATCAGAAGGCGATTCAACGTCTCGGCGGCGGTGCGGTTACACCATCGAATGCGGATGGCGGCTCCATTTTGTCCAGCGGCTCGGGCCTCACAACGCCGGACGCGCGTCCCCTAGACCCGGCGAAGACGCTCGCCCTCGGCGCGGCGCAGGTTATCCGCGATCCGACGGTGACCACTGGCGAGAAGTTGGTGCTCCGTCTGCCCATCCGCGCTCGCGCAGGCCAGCTCGGCAATCCCCAAGACGTGGACATCCAGGTGTTTTTCTTTGACGAGGTGAATGGAGAGCGCGTGGAGCAGACGAAGGCGGACTCGCCAGCGACCGCGTGGGTGAGCGAGCCAATCGACTGGCAGGGTGGCACGGAGATGCTCGACGTGACGTACTTCATGCCGCTGATGTCGCTCGATGAGATCAAGACAAACGGACGGCGGAAATTCCACGGTTACATCGTGAAGCTCTACTATCAGAACAAACTGCAGGACACGCTGGCGGCGCCGGAGTCGCTGCTGGGTTTCGGCGCGCAAAACGCGGCGCCACCCTCGGGCAATCCTCTGCTCCCACCCGTGACCCGGTGACACCGCGATGCTGATTCTCCTGGTTGATTCGAATGAGACGACGCGCAACGAGCGCGCGGCCGCGCTCCAGCATCAGGGCTGGAAGGTCGTCGATGCAGATGATCCCGCGACGGCCCTGATATGGGTGGCGGACGCGGCGGAAATCGACCTGCTGATCACGGAGGCGATTTTTCCCAGCGGTAAAATGGGCTTCGAGCTGCGCGAGGCGGTGGCCACAAAATTCCCGATTGCGCAGGTTCTTTTTACCACGCGGTATGATCTGGCGGGATTTGAGGCGAACATCGGTGACGCGCCAGTGCTCAAGGACAAGCCGTTCACGCCTGACCGCCTGGTGGCGCGTGTGATGGATCTCACTCAGCCTGCGGGCGCGACGCCTACGGTGGAGGCACCCGCGCTACTGCCGCCCGGCTCGGTTTTGGGCAACAATGAAATCATCGAGCGCCTCTACACCGAGATGGACAGCGAGACCTATCGCGCCGTGCAGCGAGCGGTGAGCCGCCAGGTGGCGCTCGTGCTGCTCAAACCCGAGCTGCTCGCGCGCGAGGATGCAGTGCGCGCCTTCAAGGAGCGCGAGCGCATCAAAGCCTCCGTCTCGCACCACCGCATCGCGCCGCTCTACGAGGCGGGCACGGAGAACGGCTGGCTTTTTTACACGCGCGAGATCCCGCCGGGACGCTCGCTGGAGGAAATCCGCGCGGCGGGTGAAAAGCTCACGGAACGCGCGCTCGCCGAGAGCCTGCACGGCATCGCCGAGGCCATGCACCACGCTGCGGCAGAGCGCGGGCTGCATCATCGCGCGCTGAGCACGCGCGACATTTACATCGACAGCGAGAGCCAGGCGAGCGTGGTGAATGTGTTCCGCCCGCCTGCGGACAAGCCGCGTGACCAGCATGCCGACGTGCGAGCGCTGCTCGGGCTTTTCAAACCGGTGATCGGCGCCGGCAAGGCGCGCGGACTGCTGCAGTCAATCGCCGCCGAGGATCTCGACTGGGCCGGGCTGCTCGAGCACATCAACACCGTGCGTGATGAGATGCGCGAGCGCAGCGTGATCCGCAAAGCCGAGGGCGTTCACGACGACGATGGCGCGGGCGGCAAGAGAGCGCGCTCCACCGCGCTGCTCTGGCTTGCGGGCGCCGTGGTGCTCATGCTCGCGGCCATGCTCGGCGGCTTCGCGGGCAAGGGTTATGAGGAGCCTGCTCCTGTGTCGAGGCCCGCCGAGATGGTGTGGATCCCCAAGGGCGAGTTTGTATATCAAAACGGCGAGCGCAAACAGCTCGAGGGCTTCGCGATCAGCAAAAACGAGGTGACCATCGCGCAATACGCCGCCTTTCTCCAAGCACTGAAGCAATCTCCCGATGCAAAGCAGTACGATCACTACGAGCAGCCTCCGGAGAAAAAGAGCCATGTGCCCGAGGGCTGGGACGCCTATTACGCAGCGGCAGCATCGGGCGCGTCATTCAACGGCCAGCCTCTCTCGACTAGCTGCCCGGTCACGCGTGTCGATTGGTGGGACGTGGTCGCCTACTGCAAATGGAAGGGCGAGCGCCTGCCCACCGAGGAAGAATGGGAGAGGGCCGCGCGAGGCGAGATCGGAAACCTTTTCCCCTGGGGATCGGAAGCGAAACCAGGTGCCGCGAATCTCGGCGACGACTACGACAGAACCGGCGTGAAAGGTGGAGCGATCGACGGCTACAACCTGTGGTCCCCCGTGGGCAATCTTGACGACGTCAGCAACCTCGGCGTGGCGGATCTCGCGGGCAACGTGCAAGAATGGACCGCGACATGGGACACGCATCCCGACTATCCCGACCTCAGAGTGCCCGTCATGCGCGGTGGACACTTTGGCATGAAATCTTCCACGCAACTCCTCACCAGCCGCTACTTTGCCGAGTCTCCCGACGAGCCTGCGTTCACGCGCGGCTTCCGCACCGCGTCGGATCAGAAACCGTAATCCGATGACCTGAAGGCTCACGCCTTCAGCTACATTCAAACACCTCACACCATGAACACACCGCATACTCCAACCATCACGCGCGCGCTCTTCTGCCTCGCGCTGTTTCTCACCGCCGCGGATCATGCGCGCGCGCAGTTCGCCACCTCGCTCACATTGGACAAGAAAAACTACCTCGTTCAGGAGCCGGTCCAGGCCACCGTCACCGTCACGAACCGGTCCGGCGCGGATGTCGTTGTGGCGGGCAAAAACGGCGGGCACTGGCTGAGCTTTGACATCACGGACTCCACCGGCCGCAGTCTCACGCCTGTGCAGCTCGTGGCCGAGGACCCATTCATCTTCAAATCCGGCGCCACGATGGCGCGCAAATCCGTCATCACTGAAAAGTACGCTCTTTCCGAGCAGGGCAACTACACCGTCACCTGCAACATCTACCACGCGCCGAGCCAGCAGTTCTACTCCTCAAGCCGCCAGCACTTCTCTGTGATGGACGCGCGGCCGTTCTTTGACCAGGCCGTCGGCGTGCCCGCCGGTTACGAGAGCGTGGGCCGCGTCCACCGCTACCAGCTCATCATTTTCCGCGACATCGACCGCACGACTCTCTACTTCCGCCTCGTCGATGAGGCGTCGAAGGCCAACCTTGGCACCTTCGTGCTCGGCCCCATCACCACGGGCCTTGATCCGCAAGTCAACATCGACAGCGGCAACAAGCTGCACATCCTCTTCCTCGCCGCGCCGAAAATCTTCGCGCACGCCATTATCAAACCCGACGGCAAGCTGGACAAGCGTTCGTACTTCAGGGAGACAGATGGCAACCGTCCTGTGATGACCGCCGCCGCCGCAGGCGAGATCGTGGTGCAGGGCGGACTGGTCTATGATCCCTCCGCGCCGACTGCCGCCGCCACACCCAAGGGCAAGGGCCGCAGCGTCTCGGAGAGGCCGCCAGGTCTGTGAATCGCCATCTCAATCGCCAAACCTGAACGCAAACACGTCCGCGTCGCACAGCACGAAACGAAGTCGCGCCGTTTTCCCGGCCAGCGCGGACACATCGCCGCCGCCTTTCCAAAACACGGCGCGCTCCAATGAGTCGCCGAACGTTTCCTCGCAATCGCCGGCTGAAAAACCCGGCAGCGCTTTTCCATCCGCGTCTTGAATCTCCACACGCACACTTCCTGCCGCCGAGGTGCTGAAATTCAGGCGCAGATATTTGCCGGTGAAACGCAGCGGCTTGGTCACCAGCTCGCCGCCGCTCATCGGCGCTTGCGCGGACACGAATCCGTCCCGCCGGATCGTGTATCGACGCAGCGCGCTGCTCGTGCCGGTCCAGTAGCTCTCGCCCGCGTAAAGCGACAGCTCATCCGGCTCACCAGCCAGCGCGCTCTTCGTCTCCACGAGATGCCATGCGATGTACTGATGGCCGTAGTTCCACGTCCCCTCGCGCTCGGGCCCGGGGCGGAGAAACGCCTCGTTCCAGCGCTTGAACGTCACACCGTCGCGGCTCGACATGAACAGGCCCTCAGTGAGCGCCGTGCCGTAGCGCTGGTTCGCGCTTGCGCGTGTCTGGCGGTGTTCACGCTCGGGCAGCACGCGCATGGATTCCGACCATCCGCGCTCCACATAGCGTGTGGGAAAACCGATCAAAACGTGCGGAGCGCGCGAATAGGGTTTCACCACATTCGTGTAGAGCTGCTCCGAAGGCGAGTCCGTGTACGTCACCTCACGCTGGTTTTCCCAGTGCAGAAAATCCTTCGACGTGGCCGTGCGGATCGTGCGATGACCGGATGGCTTCCACTCTTTGTCGGTTGTCACACCGCCCGTGAAGATGCGCCAGTAGGCGCGATACTCGCCGCGAGCGCCGTCCCAGAACGCGAGGTTTTGCGAGTCAAACGCGCCCGCTGTGATCACCGGCTCCGCCTGCATCGGCGACCAATGGATGCCGTCTGCGGATTTAAAAGCACGCAGCCCTTTCGGCGAGCCGAGCACAAAGCCCTTGTACTTTGCATCCGGCGCGGCATTCGGATTCTCGTCCTTTGCCAAAGCGATGTGACCCGCGTCGATCTTCACGCCCTGCCAGTCGCCCGATGCGAGGATGATGTTGTTATCCTTCGAGCCGCGAAACTCCACGATGCCCAGATTCGGTTTCATCCAATGAATGCCGTCCTTGCTCTCCGCGTAGCAGGTGTAAAGCGGATGCGTCGCGGTGTTCACCCTTCCCTTTCCATCCGCGTCGCGCTGCACGTCGAGATGCCACGCCTTGTAGTACATGCGGTAGAGATCGCCATCCTTGAACACGCTGTGATACCCCGTGCCCGATCCCTCCCACGGCGCGTCATGAACCAAGGCCATCTCGCGCGCCACCGGATGATGCAGCCGCAGCTCCGCTTTTCCATCGAGACGCTCGATCAGATGATCATCCACAAAAAGCTCAAGCCGCGAGCCGATGTCCGTCTCTGCGCTGCTGCTGATGGGGATTAAAAATGCTAAGGCGAAGACGGCAGCGATAACGGATGCGGGATTTTTCATGCAACAAACTACGCGAGTCGCGCCACGCCTTTTCCGTGATGAGCCATTGCGCATCAGAGCGATGGACACGAGAGCGAGCACGCGTTACAGCCAACGCCACCACACCATGACACCGCAGCAAAAAGCAGAATCCCTCGGCATCACCTTCGAGAAACTCACCCCCGGCTACCTCAACCTCTGCATCCGCAGCGGCGACCAGCTCATCACCTCCGGCCACGTCAGCGACATGAAGGGCAAGCTCGGCGCCGGCATCTCGACCGAGGACGGCTACAAAGCCGCGAAGAACTGCGCCGAGAAAATTCTCCGTTCCGTCTGGAACACGCACGGTACCCTCGACGGCCTGCGCGTGATCAAGGTGCTCGGCTGCGTGAACTCCACGCTCGACTACAGCGACCAGCACCTCGTGATCAACGGCTGCTCCGACCTGCTGCACGAGATCTTCGGCAAGGATAGCGATGGCTACCACGCGAGAAGCGCCCTCGGCTTCGCACAGCTTCCGACGGGAGCAGCGGTGGAGGTGGAGGCGATCTTCGAGATCAAGGAGTGACCATCATAGCGCGCTTGAATGAATCTCGATCAAGCGATCACCAACACGCGCGCTCATCTGCTCTCACTGCGAAACGAGCGCGGGCATTGGGAGGGCGAGCTTTCGAGCAGCGCGCTGTCCACGGCGACGGCGATGGGTGCGCTCTCGCTCGTGGACGCGGAGAAACATCGTGGGCGCATCGCCACTGGAACGCAGTGGCTCGTCGAAAACCAGAATGCCGATGGCGGCTGGGGTGACACGACGATCAGCCAGTCGAATCTCTCCACCACGCTTCTGTGCTGGAGCGCGCTGCACTTGGTAAGTAGCGGCGGCGATCGCTATCGGTCCGACGGGAAATTCACAGACGCGGCGGATCGTGTCCCTGCCGTCTCGTTGCATCACGCCGCCACTTGGATCGCCGCGCGCGTCGGATCGCTTGAGCCTGAGAAGATCGTCAATGCGGTGGTCGCCCGGTACGGTAAAGACAAAACCTTCTCCGTGCCCATCCTCATGCACTGCGCCATTTGCGGGACGCTCGGCGATGACGCTGATGCGTGGCGGCGCGTGCTGGCGCTGCCTTTCGAGCTGGCGGCTCTTCCGCGTGCGTGGTTTGGCGCGGTTGGATTGCCGGTGGTGAGCTACGCGCTGCCGGCGCTCATCGCCATCGGTCACGCGCGGTTTCATCACGCGCCGCCACCCAAGTGGTCGCCGCTCTTCTGGCTGCGGAGATTTTTGTGGGAGCACATCTCGCCGATGCTGCATCAGCTCCAGCCATCGAGCGGTGGCTACCTGGAGGCCACGCCGCTGACGAGTTTCGTCACGATGGCTCTCGCGTGTGCGGGCGAGAAGTTTCATCCCTGCGTGCCGGTGGCAGTTGAGTTTCTTGAGCGCTCACAACGCGAGGACGGAAGCTGGGCAATCGACACGAACCTTGCGACCTGGGGAACGACGCTGGCCGTGAAGGCGCTCGGTGATGAACGCTCGCCTGTGATGCAATGGCTTCTCGGGCAGCAGTATCAAACCGTGCATCCCTTCACCAATGCGGCGCCCGGTGGCTGGGCTTGGACGGATTTGCCAGGCGGTGTCCCGGATGCGGATGACACGGCGGGAGCTTTGATCGCGCTACGAACATTAGATGGCCGGCGGCTCGCCGGCATTCCATACACTCGTGCCATCACCTGGCTTCTCGATCTCCAGAACCGCGATGGCGGCATCCCGACTTTCTGCCGCGGCTGGGGCACGCTGCCATTTGATCGGAGCGCGCCGGAGCTGACCGCGCATGCCCTTCTCGCGTGGTGGCTCTGGCACGATGAGATGCCGCGCGATCTTCAGCAGCGCATCCGCTACGCCACTGACCACGCACTTATTTACCTCGCCAAAACCCAGCGAGCTGATGGATCGTGGGTGCCGCTGTGGTTTGGCAACGAGCACGCGAAGGGCGAGGAGAATCCAGTCTATGGCACCGCGCAGGTCTTGGCGTATCTCGCGGGTTGTGGTGCGATCGCAGAGAAAGCAAAACCGCTGATCCAAGCGGGCGCACGCTATTTGCTCGCGGCGCAAAAAGCGGACGGCTCCTGGGGCGGTGATGCAACAGCGCCGTCGTCCATCGAGGAGACGGGGGTGGCGTTGCATGCGCTCATTCAAAGTGGTGCAAGCTTCCAGTTTGCACCACCTTTGCGCTGGCTCCTCACTGCCACGAAGGAAGGCACGCATTTCCCGACGGCTCCAATCGGCCTCTACTTCGCGCGGTTGTGGTATCACGAGCGGCTTTATCCCGTGGTGTGGACGTTGCAGGCGCTCGCTTCCGCGCAGCGCGTAGCTGAACCGCGTGAGCGTTCAGTCAGTGAGGATGCGCATCTTCCGCAATAAGCGGGCGCGGAATCGTGTGCTCAGCCTCCGCGCTCTGAAGGCTCACGCCTTCAGCTACGGCCTCGGTGGTTGTGGCGGCAGCGGAAGATTCTCCGGCTCAAACTTGAGCACGTCTTGATGCGTGCGCAGCGCCTTGCGGGCCTGGTCGAAGAAGCTGGTGAGATCAGCGGGCTTCGCGGCTTCCTTGTCGTCGATGAATGCCTGAAGCTTCTTGATCTGCTCGTCCGTGTTCACACGGATCGCGGCCATCTGCTTCTGCGCTGATGCGTAGGCGCTGGCGAACTTGTTCTGCGCCTGCTCGAAGGCCTGACGCGCGCCCTCGTCACGATAATACTGCCGCTCGCGCTCGCGATACTCGCGGCTGAAGGTGCGGCGGAAGAAGTTGGCGCGTGGCTTCTCCGGCTGGAGCACGGCCTGCTTCTCGAAGTACTCCGCCAGCTCGCTGAACTCCTCCAGCGGCCGGGTGTACTGCTTTTGCAGGTAGCCCAGACCGCTGGCGATGATCTTGAGGCGCTCCACATCGGGATCCGTCACCTCCCTGCCCTGCTTCACCTTCGCCTCGATGAGGCTGAGATAGTCGGCGGTCTTCTTGTTGCCTTCGAAGATGTCCTCGAACTCGCGGTACGCGGCGGCCATCTGCTCGCGCTGCGCATTCTGGATCGCGGTGATGCGCTTCTCATGTTCCGCGTTGATGGCACTGAGCTGCTGCTGGTGTTTCTCAGCCTGCGCGGTGAGCGCGGTCTGCATCTCGAGATGCTGGCGGCCCAGTTCCTCCGAGTGCGCGGCTGACTGCTGCTTCACTTTGCGCAGGTAGTTTGACCGGATCTGCCAGACTCCCGCGCCGGAGCCGACGAGCAGGAGGGTGAGCAGGGTGATGATGTTCTTCGCCGCAGAGGTCATGACAGGTCGGGTTTGCGTTAAAGTCGGCGAGAATGTCGCCGCGACAAGAGCTTCTTGATGAACAGCACTCCGCGCAGCATCCCCTCCACCATCAGCGCCAGCAGCCACACGCCGCCCACGACCCTGCACACCACACATTCATGCGCGAGCAGCGCCAGCGCGAGGATGGAGTACACGACGATCACGCCGCCATCGATGAGCATGCGCGCCTCCCCGCGTGAGAGCACGCGCGCCTTTTCCAGCACGAGCGCGGCGGTTGACAGCACGAGGATGGAGAGCTGGAAGAACATCAGCCACGCCAAGGGCCAGAGCGCGATGCATGACGCGATGCGCGCCGCGATCCACCAGCCCTCCGAGCCGCCCCAGGGCAGACAGCAGCCGATGGCGACAAAGAGCCACCAGCCCGCAAACGCCGCCACGCGCGTCAGCTCTCGCGCGGATGAGCGCTCACTCGCCGGGAGAAACGCCTTCGTATCCGGCGAGAGCGGCTCCTCATCCGTGCCGATGAAGAACGCGCCGATGGCCGTGCGGTTCCGCATGGCGCGCGTGTCGTCGATGATGCGTTCCGTGCTCACGCCTCGTCCTCCCATGCAATTGATCCCGTCTGAAACGCCTTCTCAAAGACAAACCACTGGTGCCAGTGCCGCTCGATCACATCGCGCAGGCAGTCGCGCCACCAGGTCATGGCCGCGGTCTGGTAGCCTGCCCTGTCACGCGGATCACCCTGCCACACAAATGGCGCGCCCGACTCGATGCGGTAGCGCCGCCAGCCGAGGCGGATGATGAAGACCGGCACGATGGGCACGCGCGCCACTTGCGCCACATGGAATGGCCCGCGCGGCAGCCGCCACCGCACGTTGGGCCGGAATTCCACCTCCTCCGGCGACACATCAAAGAGGATGCGGTCGCCCTGGATCGCCACGATCTCACCGTCCTGCAGCAGTCGCGCCAGCTCCACACCGAGCATCGACCCCGGCTCGTTGTAATGGATGACAAAGACATCATCGGAGTCCGCGCGCTTGTCGCGCATGTACTCCTGGGTGGCCGCGTTGCGCTCCGGCGCGCGCACGATATGCACGCGACGGCGCAGCTTCTCCGCCAGCAGCGGCGCGGCCACATCGTAGTTCCCCATGTGCGCCGTGAGCAGCAGCGCTCCGCCTTCCAGATTCGCGAGATCATCCATCGACGCGCCGGCGCCCACCTCCCAGTCGATCACATCTTGGCCGATGCGCACATGCGCGAAGTCAGCCAGTGACCACGCGAAGCTGTGGATCACATTGAAGGTGCCCTTCGCATATTCCCAGTTCGTCAGGCCGGGGCGGATCACGCGCAGATTGGCCGCCACACCGTGACGCTGCGCCTTGCAGAGAAGGAAGAACACCAGGCTGAAAGCCCAGATCGTCACCGGCTCGAGAAACCACGGGCAGACGCGCGCACCGTGGAAGAGGTAGCGCAGCCAGAAATCACCGTGGACGTGAAAGCGGCGGAGAGGATTTGGCATCGCGGATGAAAAGAGAGGAAACGCCGTGAGAAAAGGCGAAAAACATCGCTGCATCGCGCCACGTCATCGCTACGATGCGCGGCCAACCGCCATGCGCTGCCCAGCCTGCCAGAGCCAATCCATCGGAGACGAGACCGCATGCCCGCGTTGCGGCTTCTCCATCGGGATCGTGGACCGCATGCTGGGCGCGGCGCAGCCCCTCGACACTCCCGTGGCCGATTTGTCAGGCGCGCTCAAGGCCGCCGAGACGCGCCGCATCGCCGCCGTCGTGAAACGCATCGAGCACCGCTACCCGCAGGCGCAGCTCGCCCTCGTCGTTTCGCCCGTGCCCGCCGATGTGCCCCTCGCCGTTTACATCTTCTGGCTCTTCAATCGCGGCCGCATCTCCAGCGCGGTGGAGCGTGAGGGAGACAACCACCTTGTCCTCCTCCTCATCGATCCCGGTGAGGCAAAGGGTGGCCGCGCCGCATGCATGATCGGCTACGGACTGGAGCCGCTCATTGAGCAGAGCCAGCTCGACCAATGCCTCGCGCACATCAAGCCGGAGCTGACTGCGGGAGATCACGCCGGCGCCGCGATTCGCTTCTTCGAGAGCATCGAGCCCGTGCTGCACGCCGCGAGCCAGATGTGTGGTGTGGAGACTGAGGAGAATGACGAACCAGCAGCAGCGACGACGACATGAGCGTCCACTCGCATCGTCAGGAGATTTGATACTCGCCAACATCAACGTGAACGTGTACCCTTTGACCAAATGAAAGCCCTCAATCCCAATGCCGAGTACATCGTTCGGAACGGCAAGCCATCCGCCGTTATTCTGCCGCTCGCGGAGTATGAAGAGCTGCTGGAGGATTTGAATGACCTGGCTGTCATCGCGCGACGCAAGGATGAGCCGCTGGTTCCGCTCGCAGAAGTGAAGCGCCGCCTCAAGAGCCATGCCGGAGTACGCCGTTAACTTCCGTCGCTCCGCTGAGAAAGACATGCGACGGCTGGACACATCCGTGCGGCGACGGGTGCTGCGTGAGATCGAGTCACTGTCCGCCGACCCGCGACCTGATGGCTGCCGCAAGCTCCATGGAAGCGATGATGCGTACCGCATCCGCGTGGGTGAATACCGGGTGATTTACACCATTGATGACGCGGTGCTCATCGTGGCGATTGAGCGAGTGCGTCACAGGAGCGACGCCTATCGTTGATCGCGCATCGAATCACCATCCATGAGCCTCGTCACACCCGCTGCCACTCTCATCCCATGATCTCCATCGACCTCTCCTTCAAAACCGCGCTCATCACCGGCGCATCACAGGGCATCGGCGCGGAGATGGCGCGGACGTTTCATCGCGCTGGCGCCAAGGTGCTCATCAATCATCCGGGGCTGCCTCACACGACGGCGGACGCGGAGCTGCTCGCCGCAGAGCTCAACGCACCGCGTCCTGGCAGCGCCGCCGCGTTCTCCGCCGATGTGTCGAAACCCGACGAGGTGCAGGCCATGATGGGCCAGATCAAAGCCGCGCATGGCGGCATCGACTACCTCATCAACAACGCCGCCATCATCCGCGACCGCACGCTGGCGAAGATGCCGCTGGAGGAGTGGGATGCGGTGATGGGCGTGAATCTCAACGGCGTCTTCTACTGCTCCAAGTTCGCTCTCGAGATCATGCGCGATGGCGGCGCGATCGTGAGCTTTGGGAGCATCGCGGCCATCCAGGGATTCTTTGGTCAGGCCAATTACGCCTCCGCCAAAGCCGGCGTGCAGGCCATGATGCGCGTGCTCAGCCGCGAGTGTGCGCGCCGCAACATCCGCGCCAATGCGGTGGCACCCGGTGTGATCGACACCTCCATGGCTGCGACGATCCCCGAGAACGTCCGCCAGGAGATGATGAAGAACGTGCCGCTCGCGCGCTTCGGCGAGCCGAGCGAGGTGGCCAATGTGGTGCTCTTTCTCTGCTCCCCCCTCGCCTCCTATGTGACCGGGCAGACCATCGAGATCAACGGCGGGTGGCGCGGGTGAGGGGCCGGTGGCCGCTAGCGCTAAAATAGCTCGTTTCCCCCAGCGCTTTCCTCGTCCTCGTCCTCGTTCTCCTACTCGTCCTCGAAACCAGGCGTCACGTCGCTGCCGGACTATTCGTGGACGAGTAGGAGAACGAGGACGAGGACGATTCACCCATGTCGCAGGCTCCAGCTTTGGGTGAGCGTCCATGCGGCAGGTGCGCGCGAGCGTGGCCCCCAATGGCTGACGCCGCAGGATCGCCCCATTGGCGTTTGATCCCTCCCTCCCGGCGGCTCCATCCCCGGCTGATCGCTCCCCGACCCCGCCGGGTGAGTGCTTCGCTCCCTCGCACCAGGCCGCTCTGGCCCTCGGTAGGGGAGCCTGTTGGAGTCACTCCAACACGCCCGATCCCTGCCTATCCCTGATGCAATGGGTGGCCATGTGAACCCGTCGGAGTGACGCCAACGAACTTCAACCCTACCAGTGCGAGAAACCATGGGCGGCACTGTGAACTCGTTGGAGACACTCCAACGGGAAGCGACCCTGACTCATCGTGCCCCGATGGGT
>JANPIW010000589.1:0-3053 GCA_031425215.1 Verrucomicrobiaceae bacterium
CGGCGCTGCTGGAAAAAATCGCGAGCGTCGTCACGCCGGCGCGCATCCTTGAGGTCGGCTGTGGCACTGGCAAAAACCTCGTCGCGCTGAGAGAACGCTTTCCCACCGCGCACATCACGGGCGTGGACCTCTCCGCGCACATGCTGGAGATCGCGCGCGGAAAAATCGGTGGGAACGACTCGCGCGTCAGCCTGCTCCAGCGCAGCTACGAGACTCCAGTCGCCGCAGGTTGTCACGATTGCGTCGTTTTCTCCTATGCGCTCTCGATGTTCAATCCCGGCTGGGAGCGCGCTCTCGAATGTGCGTGGCAGGACCTTGCACCTGGCGGCTGGATCGCTGTCGTCGATTTCCACGACTCGCCGTTCGGGTTTTTCAAACACTGGATGAGCATCAATCATGTGCGCATGGACGCGCACTTGCAGCCCGCCCTTCGCGAGCGTTTTCAAAAAGTGCGCGAGGAACGGCGCGCGGCTTACGCGGGAGTCTGGCGATACGGACTGTTCATCGGACGGAGGGCCAGCGGCGAGATTTGACAAGACTGTCGCATGAGATTTCAGAGTGTTGACGGACATGAGCATCGCCAACAGCAACCAAAGACATGGAAATCCCCATCCTCTCTGCCACTGGTCAGGCAACGCTGCACGCATTCGCAGCGGGCGCGGCCTCACCGTGGCTCTGTTTCACTGCGGCGGTATCAGCCATAGGCCTCGTGCGTTTCGTGTGGCGTCTCAAGGCCGTGCTTCCTGCTGCATGCTGCGGCATTTCAGATGGTTGATTGCAAAACCCGCAATCACTAGCGCTGCGCGATGAGCCATTCATCCGTCAGCCAAGGCATCACAAGCCGGTGCGACTGGTCGCTCATCGCGCTCACCGGCTTCATCGCGGGCCAGTCCTGTCTGCCCAATGAATCGATTCATCTTGGATGGCTCGCGGTGTTCGGCTTGCTCGCCGCTCGGCGCATCGACTTGCGCGTGGCGTGGCACGCTCTGCATCAAAGCAGTCTTGCGCTTCCGACCATCGCGCTTCTCTCCTGGATGACACTGCGCTCCTGCTTCATCAGCGCGGACAACGATGCAGGCATTGCTGCGGAGATGGTGCGCGGTTTATCCGGACTGGTGCTGCTGCTTCTATTCTTGCTGCTCGTTTGTGAGATGGCAAAAACACCCGCGCGCTGGCTCGTCGTGGCGCGCTGGTTCGGTGTGGTGAGTGTGATAGCCGCGTGCGTGAGCGTCGTCGTCATGGGATTTCTGACACCAGGGCGTGTCATCACCAGCCGTCTCGAAAATGTGTTTGTGCATGGCGGCCTCAACCCTGTCGTCACGGGACTCGTGTTCGGGTTCGCCGCGATGTGGCTCTCATGCACGCGCGAGCTGGAGACGAGCCGAGGCGCGCGACGCTGGAACATGCTCGCGACTGCGCTGCTGCTGCTCGCCGTTCTGCTCACTGCCAGCAGGGGCGCGATGCTTGCGCTTTTTTGCGGTCACGCTGTGATGATTGCAGCGCGAGGCTGGAGGCGCGCGGCTCCGGCTGTCGCGCTCTTTGCACTCACCGTTGCGCTCTTCTTTTGCTCCACACCGCTGCTGGACCGCATCGCACGCTGGCAGCACGGAAGGACGGGCGCGGAAAGCTCGTCGCCCGCGCCCCGTCCGCTGCGAGACATCATCAACCGCACTGACAGCGGACGCCTTGCGATCTATCGCGCAGGGATCGCGTCGCTCGCCTCGCCAGCAGCGTGGCTGATTGGAAACGGGCAGTGGGGATCGCGCTCGCGCTGGCAGCGTAATCTCGGATCGCAACCGGGGGAGCTTCGGCAGCACCTCCACAGCATCGCGGTCGCTACCCTCGTCAGTGGAGGCATGATTGGTGTCACGCTGCTCTTTTTCCTCGTCTTAAGAGGAGCGCGTCATACATGGCATGTCGCACGCGCTGGAGATGCGACATGGATCATTCTTCTGGCTTACGGCTGCGGAGGTCTGCTCTTTGACGGTGAGACGATCACCTCTCTGGCCAGCCTTCCTCGGTGCGAGGCACTTCTTTTCTGGCTGCCAATGGTGGGGAGCATCAGGGCGACTGCTTCACCTCAATGATCCCGGTGCTCTTGCCCGCACCGTCCCACACATGCACGCGGCCATCGTCACTGCCGGCAAAGATGGTTTTGCCGTCGGCGGCTACGGCGAGGGCGTAGAGCATCTCGTTCACGCCGGCGAGCTTGCGCTCCTTGCTCGCGTCCGATCTCTCGCCGCCGGTGTGGCGCACGAGATCGGTGTGGATGCCGCCATCGCCCTTCTCGGTCACGACGACGAGTGATTTGCCGTCCGGTGTCCATGCCAGCGCGGTTGGCACGTTTTTTCTGTCGCCGAGTTTGGCGGTTTGCTCGCGGCCCTTCACGTCCCAAACCTTGATTTCCTTGTCAGCGCTCGCCGTGGCGATCTGCGTGGCATCATTGTTAAAGACAGCGCTCAGGACGTGGTTCGTGTGTCCTTCGTAAAACGCGATGAGCTTGCCGTCAGTCACGCCCCACGTCTTGGCGAGCTTGTCCGCCGCAGCGCTGAGGAGTACGTCGCCTTTCGGGGAAAGACGCAGGCTGTAGATCACATCGTCGTGCGCGCGCCAGCTTGCGGTGAGCTTTTTTGCGGCGAGGTCGATGCGGTGGATGAAGCCGCCGGTTCCAGGCAATCCATCGGCGGCGAAAAGCGTGCGACCATCCGCAGTCAATGTGAGCGCGGTGATGTTTCCCGCCATCGCACCGGAGATCACGCCGGATTCCTTCATCGCCTCCGCATCCCAGATGCGAATCTGGCGAAAGCCGCCGGAGACGAGCTGCTTTCCGTCCGGCATCCAAGCGAGTGACTGCACCGCCTCCTGATGCCCCGTGAGTTTTGTCAGCACTGGTCGCTCCGGCTTTGTGAGATCGCGGAGTTCAATCACCGCGCCCGAAGCGATGGCAATGCGCTTTTCATCTGGCGAAAGCGCGAGCGCAAGGATCGGCCGGTAGGTCTGCGGCATCTTGCTGAGCGTGATGGGCAAAACGCGCGGCAGCTCATCAAAGACCT
>JANPIW010000590.1:0-3979 GCA_031425215.1 Verrucomicrobiaceae bacterium
CGCCTTTGCCGCCGGGCACGCTGATGAGCATGGGCACATGCGCGTCGAGTTCAAAGTTCGATGTCTTCCCCCAAAGTTCGTGCTCGCCGATGTGATAGCCGTGATCGCCTACGAAACTGATGATGGTCTTGTCCGCGAGCCCGTTTTTGTCGAGCGCGTCCAGCACCTTGCCGATCTGTGCGTCGAGGTAGCTGATGTTCGCAAAGTAACCCTGCCGCCATTCCAGCACCTGCTCGGCGGTGAGCGTGACTTGTTTTCCCACCGCGCCGAGAAGCTCCGTGCTCTGATGAAACGCAATGGCCGGCGCGCCGATGGGACGCGCGGGATTCAGTGTGGGCAGCGCGTGACGGTCGTAGAGGTCCCAGTACTTTTTCGGCGCGTTGAATGGCGCGTGCGGTTTCCAAAAGCCGACCGCGAGAAAAAACGGCTCGTCCTTCACCTCCGCCATCACGCGCACAGCCTCGGCGGCGACGCGGCCATCGTAGTACGCCTCGTCAGGCACGTCACGCTTGTCGCAGATTCCAACCTTGGTGTATTCCCGCACGTTGGCGGTCGAGAGATTCGGCGGCGCCTCACCCTTCACCTCGGCCACGTCATCGCCGTGGTTCGCGTAATGCAGAAATTCATCCGCGCTCCACGAGCGACGGTCGCCTTTCTCCTTCGTGTGCCAGTTGTGGAATATTTTCCCCACGCACCGTGTGGTGTAACCATTCTCTTTAAAGTGCAGCGGTATGGTCGTCACGTCCGGACTGATCTCGCGGAAGTGCGTGCCGTTGCACCACAGCTTTAGCGTGTCAGGCCGCCGTCCCGTGAGCATCGACGAGCGCGATGGATTGCAAACCGCCTGCTGGCAGTACGCGTGATCAAACTGCACTGACCTGCGCGCCAGCCGGTCGAGGTTCGGCGTGAGAGCCGCGGAGCCGTAGCTGCCCAGCTCAGGCCGGTAGTCGTCGGCCATGATGAAGAGCACGTTTTTCTTTTCCGCCGCGCCGCAGGAGCAGGCGAGCAGAAGAATGAGAGCGAGGAAGGGCAGGGGGCGCATGGGGGAAGACTATGAGACTATGAGACTATGAGACTATGAGACTATGAGAAGGCGGGCATTAGTCGTGGCTTGTTTGCTTATCCGGCGGGAGCAGCTCCGCGCCTTTGATCAGGCGGCAGAATTCCTTTTTAGACACCTCATGCACCGTGCCTTTTTTTGAATGGGGATCACTCATGATTTTATACACGATGGACATCCGCGCCCATTCGACGATGCGGAGGTAGTCCGCACCCTGTTTCCAAATCTGGCCTTGTTGCAATCTCGGAGTCTTCATTAGCTGCGGCGATAGGTGAATGTGTTCTCGGTTTTGACCTGTCTGCCGTTAACTTCGACGAACGGATAGACGAGGAAATTGATCAGCCCGCCCGCAGGCAGTGGCGATGGCGCGAGATCGCGGCCGCGCGTCAGCTCGAAGCGGTTCGCGGGATGATGTCCAAAATAATAAGAGGCCAGCGCCGGATGCTTGTCCGCCTCGCTGATATCGACGGGCACCCATTTGCCGTCAGCGAGAAATTCCGCCCAGCAGTGATAGCCCGTGATGCCCCCGGACTTCTCATGGGCCGGGATGGTGAAGCCGATGGCAAAGCGCGCAGGCAGGCCGATGGAGCGCGCGAGTGCGATAAAGTAAGCGTGGAAGTCAGTGCAGTTTCCCGTCCCCGCCTCGCAGGCATGCATCGCGTCACCGCGGCCCCAGCCCTCGCCGGTTTTGTCGTACTTCATCCGTTCGAGCACATGGTAATAGAGCGCGCGCCCTTTCTCCTGCGCACTTTCAGCGCGCTTCACCGCGTCTTGCGCCGCTGTTTTAAATTGCTTGCTCACGGGCACAAGGCGGTCCGGTTTCAGGAACGCGGCGGCATCAGCGTTCACCGCCTCGTAAGCGGACTTCTCCTTGCGCACGACGGTGTAGCCCAGCTCGATCATCTGTCCGCTGTGCGCCGCGCCCACCTGGAAAGTCAGCACCTCATTGCCCTCGCCCACATTTGCCAGCCGCTCCGCCTTCACACCTTCGGGGAGTTTCATGCCCGTCAGCGTCACCTGCTGGCTCTCATCGGAGCGCGCCACCGGCAGCCATGCGCGGCCCTCGCCCTGGATGACGGGCAGCTTCGCCTGGTAGGTGAATGCGAAGCGATCCTCGCCGCGCACGATCTCCTCCTGCGCGCTGGCGGATGAAACTAAAATGGGCAGGAGGGCAAGATGGCAAAGTCGGCGCATGGGCGGCGATGGTGTACCACGCTGCCATCCGGGTCAATGCTCTGGCATCACTCCACCGCGAGGTCTCTATTATAGAACACCTTCACGAACTTCATGCCCCTGCGCTCATCATAGCCGCGCTCCAGCACGGGCGCCGTCTCTCCGGCGGCGGGCTTGATGTGAATCTCGACGCCTGTGTCCAGTTTCAACACGGCGCTGATCCGCTTCATCGCTTTGGTCACGTCTTTGTGGGAGATTTCAAACGAGGTCTCCAGCGCCTGGCCTTGCTCCTCCTCGATCCGCGCGCGGTGCTCGTCGAATTTTGCCACCGCCTCGGGCGTCTTGAGCACCGCTTGTTGGAAGTCGGCCAGCTCGAACTGCTCGCGATCCTCGAAGTAATCCAGCGCGTCCTTCGCGGCAGTGGCCGTCTCCCACGGAGGCGAGTCGTCGTTCTCGGGGCCTTGCTCTTCGAGAAATGACACGGCCATCTTCGCGTAGGCGTTCGTGAGGAAGGCGGCATCGGGCACGGCCTCGACGCCGAGGAACTCGCGCACCCAAAAGCGAGTGTCCTCGCCACTGCGGTCAAAGGTGAGGACGTAATAACCTTTCTTCGACGAGTAATCGAGGATCAGGCAGCCCTTGTCGATCTTGTCGGGATTGATCCCTTGCTCCGTCGAGAGCTGTAGATCGCCGTCGCGCGTGGTGATGCTGAGGAAAGGCGACACGCTGTCGGACTTCAAAATGCAGAGTCCGTTCACCAGCTCGCCCTCAATGTGGACCTCCTTGAGCATCGCGATGCAAAGATCGCCTGACTTGATGTTCGGATGGCTGGACTTCGCATAAAGCCGCTGCGCGATCTCGATGCCTTTGCTGAGAAGGTTCTTCTCGCCCGCAAAGATGGCCTTCACGCAATTGCACATCTCATGCTGATCGAGCGAGGAGTGGTGGGCGAAGCGATAGGCGATCAGGTTTTTGAAGGGCTTCAAAAAGATCGCGGTCAGGATTTCCTGATCGTCCTCCGCGATGTTGAAAACCTCGCGCGAAGTTTGCAGCGGCTCATCGCGCTGCGGATTGCCGATCTTGGCGAGAACGACCTTGGTGGCTGTGGCGGTGTTGATGCGAACTTTGACGGACATGAGGGGCGCGGATGCTACGAAGGGAATGCCATTCGCAAAGCGATTCGTCGTGCCATGGCGCATTGATTGACCCCGGTATGAGTGGCCCCCAAAGTTCTCCGGCCGAATAGAGCGCGCCGCTCGACCACAGCGGCATCAGGTGGGCCTCCTGGAGTTAAAAACCATCATCCGGCGTGATCCCGGATACATCCGGCGCGATGCCGGATACATCCGGCGCGATGCCGGATACATCCGGCGCAACCCCGGACACATCCGGCGCGATCCCGGACACATCCGGCGTGATCCCGGATACATCCGGGGCGATCCCGGATACATCCGGGGCGATTCCGGATACATCCGGGGCGATTCCGGGAACACCCGAGATGAAGTCGGCAACGCCCGAGACGATGTCGCCAACACCCGAGATGAAGTCGGCAACGCCCGAGATGAAGTCGGCAACACCCGAGACGATGTCGCCAACACCCGAAATCAAGTCGGCAACACCCGAGACGAAGTCGGCAACACCCGAGATGAAGTCGGCAACACCCGAGACGAAGTCGGCAACACCCGAGACGAAGTCGGCAACACCCGAGATGAAGTCGGGAACACCCGAGATGAAGTCGGGAACACC
>JANPIW010000591.1:0-12173 GCA_031425215.1 Verrucomicrobiaceae bacterium
GCCGAGGTATTTTTCGAAGTCCATCAGCGAAAACATCGCGAGCTGGCGCGACTCGCGGAACACGCTCTGATTCTCGCTGCGCTGGATCTCGCGCTGCTCATCGGCCTCAATGTAGGTCGAGACTGTGGTCTGGACCTACATTGAGGCCGATGAGCAGCGCGAGATCCAGCGCAGCGAGAATCAGAGCGTGTTCCGCGAGTCGCGCCAGCTCGCGATGTTTTCGCTGATGGACTTCGAAAAATACCTCGGCAAGCAGGCGGCGTCAGGCATTCTCAAGACCGCCGCGCTTCCGCATAACATCGACACCTTTGACGCGCACATCCTCGCCATCGAAGCGGCGGCAAACACGCCGGTGCTCAAGGACGAGAATGCGAAAACCGAGGCTGCGGCCACAAAGCCAGTTTCGAGCTCAAAGAAGACCGCTGGCAAGATTGAGAGCGGCCGTGTGAACTTCATCACTTTTTTGGAGGGCAGCGCGCTGGAGGACGGCGAGGCGCAGCAAAAGCTCCGCCAGCTCAATGATGAGCTGCTTCTACACCGCGCCGAGGAAGGTCTGGCGAAGCAGAACTTTGAAGCATCACAGCGGCTTGAGGCAAAGAAGTTCATCACCAAGACCGCGCTCGAGAACGACCAGGTCACGCTCGAGAAAGTGAAGCTCTCGGTGAAGACAGCGGAGACGGCGCTGGACCTGTTCAAGAAGTACGAATTCCCGAAACAGTGCGAAACTTTCCTCGCCGCGTATCGTGAGGCGTTGAACAAATCCCAACGCACACTGCGTGAGAACCGCTCCCGCATGGCGCAGGCGGAATCGAAATTCAACACGGCCAAGCGCCGCTACGATCTCGCGCTCACCAAGAAGGAGGACCTCGACCGTCAGATCAAAGCTTGTGTCATCAAAGCCACTCAGCAGGGCCTCGTCGCATATGGTGATCTCAACGCCAGCTCATCATATCGCTACAACGAGCCGATTGAAGAGGGCGCGAGCATACGCCTGCGCCAGACCATCATCACCATCCCGGACATGACGCAGATGGGTGTACACATCAATGTTCATGAGTCGCAGGTGAAGAAAGTCCGCATCGGCCAGCGCGCGCTCGTGCGCGTGGACGCGGAGCCTGGCAAGGTGCTGGAAGGCCGCGTGGCCGAGCTGGCCGTGCTGCCTGACTCCGCCAGCACACGCTACACACCAAACGTGAAGGTCTATCCCTGCACCATCCACATCGACGGCGCGCATGAGTGGCTGAAGCCTGGCATGAACGCCAAGGTGGAGATCATCATCAACCAGCTCGCCGATGTGCTCTACGTCCCCGTGCAATCCATCGAGGTGAAGGACGACCAGCACTTCTGCTACGTTAACACCGGCTCAAAGCTCGAGCGCCGCGCCATCAGCACCGGCCTCTTTAACGATGAGTTCATCGAAGTGAAAAAGGGTCTCGCTGTCGGAGATTCCGTGTCGCTTTCGATCCCGATGGCCGGCACCGTGGACGACCAGCACGAAACCACCAGTGAGCAAAAGCCCGCCGCGCCACCCGCCGCCAAACCTGCTGCCAAAGAGAAGAGCGTCGCCAAGACCTGAGCAAATCAGCGTCTTCGCTTCCTCGTCCTTTGAGTTCTTTCTTTCGTTGGGAGGGACGGAAAGAGATCGAAGGACGAGAAGGACCCACCACCATGCAAGATCCCACAGCGCCCATCATCAAGCTCGTGGACATCTGCAAGACCTACCAGATGGGCGAAATCGAGAGCCATGTGCTGCAAGGTGTCTCGCTCGAGATTCATCGCGGAGAGTACGTCTGCATCATGGGACCATCTGGCTGCGGGAAGTCCACGCTGCTGAACATCCTCGGCTGCCTCGACCAGCCGACCACAGGCGATTACTTCCTCGGCGGCCAGAACGTCGCGCATCTTAATGACGACGATCTGTCTGAGGCGCGCTGCAAAAACCTAGGCTTCATTTTCCAGAGCTACAATCTCATCCAGCAGCTCAGCGTCATCGAAAACATCGCCGTGCCTCTGTATTATCGCGGCGCGTCGGATCGCGAGATGAGGGAAAAAGGCGAGCGCCGCGCATCGCAGGTCGGCCTCAGTCACCGTCTGCATCACAAGCCCAACGAGTTGTCAGGCGGCCAGCAGCAGCGCGTCGCCATCGCCCGCGCGCTCGTCAACGAGCCCCTTGTCATCCTTGCAGACGAAGCCACCGGCAATCTCGACAGCAAATCCGGTCAGGAAATACTCGGCATTTTCGACGAGCTAAACGCCGGTGGCATCACCCTTGTCTTCGTGACCCACGACGAGCGCATGGTCGAGCGCTGCAAACGCATCATCCGCCTGCGTGATGGCGTCCTCGAGAGCGACACCATCGTGAAAAGCACAAAGCAGAAAACTGACCGAGCCTTCGCCACTGAGCATTCCATTTCTACTTTCTGATTTTCCATTTCTGTTTTGCCCGATGTCTTTCCTCAATCAGCACCCAGTCCTCCGCCTCGTCGTATCGCCGCAGCATTTGTGGCGGACGATGTCCCTCGGGTTGAAGACGATCTGGCTGCACAAGCTGCGCTCGTTTCTCACCGCGCTTGGCGTGGTGTTTGGTGTGGCGTCGGTCGTTGCCATGCTTGCCATCGGCGAGGGTGCGAGCCATGAGGCGCAGGAGCAGATCAAGAAGCTAGGCAGCCAGAACATCATCCTCGAAAGCATCAAGCCGCCCGACAGCCAGGGCGGTGCTGGGGAGACGCGCAGCATGGTCATCGAGTACGGCATCACCACTCGTGACATCGAACAAATACGCCGTACCGTACCTGGCATCTCGATCGTCGTCCCCAGTCGTATTCTGAAGGAAAACATCTGGAACCTCGACCGCAAAATCGAAGGCCAGATCGCAGGCGTACTGCCGGTCTATCCCGAGATGCGCAACCGCAAGGTCATCGAGGGCCGATTCTTCTCCGCGCTGGAGCTGGATGAGAATCTGCCCGTGTGCGTGCTGAATCAGACCACGGCGAAGAAGCTCTTCCCGCTCAACACACCAGAGGGCAACGTGGTGCGCGTGCTCGGCTACTACTACAAGATCGTCGGCGTGATCGAGGACGAAGGTCAGCGCATCGGGGGCGAGGGCGGTGATGGCGGCAGCTCGGGTGACTCCACCGCGCAGATTTTCATTCCCTTCACCACAATGATGGATCAATACGGCGAGACCTTCTTCCGCTACAAGACCGGCGGCTTCGAGGCGGAAAAAGTTCAGTTTCACGAGGCCATCGTGCGCGTGAACGACACCGCTCAGGTCGTGAGCCGCGCTGCGGCTGTGCGGCAGATTTTGCAGTCCAACCACAAGAAGGAAGACTGGAAAATCACCGTGCCCATCGAACTGCTGCGCCAGGCGGAGAGAACGAAGAAGATTTTCTCCATCGTGCTCGGTTCCATCGCCGCCATCTCGCTGCTCGTGGGTGGCATCGGCATCATGAACATCATGCTCGCCAGCGTGACTGAGCGCACACGCGAGATCGGCATCCGCCGCGCGCTTGGCGCACGTCAGGCTGACATCGTCACGCAGTTCCTCATCGAGACCGTGCTGCTGGCCGGAGTGGGCGGCGTGCTAGGCGTGATCGTTGGCCTGGCCATTCCGCTCGCAGTTAGTCACTTTGCCGGAGTGACGACCGTGGTGAAAGCCTGGTCGCCCGCACTTGCCTTCTCCATCTCTGTGCTCACCGGCATCGCCTTCGGAATTTACCCGGCGCGCAAAGCGGCGCGGATGAATCCGGTCGAAGCGCTGCGGCACGAGTGAGCTTTCACTCCAGGTACCCCATGCTGCGCATCCACTCTCCGCAGCGCACATGCCAGTCGTTGACGGGACCGCCGGATTTTCTCATGCCGAAACCGTGGCCGCCCTTCGCATAGATGTGGAGTTCCGCAGGCAACCCAAGTTTTTTGTACTCGAGGTAAAGCAACGCGCTGGCTCCGGCGGTGAGCTTGTCATCGTGAGCATGAATGAGACACATCGGCGGTGACTTCGGCGTGACGACCATCTCGGGGCGCAGTTTGAACTGGTCCTTTTCCTCCACGATGTAGGCGGGATAAACGGGGATGGCGAAGTCCGGCGCGGCATCGCCATCGAGCGCGGGGTCTTGCGTGTAGGTGCGTTCATCTGGATGCAGCGCGGCCATGACGCAGAGATTGCCACCCGCCGAAAAACCGAGGATGCCGATGCGATCCGGTTTGATGCCAAACTCGCTAGCGCGCTTGCGCACGATGCCGATGGCGCGTTGCGCGTCCTGCAAGGGTGCCGCAGAGGGATTCTGGTTGTCACGCCGGGGCACGCGATATTTCAGCAGCACGGCGGTGACACCGAGCGTGTTGAGATACTCGCACACTTGCGAGCCTTCGTGCTCGATGGCCAGGATGTTGTAGCCGCCGCCAGGACACACGACGACCGCAGTGCCGTTGGCTTTCTCTGGTTTGTAGATCGTGATGGTCGGCTCGGTCACGTTGGTCACGCGCTTCACGTCATTGGCGTCTTTCTTCGGCTGCTCTTTCTCCGCATCCATGATGAAGCCCGGTTTTTCAGGCGCTCCTTCCGGCCAGAGTTTGATTTCGACCGGCCCGGCTCCGTGGAGCGCGAGTGGAATGACGGCGAGGATGGAGAGGGCGATGGATTTCATGGTTGAGATAAAAGAAGCCGCGCAGCGCATGAGCGCTCACCTCCTCGGCTCAGGCTCGGGGAATGGTTCGCGGCGGAACGTGATGACGATGGGACGGTGGTCGCTGGCTTTGTCGAAGTCACGGCTGCCATAGACGAAGCTGCTCTTGAACTCATGGTGCTGGCGCAACGCTTTGCTGAGAAAGAAATAATCGAGGCGTGAGTAGCTGTCCGCAGCATCCCACCAGTGGGTCCAGGTCTCGCCATTGCGATCCCAAATCTTCGCCTCATACATCACCGAGGGACTGGAGCGCGCGCCGAGGATGGCGTCGATGGCAGGCTCGTTGCGGTGCTCGTTAAAATCGCCGTAGCAGATGATGCGCGGGTCTTTGTTCTCCTTGTGAATGGCTTCGATGTGCTTGCGCAGCAGGTGCGCCTCGTTGCGTCGCATGAGCGCCTGATCCGCCACCTCGACCTCACGCATGGACTTGAGATGCACGCCGAGGCAGCGCAGTTGGAAATCATCTGCCACCTTCACGGTAGCGTCGAGGATGCCGCGCTGCATGGGGAGCGTGAGATCGCCGAGGGTGTACTTGAGATTGGTCTGCGAGTTCCGCGCCGTGATTGGCAGGCGTGTCATCAGAGCAAGGCTCCGCGTTGTGTCACCGCCGTGCGCGCGCTCGAGGTTTGGCAGGTCGAGTCCCGCATCCTTCAGTCGCTTCTGCAAATCCTTCACATCCTCATCCGTGCCCACCTCGCTCAGGCCGAGGATGTCAGGCTTGATCGCCGCGATGATTTTCACGACAGCGGCCTTTTCAGCATCGGGCTTCGGCGCCATGGCGACAGTGACCTTGCCATCGTAACGCTCCATGGTAAGCCAGTTCCTCACGTTGTAGCCGCAGAAGATGACGCGCTCCCACGACGGCGCGGCTGCTGGCTTTGCATCCTGCGCCATGAGATAAGGCGCGCATGCCGCAAAGAACAAGGCGGCTAGGCAAAGAGCCAGCCGCCTCGCTAGGATAGAAATCAGGGAGCTTGGAGCCACAAAATCAACGGCTTCCGATTGCTCAGGACATGCGTTCGCTGCCAACAGGTTCGCGTTTTTGCTCCGGCATCTTGATGGATGGAACGTCCTTTTTTTCCGTCTCCTCCTTCATGGAGCGCTGCAGCTCGTCCTCAAACTCGACCTTGGCCTTCTTGAACTCGCCAATGCTCTTGCCGAGGCTGCGGGCGAACATGGGAAGCTTCTTCGCTCCGAAGAGCACGAGCACGAGGATGCCGATGATAATGAGTTCCGGCGTCCCGAGGTTGGGTAGAAAGGCAATGATGTGAGGATTCATAATGGGGTATTGGTATGGCTGATAACGCCCTCGTGCAACGCTGACTTTCAGAGCGTACAAGGCACAGGCTCTAACGCGCAGGTCGGGGCGCGCTTAGCATGATGAGGGAAATCCTTTCGCGCCTCACGCCAGCACATCCACGACCACCTTGCCCTTGTCACCGACTGTGAAGGGCCGGTTGCTGGGCGACATCACCACTTCATCGACGGGCAGGCCCATGATGTGGCCGATGGTGGAGAGGAAGTCCTGGATCGTCGTCTGCTTGTCCGCGACCATTTCACCGCGCGCATCGCTCGAGCCGTACACGAAGCCGCCTTTCACGCCCGCGCCTGCGAGCATGGTGCTGAAGACTTTGGGATGATGATCGCGTCCGCCGTTACCGTTGATTTTCGGGCCGCGGCCAAATTCGCTGCACAACACGACGAGTGTGCTCTCGAGCAGGCCTCGATCCTTGAGGTCTTGCAGCAGCGCGCCGAGCGCCACATCCAGCTCCGTGCCGCGTTCTTCCATGCCTTCCTCGATGTTGTTGTGCATGTCCCAGCCGCCCGATGCCACCTCGACAAAGCGCACACCCTTTTCGATGAGCCGACGCGCGAGCAGGCAGCCCTGGCCGAATTTGTTCTGACCGTATTTCTCGCGCAACTCGGAGGGTTCATCGGCAATGGAGAACGCCTTGAGGTCATCGCTCGACATGATCTTCACCGTGTTGTCGTAAAACTCTGTGTAGCTCTTCACGCCCGCTGTTTGGAATCGCTCGCGGAATCCAGCATCCACCTTGTTGAGCAGCGCGAGGCGTTTCTGCATCACATCGTCGGTTGTGTCATAAGTCGAGTTCTGCAAGCCTGCCTCCGGCTCCAGCACCGGCAGCGGCGCGAATGACGCAGCGAAGAAACCATTGCCGGCCGCTGGCTGGCGGTTCACGCACACGCTAGCGGGCAGCGTCGCATGACTCGGCCCCTGAAAATGCTGCGCCCAAGCGCCGAGAATCGGATGCTTGATCGTGCCGCGCTGCTCGTAGCCCACGCGGATCACATACTGGCCTGCCGCGTGGACGCCGGTCTTCGAGTTCATGGAGCGGATGATGCTGATCTTGTCCGCGTGCTCCGCGAGGTTCGTCATCGTGCCGCCGAGTTGGAAGTCCGCCTTCGTTTTGATCGGCGCCTTCGGCCCCTGCGTTTCGCCCGTCTTTGGATCCAGCGTGTCGATGTGTGACATGCCGCCGACCATCTGGAGGAAGATCACGCGCTTTGCTTTGCCGAAGCCGGGGCCGCCGGTGGGATTTGCAACGGCTGTCTCGGCAGCGGAAACCAAACGCGAGGTGTTGTGCAACACGGTCACGCCGAGCGTGGTCTTGGCCCAGCGTTCTACAAAGGCGCGGCGTGAGATCGAATCGAAAAGAAAAAGAGGCTTCATGTCTATGAGTGGTTGGAAGGGTTTGATGATGGATTACTCGACGAAGATGAACTCGCGTGAATTGAACAGCACCCAGGTCAGATCCTTCAGCGTCAGGCCGGAGTTCAGCGACTCCTTCGCCGTTGCCAGTTCATCAGGCTTCGGTTTGCGTGAGAGAAAACTGAGGTAGAGCGACTCGATCGCGCCTTCCGGGCTGCCAGCCCGCGCGGCAGTTTGCACCACGAGGGATTCGTTGGAGCCGATGGCGCGCTGCGCGTCTCCATTCATGAGCATCATCACCTGCGGCACGCTGCCTTCGTCGCTGCCACTGTCTGCGATCTGGCGGTCGCTCTGGCCGAACTGGCGGAGGAAATGCTGGTCGCGCTCCGGTTGCGGCAGCTCGGATGCGCGCGCGAGGACGAGGCCGTCGCGCATCGGCGGCGTGCTTTCCACAGTGTCGTCATCACCGGACTGGGCCTGCTTCATGGCCATGCGTTTGCGCGCGGCGGGGCCGGCCTTGGGATTTCCTTTGCCGCCGCCATATTGACGCATCGCGCTCGCGGCGTTGCGGATTTGCTCCTCGATCTGCGCTGGCTTGCTCATGTCGATCTTCATCGCGGCGGCGTATTTCTCGCCACGATTCGCTTTGTAGCGATCCAGTTCATTGCCCACCACGAGCGTGGCGCACGAGTCCCATGCTTGCTCCGCCGTCATGCGGCGGAGGATTGGACCTTGGAAAAGGTACGGCGCGTTGTCGGCCAGCTCGTAGCTCGTGGCTTCGCGCTGATAAGCCTGCGTGTTGAAGAGCAGGCGCATGAACTGCTTCATGTCGAATTTCAGCCGCACCATCTCGGCGGCCAGATGCTGCAGCAGCGGCGGGTTTGATGCGGCATTCACATCGTCGATGTCCGTCACCGGCTCGCGCACCGCCACGCCAAAGGCGCGCTTCCACATGCGGTTCGCTATCGTCATGGCAAAGCGCGGATTGTCCGGCGCGGTCATCCACTTTGCGAAGGTATCGCGCAGCTCCTCCTCTTTCTTTATCGTGTTGCCAGCTTCCTGATACGACTTGAGACGCGTGTCCTCCGTCTTCCAGGTCACGAGCTTGGGCTTCACCATGTCGCCGGGCTTGCCGTCGCTGTACTTGTAGTCGTCCGGCAGCTTCATGTCATTCGCGCCGGTGTCCACGATCTCCATCGCGTTCACCCGCATGATGTTTTTCGCAGCATTTTGCAGGCGCTTGTCGTCGATGGACCTGAGCACCTGCCGCATTTCCATCTGGCTGCCGCCCTTTGCACCTTTCACGCCGTAGGTCTCGCTCGCACCGAAGAACGAGGCCATCTGATAAAAATCGCGCTGCGTCCACTCGGCGAAGGGATGATCGTGGCATTGCGCGCAGGCCACGTTCGCGCCGAGGAAGGTGGAGAGCGTGAGCGAAAGATTGTCGAGCCGCATTCCCGCGTCGCGCAGCAGGTAGCCCGTCGCGCCGTTGTCGAGCAGGTGACCATCAGCGGTCATCATCGCATACACGATCTTGTCCCAGCCCACATTCTTGCGCACCTGGTCCTTCAGCCAGTCCTCGTACGTGTAGAAGCGCGCCTTCTGCGCCACATCCGCTACGCGCAGCATGTCAGCGAGGTAGTTAAAGAGGTGCGATGAAAAGCCGTCGCTGTCGAGAAGCTGGTCGATCACCTTCGCGCGCTTCTTCTCGCTCGTGTCCTGGAGAAACGCCACCGTCTCGTCCTTCGTCGGGATGCGACCCGCGATGTCGAGATAGACGCGGCGGATGAATTGCTCGTCCGATGCCAGCGGGTTCGGCTGCTGTCCGGCTTTCGTCAGGCCGCCGTTCACCAGCGTGTCGATGCGCGCCGCTGCCTGCGCCAGATTTGGATCGAGCGGGATGCCGAGGCCAGCCGGCTTCAAGGTGCGCGCCATTTTTTGATCCTCCGCAGTCAGCTTTGCAAGCGGGATGCGGTGCACATAACCATTTGCCACCTGGAGGAAAACATTGTCGCCCTCGATGCCGCGAAACGTCGCCTGGATCGCGCGCCCCTGCGTGTCGTGCCAGGTGCGGTCCACCGACTCCGTGGCGGCATCGGCAGCGATGAGCCGCGCGGTCAGCAGACCGGAGGCGAGGAGAACGAGTGAGCTTCTTTTCATGGATGATCGAGGGGTTGGGTTGCTTTGCTTGTAAACTGTCTCGGCGCTTTGATCTGACACTTACTTCTCAGCGGTGGTTCCGCGTCCCGGCATCGCCACGAGGACGCGGATTTGATCTTGGTCACCGGCGACGGCGAGGTTGAGATCGAGCGTGCGTCGGTCACGGCTGAAGACGATCACGTCACTGCTGGCGTCCTTGCGGCCGCGCTCGGGGCCGCGACCGCTGGTTTTGTCATAGACGACGGAAGGATGGCCGAAAGCGCCATCCGTCATGTTCAGAGCGCCGCGTTTGTGGATCACGCCGACGATGGGGAAGGGGAAGGTCACGCGGCCTTCGCGCCGCAGCGCGCCGCTGTGTGCGAGCGCGGTGCGGTCGTAGTGCAGCAGGTAGCTCGTCACGCGGCGCTGCTGACCGATGCGGGTCTTGAGCTTGTGCGCGGCGATGTAGCGGCCCGGTTTGGCGTAAGACACGAGTGTGTTTGCGTCGAGATCAATGCTGTCGCGCTCTTTGAACAGCAGGATGAACTCGTGGCTCACCAGCCGTCCCGTCTCCACGCTCACCGGTGGCTGCTGGAGGAAATGCACCGCGCCCTCGGTGCGCGGCGTGTCAGGCGAGGGCGATGGCGGCGGCGGAAAATCAGTGGCGAGCGGCACCGCGTCCACCGTGATGCCGTCGGTGGAAAAGCGGCGACCTTGCGCGGTCGTGAGCGAGACGAGAGAGCCGGGTTGCGCCTCATCGCCACCGAGCCGCGCCTCCACCTCGCCGCGAAACACATGCACGTCGGACACACCCGTCGCATCGACAGACACGCCAAACTCCGTGCCGAGATCGACTACTTCCACTGTCGGTGTCTCCACCGTGAAACCCTGTGCGCCCTCCGGCACATGCGCCGCGGCCTTGCCGCTCCACAGCCGCGCTCGCGATGGCGAGAGAAGCGAGAGCTTTGCCGGACCATCGACCACGAGCTGTGCGCCATCGGCAAAGCTCAGGCCCACCCGACCGGTTGCGATCTCGAAATCTCCCATCGCCAAAGACTGCCCGATCGACAACGCGCTGCGAGTGTCAGCCGACAGGCTCGTGACCACCGCGACATGCGGCGTGTCCGCCACCATCGCCGTGCGCATCATCTGCGCGTCATCATGCAGCCGCAGTGAGTCGATGAAAAGAACTCCGCCCGCGAGCAGCGTCACCGCAGCGGCGAGGGCGAGAGCTTTCTGCCAGGTGCGGAAGCGTGGCACCGCCGGACGCACCTTGGCGATCACCCCCGCCACAAATGCGGCAGACTCCACCGTGTCAGGCTCCACGCGCATCATCACCTCGTCTTGAAACTGCCCCGCGTCGCTCTCGTGATGCAGCCATGCCAAGGAGCGCTCCACGCGGATCATCTCGACCAGCTCCGCGCGCGCCGACGCGTCGCGCGCGCACAGTTCGCGCAGTTGCGCCGCTTCATCAGGCGTGATCTCGCCGGACAAATAGCGTGCCATCATTGCTTCCGCATCGTTCATGACGCTGTCCTCCTGATCCGACCGCAGCCGGGACTACATGGCGCGGGCTCGCTCATGATGCAGCCTCCGCCATTCGTTGTTCGACACAGTCGCGCAAACTCTGGCGCAAGCGGTGCAGCGCCATCGTCAGCGCCGAGTGTTTCCTTTGCAGCCGCGCGCCGATCTCCTGCAAAGACAGACCTTCCTCATAGCGCAGCCGGATCAGATCGCGCGCCGGAGCTTCGAGCTTGCCGAGGCACACATGCATCGCCGCCAGCCGCTCCTCATCATCGCCGCGCGATTGCTCCTCAAGGAGCGCCGTGTCCGCCAGCTCCGCGATGCTCTCGCGTGCCTCGATGGGGCTGCGCTGGAGCTTGCGCTGATGATTGCGCAGCAGATAAAACGCCACGGTGCGCAGCCAGGGGCCGAGGGGTTGCGCGGCATCGATCTCGCGCAGCTTGCGGTGCGCGATGAGAAAAACCTCCTGCGCGATGTCATCCGCGTCATGCGGCGTCTGCACGCGCACGGCGACACATGCGCGCACGCTCTTCTGATGCAGCGCCACGAGCCGTGCGAACGCCTCGAGGTCACCCTGCTGGGCGCTGCGGATCAGTTCGGGTTCGTCGAGGTTCATGGGGAGGTGGTCTCGTGAAGTAATGTCACTGCGGCAGAAAATGACACGGCGAAACATGGCCACGTCAGGCTGCCGCATTGACTCCCCAATGCGCTTAGGCCGTCGCGAATGGCTGCGCCTTGACGCTGCTCTCCGCGCCTTGCGCGGCATCGAGTGCTTCCCTGTTTATGACGCGATACCTCGCTTCGCGTCCGCACCATGACGGGTAGTTCCGCGACAGATTCGCTCGGGTGATCCACATCTGCGGCGCGGAGCACAACCGTCCGTCGTCAGCTTGTCACAAACCTTCCTGGAGATGCAGGTTGCAGGTGGGGGCGTTGTGGGGTGCCGGAGGCACCGGGGAGGGTAGCTGGTGGTGGAGCGAGTCAGCGAGCGGAACCACCGGATGCTGATGACCACCGGCATTTGTTTCGAGTGCGCGTCCCGGCAGGGACGGCGGAATGGGACGTGCGATTCCTGCGTCCCTGCCGGGACGCGCGTGGAATGGGGCTTGCAGGGGCATCGGGACCGGTGGTTCACGCTCGCAGAGCCTCGCTCC
>JANPIW010000592.1:0-4744 GCA_031425215.1 Verrucomicrobiaceae bacterium
CCCTTCAACGTGTGGCAGTCGAACGCATACTCGGGCACGTCTTCACGGCCTGCGGCCAGCAGATCGGCGGCGAGCTTGTCGGCGTCGATCCCGGCGAGTGCGTCATAGACGAAGTTTTGCAGATGATCGGCGTCACGGTTCTTCTTCGCCGCACACAGCAGGATCACAGCTTTCGAGATGAAGATGCGGCCCTTGTGCTCGCGCACCGGCTTGCCCTTGTTCACGACTGCGTAGCTGTCATACAGGGCTTTGATCTCGCTGGTGATGAGACCCCACACGTCTTCTGCGGACACGGTGAGCAGGCGCTTCCAGACGTAGTTCCCGAAGCCGCTCGCCCACAACTCCAGCGCCCAATACCCAGCCAGCCGGGTGTCGGCTCGCCGGATTGCTTTCTGCATCGCCGACGACACCTCGCCGAAGTCGTAACCGCGTTTGGTGATGATTCTCACGGCTGCACCTCCGTCCCGGTGATGATGGCGAGGAGCGCGCTCATGCGTGCGGGCCGCGGGATGAAGCGGCCTCGCTCATAGCTGCTGAGCAGCGCTTGATCTGCGGGTAGGCCGAGCACCACGAGCGCCTCCGCTTGGTTGAGCCCACGCGCTTTGCGCCAGCGCCTCAGCAGGTGACGGAACTTGCGCGGGCACATCGGCATCTCACGGTGCGGGCGGATGCGGCTCGTGGGTGCCGGTGGCGCAGGCCGCGGAGCACGGGCAAGCGCCGCCAGCACAAGGCGCATGGGCGACGGCCACGGCGTTTGGTCACAGCGTTCCCACTTGGCCCACGTGCCGTCACCGACGACCACGCCGAGCGCGCTGACTGCGGCGGCGGCACGGGGCTGGGTGAGCCTGCGGCCCTTTCGCCACGAGCGCAGGCGCGCGGCGAACGCTTCCGCGGTCAGCGGTGGTTTGGGAGCGCACGCTTGCTTGGTGGCGGCGACATCCGGCTCGGGCTCCATGCGGCGCAGGACCTCGCGGGCGCGGATGAAGTGGAGAGCGTCCGGCTGATTCTCCGCACGCTCAAGCCCGCGCACGGCATGCGGCTTCAAGCCGATCGCGTGCGCGGCCTCGACTTGGTTCAGACCGTGGCGGGCGCGCCAGTCTTTCAACTTCAGCGCCAGCTCCGCGCCGACGCAGACGGGCGCAAGGTGGTCGCCCTGGCGGATGCGATGCACCACGCCGGCAACGATCAGCTCGTCGGGCAGGAAGTTGTTTTTCCAACGGCAGAACGTGCTGGTGGCGACGCCAAGCGCGGCGGCGGCTTGCGGGTCGGTGTAGCCGCACTGGTGGCGCCACTCGCGCAGAATGGTGGAGAAGCTGGCAGCGTCCATATCAGGCAGCGATGGGCTTGCGGGCGTTGCGGCGTTCGGCTGCGCGTTCGGCGGCAGCAAGCTTCTCGGCGTCGGCGACGATCTTGCCGACGCAATGCCGCGCGTTATCGAGGGCGATGTTTTCGCCTCGGCGGAACGTGCGCTTGCGCCAGTAGGTCACGCCGCCATCGCCCCCGGAGAAGAAGCCACAGATCTGCAACCAGCGGCGGGTGCGTTGCTCAGGGCGCTCGGGGAACGTGATGAGCACGCGGCCACGTTCGGCACTGTCCTCGATCACAATCTCACCGTGGCGCTCGCGCGTGCCGGGCGTGCTGTTGGCGAGCTGCTCGGTCGCGATGCGCTGGGAGGTCGCGCGCGCTTTGTCCGCCAGCTTGCAGAGCGCCTCGATGTCCATCTGCGCCACGGCTTCGACGAGTGCGTAGCGCAGCACCTCGAGACGCTTGTCGAGCAGCGGCATCGTCATGACGTCGCCGCTCGGCACGCAGGCGAAGCGCTGGCGGACGCACTTCACCAGCAGCGGCGCAGGTCGCCAGTCATCGCGCACACAGGGCGCGGGCTCGTCTCCGTCGTCCGGGTAGGTGAAGTCCACCGTCGGCACGAGGTTGATGCGCCCGTCGCGGCGATCATCGTCGCTCGTTTCAGCGCCGAACCCGGCGCGGGCGGTGTAGTGGGAGGGCGCGATGCTCGTCGCGCGCGAGCCGGTGTTGTCCGGCGTTGGCGTTGTTGGTGTGATGCGTTTCACCCCAATTTTTTGCCAGCCGGTCCTCGCAGGGAACCATCGCTGAAGGCTTCGCCAGCCGCGCCAAAGTTTTCACCATTTGCGCGACGAGAGTGCGCGTTGGCGCGAAAGGTGAGTCGCTATGAGTCGGGGACGGAGATAGCTAACATCTCGTCATGCCGCCGCATGGTTCTCATCCGCCGCTACAAAGCGCGGCGTCGGGAAGATGCTGAACCACGTTTCCGCGGCCGACGGAGTGACTAACTCCCTGTAATGCCGGAAGAGCTTCTCGGGGCTGTTACCCATCTCCAGCGCGACCTTCGCCGCATCCTGCACCTGCGCGAGCCGATAACTCGCGAAGCTATGCCTCAGCGCATTCTGCCGCCAGCCAAAGCCCGCCTTCTCACCGACATAGTTCAAACGCACCGCCGTATTCGGCAGATGGCAGATCAACTCAGTCCGCCCGCGATGCGGCTCCAACCACGCCCGCAGATTCGGCAGCAGCGGCACGAGCCGCCGGGCCTTCGTCTTCGCCTTCCGCGCCTTGATCTCAATGTAACCCTGATCCCACAGCACGTCCGCCCATTCCAGCCGCGCGATCTCCGCCGACCGGATGCCGGCGAACGCACCGATGACAATGTGCGGCAGGAGATTCTCCGGGCACACCGCGATGATCCGCGTCAGTTCCTCCGGCGTAAAAATTGCCGGAGCCGTACCCGGCTCATTGAACGTCATCGTCCGCTCCGCAGCGGTTTTCCGTTCAGCCTGCAAATAGCCCTGGTCACGCGCCCACTTGAATAGCGTCACCAACGTGCGGCGCATATTGTTCTTCGTCACCACGCTGAGACGAGCCTCCTGTAATACACCATCGAGTTGCTGCGTCGTCAGGTCCGCAATCAAGCACGGGCCGAACTGCCGCTTGAGCGACTTGAAGTAGCAGCGCAACCCCTTGATGTAAGTATCCGACAACTGTGCTGCTTCCCTCGACGCGACGAAGAGATCAGCCGTCTCAGCCAGCGTGATCGACTTAATCCCCGCGTGCGTGCCCGCATAGGCACGCGCCGCATCTATGAGGGAAACCCCGCCCAACAACCGCCGCGCCACAGACCATTCCTCGATGGCCGCCGTCAGCGTCACCCCGAGTTCCGCCACCCGCGCCTCACAGGCCCGCAGAATCTCAATCTCCCGAAAGCTGGCCTCCACGGAAACATGACGCCCATTCGCCAGCTCCACCGTCTTCTGCTGCGCGAAAGTCTTCGCCGCCGCCAGCTCCGCGAAGACCTTGGTCGCCCGCTGACCCAAGCTATACCAGGCACATTGGTAGGACGTGTAGCCATCCACCTTCCGCCGGAGCGTATAGATGCGGACTTCAGCCGCATCTTTGCCTACCGAGATTACCGAGCGTCGCTTGCTTCGTTTCATCATGCCCGCCACCGGTGTCAACGCGGTGCATGATAATTTGCATGATTTCCCCGATGGTTGCGGGGTGGGTGATTTGTAATTACCCTGTTGCTGGCAGTTTAGCGAAGATTCCGAACCTGATGCAGCGCATGGTTCGGCGACTTCATGGTGGGATTTGGACGCGGAATTTCGTGGCTTCGATGATTGGCTTGCCTTCGGAATCGAAAGAGATGGTGAACTGCAATGAATGCTCTCTCCAGTCTTTGTTGTCGTTGCCGGTCTTCGTTAGTTGGGCGTCCTTGGCGATCGTGGCGGTCAGGCTGTGCTTCCTTCCCCACCGGTTTGCCTTGATGGACGTATGGATGCTCTCCTGAATAACTCCCGTCAGGCGCTCTTGCAGTGGCGCAACCAGATCGGGCATCTGAAGAGGCTGGAACGATAAGCCGCTGCGCCGGAAAGGATGGATCGCCCCGAAGTGTCGCATGTTGTGGACGATTGCAAGGTGGGTGGAATCGGCAGACCAGACGTAATCGAAGACGTTGTAGTTGTCGAAGGCGTAGCTTCCTGGGCGGTGCGTCTCGGCAGTGGTGCCCGGAAGGAAAAAGAAGTCCCCGATGCGCTTTTTGCTTTTCGGGTGGACGAAGCAGCCTTGAACGGAACCTTTGGTCTGGTTTTCTGTTGGCGGGTAATTGAGGGCGAAGACAACCGTGCCGTCAGGTGAGCGAGACTCGTCTTGCAGGTAGAGTTCAGCGTGAGCTGCCGCGCACGTCAGCAATCCGAGAATCGTTAGCAGCAGAAGGCGCATGGGGAAGTCGCCGAACGTCCCCAAGCTCAGCGACTGCGGAGGGCGGCGCAGCCTGTGCGGAAAGACGGCGGGGGCTGGTCTGCGGGTGGGAGCACAGGCTGTGACGCCCGGAGCAGTTCGCTGCAGCGCATGGTTCGGCGACGGTTGATTCAGAACTCTTTCCATTCGGCGGAGTCTCCGCTCCTGAAGTCGCAGCGCGTCCTGTAGCCGTCGATGTAAAACTCGACCTGGCCATCAAGATTGCTCTCCGAACCGGAGCGAATTTCTTGGATTGTGATTTTGCAGTTGTCCCAACGTGCCAAGTAGCTGCCTGCGAATCTGAAACCGAACGACGAGACGACGCCAAATCGGTCCCTAACCTCGCACAGATATACCTTATTGCCGGTTCCGACTCGCCATAGCTGATCGAAGAAAGGGCTAATTCCAGCAAGCTCACGAATGGTGCATTGGTATTTTGGCGAGCGCGCGGTTGTGACGACGAAGCCGTAATGCG
>JANPIW010000593.1:0-2374 GCA_031425215.1 Verrucomicrobiaceae bacterium
CACGGGCGCGACCGCTCCCGAGATCGCGGTGGAGCAACCCGTGAGCACCAACATCGCTGACGGCGGCAGCCAGTCGTTTGGAAGTGTGTCGGTGGGTGCAAATACGTCGCTGACTTTCACGATCAAGAACACGGGCAATGCGAATCTCACGGGCCTCACGATTACGAAGGATGGGACGCACAGCGCGGACTTCACGGTGACGGCAAATCCCACCGCGCCCGTGTCGGGGCCGAGCGGGACGACGACGTTCACGGTGCAGTTCACACCGGGCGGCACGGGCGCGCGGACGGCGGCGATCCACATCTCAAACAACGACAGCGATGAGAACCCATTCGACATCAATCTCTCAGGCACAGGCTCCGCGGCAGCCGCGCCAGAGATCGCGGTGGAGCAACCTGCGGGAACGAACATCGCCGACAGTGGCAGCCAGGCGTTCGGCAGCGTGTCGGTTGGAGCAAACACGTCGCTCACGTTCACGATCAGGAACACGGGCAATGCGAATCTCACGGGGCTGACGATCACGAAGGATGGAACACACAGCGCGGACTTCACGGTCACGGCGAATCCAGTCGAGCCTGTGTCCGGGCCGAGCGGCACCACCTCATTCGTCGTGCAGTTCGCTCCCGGCGGCATCGGCGCGCGGACGGCGGCGATTCATATCGCCAACAACGACAGCAATGAAAATCCCTTCGACATCAATCTCTCAGGCACTGGCACTGCGGCAGCCGCGCCGGAGATCGCGGTGGAGCAGCCTGCGGGCACCAACATCGCGGATGCAGGCAGCAAGGCATTTGGCAGTGTCACGGTGGGATCAAACACATCGCTGTCTTTCACGATCCGCAACACGGGCAACGCGAATCTTACGGGTCTCACGATCACGAAAGATGGAACTCACAGCGCGGACTTCACGGTGACGACCAATCCGACCGCTCCGGTGTCGGGGCCGAGCGGCACCACGACATTCGTCGTGCAGTTCGCGCCCGGCGGCACGGGCGCGAGGACGGCGGCGATTCATATCGCGAACAACGACAGCGATGAGAATCCCTTCGACATCATTCTCAGCGGCACTGGAACGGCTGCCGTCGCGCCCGAGATCGCGGTCGAGCAGCCATCGGGCACGAACATCGCAGACGGCGGCAGCAAATCCTTCGGCAGCATCGGCGTGGGCGCGAACGCATTTCTCACCTTCACCATCCGCAACAGCGGCAGCGCCACGCTCAGCGGCATCTCGATCAGCAAAGACGGCGCCCACAGCGGAGATTTCACCGTCACGTCGAATCCATCCTCCACCGTCGCCGGACCGGGCGGCACCACGTCCTTCATCGTGCGCTTCACGCCGTCCGCCGCAGGAGCGCGCACTGCGGCCATCCACATCGCGAATAACGACGGCGATGAGAATCCCTACGACATCAACCTCTCCGGCACGGGCCTCTCCACGAACGCGAATCTCAGCAATCTCGTCTCCAGCGCGGGCGCTTACACTCCCGCGTTTGCCAGCGCGACGACGAGCTATTCGCAAAACGTCATCAACGCCGTCACATCGGTGATCGTCACGCCGACGAAAGCGGACGCGAATGCCAGCATCACCGTGAATGGCGCCGCCGTGGCATCCGGTACGCCCAGCGGTGCCATCGCGCTCAACCTCGGCGGCACCACCATCACCATCGTCGTCACCGCGCAGGATGGCGTGACAAGAAAAACGTACCTGCTCTCCATCGTGCGCGCCACGATTCCCGATGCGAAGGCGCAGATCACCAGCCCGGTCAATGGCTCAACCATCACCACCACGTCGCTCGCGCTGGTTTGGAACACCGGCGTGAACGTCACATCCTACTACCTCTTTGTCGGCACCACATCAGGCGGCTCCGACATCCTGGCGGAGAACCAGGGCACGGCCCTCAGTCGCACCGTGACCGTCCCCGCGGGTGTGAGAATCTACGTCACGCTCTACTCCCTCATCCGCGGCGCGTATCAGGCCAACTATTATTACTTCAACGGCGCGACGCCCGAGCCTGCCGTGCTCGTCAGTCCCGCCAATGGCTCCACGCTCACGAGCGGCACGCTCAACCTCCAGTGGACGGCGGGCGTGGGCGTGAGCCGCTACTACATCTACATCGGCTCCGCCTACGCGGGTTACGATCTCGCCGCCGTCGATGCAGGCACCGCCACCTCGCGCAGCTTCACCGTGCCGCAGGACGGCAGCCCGATTTACGTCACCATCTGGTCCCTCATCAATGGCGCGTTCCAGTCGAATCATTACTGGTTCACCACCTTGCAGCCCGGAGGAAACCGGCCCGCGCAGATCATTGATCCGCCGAACACCAGCACGCTGAATGACAACACGCCCACCTTCACCTGGGCCGGCGGCACCTAC
>JANPIW010000594.1:0-2472 GCA_031425215.1 Verrucomicrobiaceae bacterium
CAGGCAGTCGGGCGAGAAGGTGCGGCTGAATTTTCCAGCCGCCGACGCCGCGCCGTCATCCACCCGGCTGCGCATCAGGCCGATGGGCTTGCAAGCTGATTATCTTCGTCTTGACCGCCGCCGTGTAGCTCGCCTTGGCGAGTTCGTTCTTGAGGCTCTCCACCTTGTTGAGCAGTGCCTTGGCCTCCGCATTGCTGGCGAGGTTCAGCAGCTTGGAGCGGGTGAAGAGGTTTTGAAAGTTGAAGGATGCGATGCGGATGTTCATGTCGGTGAATGGGGGAGGGGGATAGGAGATGAGGAGGCGGGGATGCAGGCTGATCTCTCAGAAACGCACGCTGAGGCTGGACGAATGAGCAGGAAGAGTGGCGGTGGTTTTCATGGGTAGAGGGAGTGCCGGGATGATGGGTGCGGTCCGCCGTTCTGAGGCGGGAGGTTAGAGGGGTGGAGTGCTATTGATCCGCCTGCCAGATCCAGGTGGCGGAGATCATGAGCGGCGGGGATTTGCCGATGGCTTTGACGGCGGCGGGGGAGAGGTCGATGCCGGCGCCGTTGGTGATGTTGGCGCGCTTGGGCATGGTGTCGCCGAGGAGGCAGACGACGGTTCTGCCGTTGGCGGTGACGACTACGGGTTTGAGGCGCGCGTTGGCCTTGGTGCCCCAGCGTTCTTTCCAATCCTCCTGCGGCAGCGCGCACATGGGCGTGGGGCCGGTGCAGTCGTCTCCTGCGAAGCCGATGCCGTTGTCGCCTACCTTGAAGCATTGCGTGTCGGTCTTGCCCTGAGCTTTGCATTTTTTGAAGGCGGCCACGTCGGCGGGATCAGCAAAGCTGGAGGCTTTGACGTGATGCACCGTGCCAGTGGCGGTGGCCGGGGCCGGTTTGTGGAGAGCTTTGGCCTTGGGTGCGCTTCGTTTTACTGCTTTCTTTGCCGCCTTGCTGGCGGGTTTCTTTGGGGGCTTCTTTGCTGTAGTTTTCTTGGCCATAAGTTTGGGTCAGGTTGAGGATGAGTTGTTGGAAAACCTCAAGGCTCCACGCCAGCGCGGAAGACTTGGATGTCGAACTCGTCGCCCTGCTCACGCATCGTTGCGCAGAGGATGCGGTCACCGTCAGTGCGCACATTGACGAGGCCATAGATGAGATCGGTGGAGATGGGGGTGCGATCCAAGTCACGGTAGATAGAACCTGAACTCGTGCCTTTGATCTGTGCTTCGTCTGCTTTCAGCAACGCCTTGACGGTGCCCTTTTTGCGGACGGTGGCGGCGTAGTCTAGCTTCACGGACCGTGCCAACTCGGTGGAGTAGATGAGCGGCGGCATGAGTTCATCCTTGAGCACGCTTTGGGAATCCCGGCCGAAGCGCGCGGAGGCGCCCATGACGCGAGGGCGCGGGTGGGCGTAGTCCTCGTTGTCACCCGATGAGATGACGGTGGCGCGCGCAGCCATGGCGCGCACGAAGCGCAGGTCGATGTCATCGGAGCCGTGGTGGCAGCCTTTAACCACATCCGCTGCGAACTCCGTGGAGGCGTGATAACTCAGGAGCAGACGCTGCGAGGCGGTGTTCAAATCACCTGTGAGCAGCACGCGGGCTCGCCCGTAGTCGAGGCGCGTGACCACCGAGTGGCCGTTGCGCGAGATGCTTTCTCCGCCGAGCACGCGCAGGCCAATATGCTGGCCGCCGATTTTCTCGACGACCGGCCCGAGCAGGCGCATGACCACGCCCGAGGCATTGTTTGGACCATAGCCGGGCACATGGGACATGGAGGCGTCGAGGCGCGCGACTTTTCCGGGCACTGTGGCGACGAGCTTGGCGAGGTCCGCGTAGGCACCGTCGAGCGCGCGGGGCGGGCTGCTGAAGTGTGCCTTGCCGTCGAGCAACTCGACGATGAATTTGCCGTCCTCGCGCAGGCCGTAGTGGGGGAAGGGAAAGGCCGGGGTCTGTCCTACCCGTGTTTTGCCGAGGCGCTCACCGCTGGCAAAGCGGCCCATGCCCGAGTGCCAGAAGTGTTTGACCGAAACAGGGAACTGGCGGCCATCGTGGAGCTTGCCGCTGAGCAGGTCGATGACACCGCCATAGTGATCGAAGTCCGGGTGCGAGATCATCACGGACTCAAGATTTACGCCTGGGCGGCCGAGATCGTTCTGGAACTTCCAGCGGATGAAATTGGCCGCGCCTTTCTTGGTCATCTGCGCGGAGTTGGAGACGCCTGCATCGACGACGTGCCATCTGTCATCGGGTGTGCGCAGGAGCACGCCATCGCCCTGGCCGACGTCGATTATGTAGAGTTCGAGCAGGCCCTTGTCGGACGTGGCGGCGAGGCAGTCGCTTGGCACCCATGCGCGTTGCGCTTGGTCGCGGTTGCGTCCGGTACGCACGGGTGTCCGTCCATCTTTGGCATTGCCCGTCACCTCCACTTGGTCGCCCCAGAGCATATGGCCCAGGGTGGTGTTGTCGTCGTTCTCCATCTGGCGGTGGAGGA
>JANPIW010000595.1:0-7246 GCA_031425215.1 Verrucomicrobiaceae bacterium
CCAGCGACAGCTCTCCGCTCGCTCCCCCTGCTGCGGGCTCGGAGGTCCGCGCTCCACAAACCATCCCCAACTTCACCAAACTCAAAGCCAATGAACTCATCGCCCTACTCGGCGCTGATCCCGTGGCGAAAGCGCATCTCGCGTGGCAAACGCTCGCGGATCGATGGGCTGAGCATGGCCTCAAGCATATGTTTCAAGACCCCGAGATCGTGTCATCGCTCTCCGACATCGCTGATAACGAACAAGCCACTTCAGCAAAGCGAATCCAAGCCCTGTGGACTTTGGGCGAGATGCGAATCGAACATCATCCAGCAACTCATCTCGTCGATTTTCCATCATTGTTAAAACATTCGAACCCACGAATTAGACTCGCTGCTTTGAATGCCCCTAGTGGAGAAGTGCCAGAGCTCGAGTTGTTGGTGTATGGCTCTGGTTCCCATCAAGAAGGCCAGCCAATACGTCGCGATCCTTCACCGGATGTTCGGCGGGAAATCATCAAACGATTGGGGCACGGCCTCAAATTTGCCGAGTCGCCAGCGGCAGATGAAGTCACCCAATACGCTCTCAAATTCATCCTCAATATCGCAGAGCCTTCCCTCACCAACGGCCCCACCACCCTATCCTCCCGCGCCCCGAAACAAATCCCCACAGGCGAGGCCTACGACCGCGAGTTCGAGCGCTTCCTCGTCCGCATGTTTCTGGAGCGTCATCCCGATGTGGTCGCGAAGTTCCTCGACTCCGATGCCGCCGCAAAGCTCCCAGTCGAAGCACGCGTCCTCGCCTCGCTCGCGCTGGAGCCGAAGTCGAGCGCGTCGCGTGTGGCGAATCTGCTGCCGCAACTCGACCGCGCGCCGAATGACGAGGAATTGCTGCGCCTCGCTCAGTTCCCGGAGGAAGCTGGTGTTGGCGATGCATTGAAGGCGATGCTCTCGAACGAGAAATCGCGCACGGTCGTCGCCGAAAAACTTCTCGCGCAACGCACGAAGCTCGATCCCGCGAAGATCGCTCCGCTGCTCACCGAGACAGCACGCAGGATGCTCCAGAGTGATGCGGACATTCCTGTCCGCAATTCAAACAATGGCGGCGAAGCCGCGAAGACAAAGGATGCAGATAAGAGTGTCCGCATCACACTGGCACTCCAGCTCATCGGTGGCTTCCAGCTCACCGCGCTCGAAAGTGATCTCGTGGCGATGCTTCGGAGTGAGGGCTTCCAGCCCTCACGCATGACGGCTGGAAGCCGTCACTCCGTTCTGACCACCCTGCGCGATCTCCGCAGCAGCCAGACCGACCTCTTCGCCGCGCTCGCCAAATCCGATCCCGATCCGCTCACGCGTGATGCCGCGCTCGAAGCCCTCGCCGCCTCGCGCGCTCCCGATGCCGCCGCGAAGCTCCTCGAGCTTTATCCCGATCTTCAGCCCGCGCAGCGCCGCACCGCGCTGAACACGATCTCCAGCACCAAGGCCGGCGCGAAAACCATCGTCACCGCTTTGCTCAACAAAACACTGCCGCAGACTGATCTCGACGGCCCCACCGTCGAGCGGCTAGCCACCGTGCTGGGGGATGATCCTGCTCTCGAAAAACTCCAGCAGCAGCTCGGCGGCATCTTCCGCGAGGTGCTGCTGCTCGACGGCAGCGAGGCCGCGTGGGTGGACAGCAAGATCACGCTCGACGGCCCCTTCACCGTCGAGACCTGGGTGCGACTCGCGCCGGGCATAGGCAACGAGGACGACATCCTGGGCGTGCCGGGCGGATGTGAGATGAATTTCTTCGGCTCCAAGTTCCGCGTCTTTGCAGGCCCCGAACTGCGCGATGTCTGTGTCGCCACCAAGCCTATGACACCCGATCTTTGGACGCACATCGCCGTCACGCGCGATGCGCAAAGCATCATTCGCATCTATCAAAACGGCGAGCTTGACGCGACCGCCAGCAAGCCAGCGCCTGCGAAGTGGGAGAACTGCCGCATCGGCTGGAGTGGACCCAAGGGCGGCACAGAGGGCGCCATGACCGAGTTCCGCGTGTGGGATCGTGACCGCACCGCCGCTGAAATCAGGACCGGCTTCGATAGGTCTTATACGACACATAAGACCTATCCGGCAGACCGCACGCAGCTTCAAAGTGGCGCCCGCCTCGCCAAGACAATAGACACGCCCCCGCTGCTCTCCGAAGCCCAAGCCGCCGTGCTCGATGCGAAATTCACCAAGCTCACCGCGCTCGCCAAAACACCCGGCAATCCCGCCAACGGCAAAATCCTCTCAGCGCTCTGCACGACTTGCCACCAGATCGGCAACGCAGGCGCGCAGATCGGCCCCAACCTCAGCGGCGCAGGCGCGATGGGTCTCGAAGCCGTGCTGCGCAACATCCTCACGCCCAACGCCGCAATGGAACCCGGCTACCGCATCTTCCGCGTCGAGATGAAAAACGGCGATCTCACCGACGCCTTCTTTGTCAGCGAGGACAACACCGCCGTCGTCGTGCGCCAACCCGGCCTGCCCGACCGCCGCATCGACAAAAAAGAAATCCGCAGCACGAAGTACATTCGCCGCAGCCTGATGCCTGAGGGCTTGCTCGATGCGCTGAACGACGAACAGGCACGCGATCTGCTGGGGTATCTGATGTCGCTGAAGGGATGATCTCACCCTGGCTGGCGTTTGACTTGCCCACCTGCGACTCGATAGCTTTTCCATTGCCATGCAGCCCGCCACGTCCGAAAGCACCCCCAAGCCCGCCGTCCCGGCCGATTTGGAGATCAAAGATGCCCAGCTCATCTTCAATCACGTCTGGAAGCAGCTTGAGGCGGATTACGGACGTGATCGCCTGCGTTTTCCGAAGGAGCTGATCCTCCTCGGCGGCGCACCGGGCGCGGGCAAAGGGACGAACACCGACTTCATCCGCGATCTGCGCGGCATCGACGCGCAGCCCATCGTGGTGAGCGCGTTGCTGGACAGCCCGGAGGCGCAGAAACTCAAATCCCAGGGTGGCATGGTTGGCGACCGCGAGGTGGTGGGTGTTCTCATCCGCAAGCTGCTGGAGCCTGAGCAGCAGAACGGCGCGATCCTCGACGGCTTCCCGCGCACCAAGGTGCAGGTGGAGTGCCTCAAAATGCTTTTTGATGAGATGATGCGCCTGCGCCGCGATTTCTCCGACACGCCCGAGGCCGCGCACTTCAAGCAGCCCATTTTCCACATCATGGTGCTCTTTGTCGATGAGGCCGAAAGCATCGCCCGACAGCTCAAGCGCGGTCATGAAATCCTCGCGCACAATGCGGAGGTGCGAAGCTCCGGCCTCGGTGATCTCTGGGAAGAACGCGCGACGGACTTCGATCCCGCGCTGGCGCGGAACCGCTACAAGGTCTTCAAAGAGAAGACCTTTGACGCGCTCGTTTCGCTGAAGTCGATCTTCCACTACCACTTCATCAATGCCCAGGCTCCGCTGGAACTGGTGCAGGACAACATCGTCCGCGAGCTGGAGTATCAAAGCTCCCTGGAGCTGGACCCGCGCACCTTTGACCTGCTCCGCAAGCTCCCGCTCGCCAGCGAGATCATCCGTCACGCGCGCCAGGATCTCGTGCGCCGTCTCGACAACTACAAGGTGGAGAAGCCCGATCTCATGCAGTCCGTTGTCGATTTCATCGAGCGGAAGATGATGCCCATCATCGTGCGCCACGCCATATCCGGCCGCGCGGACATCAATTCCGAGAACAAGCTCTTCCACGACCCTGTGGCACTGGCCATCCTCATCGACATCTTTTCCGAGCGCGGCTTTCACGCCACTGTCGATCTGCATCGCATCGAGATTCCTGAACGGTTTGATTTGGAAACGGGTGCCGTTCATTGCCGCCTGAAAAAAGTCTTCCGCTTCAGCATCCGTTTCAAAGGCTCCGAGATCCGCCGTGGATAGTGGCGAGATCTGGAATGCTCGCGCGCGTCACACGGCACAACGCAGCGGTTGCCCAGGCTTTTGATCTGGGACATGATCACCGCCGTATCTCATCCTGTGGAAGACACTTTTGGCCATCGCATCTCATACCTCCGCGTCTCCGTCACCGACCGGTGCAACGAACGCTGCCGCTACTGCATGCCCGAGGAGGAGCAGGAGTGGACGCCGCGCGACGAGGTGCTGTCCTTTGACGAGATGCTGCGCGTGATCCGCGTGAGCGCTCAGCTCGGCGTGCAAAAAGTGCGCGTCACAGGCGGAGAGCCGCTCACACGTCCGGGTGTCGTTGATTTCTGCGCGCAAGTGGCGGCTGTGCCTGGCATCAAGCATGTGGGCGTGTCCACGAATGGCACGCTGCTGGCGAAAAAGGAGGCAGGGCAATCCATCGCAGCCCGGCTCGCGCGCGGCGGTGTGCGCTCGGTGAACATCTCGCTCGACTCGCTGGACCGCGCGGCCTACGCGCGCTCGACGAACCGCGATCTGCTGCCCAAGCTGATGCAGGGCATCGATGCGGCGTCCGACGCCGGCTTTGACTCCATGCGCTTTAACTGCGTGCTCATGCGCGACCAGACGGAGCGCGAGCTGATGCAGCTCATCGAGTTCGCCGCGGAAAAAAACGCGCTGCTCCGCTTCATCGAGCTGATGCCCGTGAGCACGACCGATGTGCTGAGCGATGCAAACTTCCTCGCGGCAGGCACGGCGAAAAAACTCATCGAGCAGCATCTCGGCCCGCTCATTCCGCGTCTCGATTTCAAAACCAACGGCCCCGCCGCCTACTATCAAATACCTGGCAGCGAGCAGCTCATCGGTTTCATCGGCGCGATGACGGACCTGCATTTCTGCGAGAGCTGCAACAAGCTGCGCCTGACATGCGACGGGAAGCTGCGTCCTTGCCTCGGAAGTTTTCTGGAGTTCGACATGCGCGAGGTGTTGCGCTCCGGCTGCACCGATGTGGAGCTGGCCGCATTCATCGGCAGCGTGGTAGCGCGGAAGCCGAAGGAGCATGACTTCCGCAACAACTACCAGCCGAACCGGAAGATGATCGCGATCGGAGGATGATGATGAGCGATGGGCGGGGAGCGAAGGGCAAAGGGCAAGAGAAGGGAGCCGCGCTCTCTCATCTCAATCGCGCTGGCGAGGCGTCGATGGTGGATGTGTCGGCAAAGCCTGCGATGCACCGCGAAGCTGTCGCCGAGGCGCTGATTGTTTTGCAGGCGAACACGCTGAGTCTTGTGAAGGCGAATCAATTGAAGAAAGGCGATGTGCTCTCAGTGGCGCGCATCGCGGGCATTCAGGCGGCGAAGCAGACGCAGATCCTGATTCCACTCTGCCACCAGATCGCGCTGACGAAAGTGGCGGTGGAATTTGCCATCGAGAAAACCGGAGTGCGTGTGACGGCGACGGCGAAGACCGTGGCGCAAACCGGCGTGGAGATGGAGGCGCTCACGGCGGCGAGCATCGCGGCGCTGACGATCTACGACATGTGCAAGGCCGTGGACAAGACGATGCAAATCGAGGGGGTGCGGCTGGTCAGCAAAACTAAAACTGAAATCCCATGAACGTCGGCATCATCACAGTATCGGATCGCGCGAGCGAAGGAGTTTACGAAGATCTCGGCGGGCCTGCATTGAAGAAAGTGGCGGGGGAATATGGATGGACGGTGATCGCGGAGGCAATCGTGCCGGATAACATCGCGCGCATCCAGGAGGCGGTGCTTTCGTTTGGCGCGCAAGGTTGCGGATTGATCCTGACCACGGGCGGCACGGGCATCGCCGCGCGAGATGTCACGCCCGAGGCCATTCGCGCCATCATGCGCGTGGAGATTCCCGGCTTTGGCGAAATCATGCGCGCGCGGTCATTCGAGATCACGCCGAATGCGATCCTCTCGCGCGGACTGGCCGCTGTGGTGGAGCAGTCCCTTGTCATCGCGCTGCCAGGCAAGCCTCAAGGCGCGGTGGAGTGCCTTGGATTCGTGCGCGGCGCGATCGAACACTCAGTGAAGCTGGCGCAGCGCATTCCGACGAGCTGCTGAGCAGGAGTCACCAACGCTCCCCAACCTCGCGCATACCCGCGACCAGCTTGAGATAGACATAAACGTCGATGCTCTGGCCGCGAAACGCGCCGTTTAGCGCCACTCGCTCGCGCGAGTACTCGCCTTCGGAAATGCCTTCCAGTTTGTCGAGCGCGCGCAGGCAGTCCGAATCGACATCCCAGACTTCACCTTCGATCTCACAGCCATCGGGATCTCGCACGGCGCCCGGGTAACCGCCGAGATCGAACAGACGAAAGCGATCCAAGCTCCGCGCTTCACCGATGAAGCGCTGGCCCGCGAGGTGGTGATGGTTCTGGAGGCCGCGCTTCAACGAGCCATAGACAAAGACGCGCCGCATCTCCTCGCGATGCTGAAGCCAGGACGCAGTGGCATAGCGCGTCTCGGCCAGTTCATCAGCGCGGCCCAGCACTCCAGCGGATGGCGCGCGCATCTCATCGACGACGTCAGCGAGCTGCTCGGCCCACTGCTGCCAGAAGTTCGCGGCGACATTCACCTGCTGCACGCTGCCTTGATGGAGCAGGCCAATCTTGGAGCGACGCTGGCCCGCGCCCGCGATCTTCACTTTGCCGCGCACCACATCATGAACGGCGGGTGCTTCAAAGCAGAACGGCAGATCAATCACGTCCTCCATAGTCGCGAGCCTGCATCCGTCGAAGCCAGCGCCAACGAGCGCATCGGCGAGCGAGCCATGCACAAGCGCGTAGCTCTCCACAGGCCGCGTCTGAGACCACTCGACGCTCGCGGGCACGATGAGCGAGTAGGTGATGTCGCTCTCGTGAAAAACGACGCCGCCGCCCGTCCAGCGCCGCACCACGGGCCACGCGGGAAGCGCGCCTTGCACTCGCTCCAGCATTTGCGCGTAGCCGATCGTCACAGTCGGACGCGACCACGCATAGACGCGCAGAATCGTGTGCGAGGCGGTTTCGAGCAGCGCCTGATCCACTGCCATATTCCAAGCGCCATCGCGCGGCTCGGGATCAATCCAGAGTGCGATACGGTCAAGGAGGCGGGCGGTTTTTGTCACGCGCGGAGTGTGGCATGAAATCGCGCGCACGTCGCGTATCTCATCGCCGCTTGATCCATGATTCGATTTCTCATCGCAATTCTCCTGACCACTTCCCTCCTCGCCGATGACGCGAGCACCGTCGCGCTGCGCGTGCTGCGCGACGAATGCATCGGCTGCCACAAACCCGGCAAAGCGAAAGGCGGCCTGCTGCTGACAACGCGCGAGAAGATGATGAAGGGCGGTGATAACGGCGC
>JANPIW010000596.1:0-4728 GCA_031425215.1 Verrucomicrobiaceae bacterium
CCTTCGCACTCGGGGCAGGTCACATAGAGATCGGAGAGGAACTGCATCTCGATCTTCTCGAAGCCGTTGCCCGAGCAGCGCTCGCAGCGGCCTTCGCCGGAATTGAACGAGAAGAAACCGGGGCCGACGCCTTGCGCGCGGCCTTCCTCGCTGTCGGCGAACATCATGCGGATGACATCGAACGCGCCGACGAACACCGCCGGTGTGGAGCGCGGTGTGCGCGCGAGCGGCGTTTGATCGACCATGACGACTTGCGCGAAGCTTTCGTAGCCGGTGATCTCTTTGATGCGGCCAGGCTCGTCCTCGCAGACCATGCCGCGCAAGCGTTCGAGATTACGGAAGAGGACTTCGTGCACGAGCGTGCTCGTGCCGGAGCCGCTCACGCCGGTGATGCAGCAGAAGACACGCAGCGGAATTTCAAGATCGAGATTCTTCAGATTGTTTTGTCGCGCGCCTCGGATGCGAAGATTGCGCGATCCGCCCAATTTCACAGGCCGGCGCTTCTCCGGCAGCGGGATGGTTTTTCTGCCGGACAAATAATCACCGGTGAGCGAGCGCTTGTTTTTCTCCAGCTCGGCGATGGTGCCGTTGCAGACCAGCTCGCCGCCTTTCTCACCGCGACCGGGGCCGATCTCGATGAGGTTGTCGGCGGCGCGCATGACGGCTTCCTCGTGCTCGACGACGAGGAGCGTGTTGCCTTTGTCGCGCAATCCTTCCATCACGCCGATGAGCCTGCCGATGTCGCGCGGGTGCAGGCCGATGCTTGGCTCGTCGAGAACGAAGAGCGTGTTCACGAGCGAGGCGCCGAGGCAGGTGGTGAGGTTCACGCGCTGCAGCTCGCCGCCGGAGAGCGTGCGCGTCTGGCGGTCGAGATTGAGATAGCCGAGGCCGGCGCGCTCCATGTAGCTGAGGCGTGAGCTGATTTCATCGCGCAGCATTTTCACGGCGTGATCGCTCTCGCTCACGGGCCATGATGCGACGAGCGGCAGCAGATCACACACGGGCGTGGCCCAGAGATCAGCGAGTGTTTTGCCCGCGATGCGGAAATGATACGCCTCTTTTTTCAAGCGCCCGCCATCGCACTCGTCGCAGGTTGTGTAAGCGCGGAAGCGGCTGAGGAAGACGCGGACGTGCATCTTGTACGTGTTGCCTTCGAGCCATTTGAAGAAGCCCTTCACGCCATACCACTCACCGCGCTGCCACGCGCGCTCGGGGTCTTTGTCGTCACCTTCGATGAGCCATTTGCGGTCGGCCTCGCTCATGTCATCGAAGGGCGTGTTCACATCCACGCCGCGTTTACGCGCGGCTTTTTCGAGATCGGTCTGGCTCTCGCGATACGTCGTGCCGGTGAACGCGCGCACAAGACCTTCGCGGATGCTGAGGCTTTCGTCAGGGATCGCCTTGTGCATGTCGAGACCGAGCGTGCGGCCGAAGCCGCGGCATTTGGTGCAAGCGCCGATGGGATTGTTGAAGCTGAAGAGTCCGGGCGTGGGAGCGGGGATTTTGATGTCGCAGTCGGCGCAGCGCCAGTCTGTACTAAAAGACAAAGTGCTAAGTGCTAAGTGCTCAGTGCTCAGTATCACGGAGAGCTGGCCTTTGCCGAGGCGGAGAGCGGCTTCGATGGCTTCGGCGAGGCGCGAGCGCGTTTTGGTTTCGAGCGTGACGCGGTCTTGAATGACGGTGACAATCGCGGGGAGCTTTTTTCCTTTCAGCGCCTCGGGTTCGTCGGTGCGGATGGTCTCGCCGAAGAGCAGCACGCGGAGGAAGCCCTGGCTTTGGAGGAAGAGAAAAAACTCCGCAGGGTTGGTGCCCTTGGGTGCGGGAACGCCGAAACCGATGAGCGCGGTTTTGCCGGCGTGCTTCGTCAGCAGCTCGCGCTGGATGCTGTCGGAGGTCTCGGGCCGCACGGCGCGGGCGCACTCGGGGCAGTTTGCCTCGGCGATGCGCGGGAAGAGCATTTTTAAGTAGTCATTGATCTCCGTGATGGTGCCGACGGTGCTGCGCGTAGAGCGCATGGAGTTCACCTGCTCGATGGCGATGGCGGGCGGGATGCCGTGGATGGCATCGACCTTCGGTTTGTCCATGCGCTCGAAGAACTGCCGTACATACGGCGAGAAGGTTTCGACATAGCGGCGCTGCCCCTCCGCATAGATGGTGTCAAAGGCGAGCGACGATTTGCCGCTGCCGCTTGGTCCCGTGATGACGTTGAGTTTCCCGAGCGGCAGATCGAGGTCGATGCCCTTGAGATTGTTCTGCCGCGCGCCGCGAATCTGGATGACGTTCAATGATTGAGGGCGGGTCGCCTTCTCTGAAGATTGAGGGCGGGTCGCCTTCTGTACTTTGGGTGATTTCGCGGCGGGACGTTTTGGCATGGGGAGGCGGAGGATAGTGATACGCGTGGAGACGGCAATCGGCCTCTTGATGGAGAGCTAGGGTCGCCGCATTGAAGTAGAGCGGGTGTGTTCGGCGCGAGAGACGAACCTTGGCAGTGAAAAGCAGGGTCGCCGAACTACCCGCCTGATTGTGCGCGCGCATGGGCAGGACGTATTGGAGGCGCGAACACATTCGAACGAAGGCGGGTAGTTCCGCAGGTGCGCTCATCGTATCATCCGCATCAGTGGTGCGGAACACACCCGCCCTACTTCACTCTGGCGCGTTCCGCGCTCAGTTGATCCACCAATCCAACTGTTCCTTGATGCGAAAGATGTCGCCGTCGCGAACCAGCAGGAAAGTCCCGCCATCGCCGGCCGTGCCACCGCCGCCGTGGATCTCGACGATGTATTCCGGGCCGTTGACTTCGACGATGCGGATGGGCCGGTTGCGATAGATGTCGTTGAAGGGAGCGATCAGCTTTTCGAGCGGTTGGTCCAGATCGGTCTCGGTCAGGAACTGGACGCAAAGAAGCCGAAGCCCCTCGCCATGAAGATCGTTCGCCTTGCTCATGGCCTTGAGGATGCCGCGCAGCACAGGTTCCGTATGTTTGCGGATCAGCATGGCGAGGTAGCGCTGGTTCTTGCGCTCGCGAACCTTGCGCGGGCCGTTGGTCTGGCGGAGTTCGCGCCTCCAGGCCAGGCTCATCTTCCACATTTTCACCTTCCATTTCGCCTCCTCCTCGGGCGTCATGGGAGGGTCGATTTCGATTTCATCGAGGGTGTTTTCCGTGTTGTTTTCACTCATGTCTGACAATGGCGAGCGATGGCTTTTGAGCCACTTTTACCTGGGTAAATGGCGAGGTTTATTGTGGTGGATGCCAGGAGAATTGAGTTGCGAAACGCAGACGAGATGGGTGCGAAAACCCGCTCCTTCGGGCGCGGTTCGCATCCGGCCTGACCACCTGCTTGCGCGAGCGTCCACACCCGCTCACGCGTTCCATCCAATGGGCAATCCTGCGCGCAGCAATACTCGATGCCGCGCGTTCATATTCAGCAATCGAGCGGTGGCGCGACCCGTGGCGGACGTGCCCGCAATCTCGGCGCCGATCCATGAGAAGTGCTCATCCCATCGCTGCTGTCGCGGATGGAAAAGCGGCACAGACTCGCCTGTGTCGGGATCAATGCTGTACATGTTCGGCCCCTTGTGCAGATTGCACCGGTCACAAGCGAGGCAAAGGTTTGACCAGTCATCGCTCCCGCCGTGCTGCCGGGCGAGGGTGTGCTCCACATGGAAAGGCACGTCCACGGCATGCTCGGGCAGCATGCAGTATTCGCACCGTCCACGGGCGCGGAGCCGGATCAGGTGCCGCAGCTCCGCATTCATCAGGCCGGGAGTTTCGACATGGCGGCGCGTGCCTTGGCCTTCAGAATGCCCATGATGTCCAGTCCCTCGACAAACTCCTCGTATTCGGCTCTTTCGTTCTCCGTTAGACAACCGTCGTTGGACTTCTCGCGGAGCTGCTCAATGCGAGTCAGTGTCTCCTGATCGGGTCGCAATTCAACAACCCGCCGGGCTACTTCGCGCGTCAGGCAATTCGCGAATGGATCAAGGAAGCGGTCAAGTATGGTGGCTTGGCAGATCATGAGCGGATTTTAGCACTGCAGCGCGAAAGTCCAATTGTGTTCGTGTTGTTTTTATACGCGGTTGATTTGCGACGCGGTGTCGGCCTTTATGCCGTCGTGAAACCGACGGTCTTTTCCGCAGCGCTACGCAGCGCACTGACACACCCCATCATGGCGATGGTGGTGGTGATCGCGGCGTGCTTGATCGGACGTGACGCGTATCCGCTGAACAATTTTCCGATGTATGCCGATCCGGGGCCTGAACCTTCGGTGTTTACCATCGTGGCGGATGGTGACGACAAGCCCGTGGATATCAGGGCGCTCACGGGAGAGACCTCGGCGAAGGTGGGAAAAAAATATGTCGATGCGCGCAACGAGATGGCAAAGGCCGCTGGCATCGATGAGGGCGCGAAAGCCACGCCGGAGATCAAGCAGCGCGCGTGGCAGGAGGTGGCAGAGCGGCTGGAGCGGCTGGCGGTGAAACGGAAGAAGAAGCTGCCGCGCGTGCTGCGGTTGAGCACGGGCGAGCTGTTTCAGGAGAACGGCGGGTTTAGGGAAACAATCACGCACATTGGCGAAGCGCGGTTGAATACAGCGGGAGAGCAACGGCCATGAACGAGTTGCATCGCGTCCAGCGCAACAGCGCGCGATTTCCCAGAGCCTTTGTGAACATGGAAGGAAAAGTAGTGAGCGAGATGCGGAGCCGGGAGCACGGGCGCCCTCGCCCGTCGTT
>JANPIW010000597.1:0-11572 GCA_031425215.1 Verrucomicrobiaceae bacterium
TCACCCCGATGAGCGCGGTCTCACGCCGAGCTACACGGAATGGCATCCCGATCCCGCCAAGGAGAATGCGCCCAAGACACTCATCATCTCACGCGATGGCCGCGAAGGCTCCGCCACCATTCATCAAGACGCCGACATCTACCGCGTGCGCCTCGCCTCAGGACAATCCATCGCGCACGACATCCGCGCCGGACGCGGCGCGTGGTTCCAGCTCATCAAAGGCGGCGCAATTATCAACGACGCGCGTATCACCGCAGGCGACGCCCTGAGCACCATCGACAGCGGTACCATTACCATCACCGCGAGTGACAACGCCGAAGCCCTGCTCTTTGATCTCGCCTGATTCCCCAAACAACTGCAAACCATCGCAAACTCACCCATATGAAACACGCACCCACCATCGCCGGAGCTTTGCTCGGCATTCTCTTCATCGTCTTCGGCATCAACTTCTGGCTGCAATTCATCCCCATGCCCGCTGATCCATCACCAGCAGACGCGCCGCACAAGCTCTTCATGGGCGCGCTCTTTCCCACAGGCTACCTCGCGTTCGTGAAAGCGATGGAAGTGCTCGGCGGCCTGCTCGTCGCCGTGCCCAAGACACGCAACATCGGCCTGCTCGTCCTTGGCCCCATCATCGTGAACATTCTCGCCTTTCACACCTTCCTCATGAAGGGCGCCACGCTCATTGACCCCATGAACATCGGCATCTCCCTCCTCGCGCTTTTCCTGCTCTTCTCCGAGCGCAAAGCCTGGCTCGGCCTCATCAAATCCTGAATCCAAAATCTGAAATCCAAAATCATGAACCTCCTCACTCCACTCAAAGCCGGCGTTCTAACGCTGCCCAACCGCATCCTCATGGCGCCGCTTACGCGCTGCCGTGCTGACGCAGATCATGTTCCCACGCCGTTGATGGCCGAATACTACGCGCAACGCGCCAGCGCCGGCCTCATCATCGCCGAGGCCACGATGGCGATGGAAGGCAACTCTTCCTTCTGGATGGAGCCAGGCATTTACTCCGACGCTCAAGTCAATGGCTGGAAGCAAGTCACTGACGCCGTCCATGCCAAAGGCGGCCGGATCGTGTTGCAAATCTGGCACGGTGGTCGCGCTTGCCATCCGCTGCTCAATGGCGGCGCACAACCCGTAGCGCCGAGCGCCATCGCCATCACTGGCGATGAAGTCCACACGCCCGAAGGCAAGAAGCCCTACGTCATCCCGCGCGAGCTTCGCGACGACGAAATCCCCGGCATCATCGCCGGATTCAAAAAGGCCGCGCAAAACGCGAAGGCCGCCGGATTCGACGGCGTCGAGATTCATGGCGCGAACGGCTACCTGCTCGACGAGTTCCTTCGCGATGGAGCCAACAAACGCACCGGCCCATATGGCGGCTCCATCGAAAACCGCGCGCGTCTCATGCTCGAAGTTCTCGACGCAACAATCAGCGTCTGGGGTGCGGAGCGCGTCGGTCTGCGCATCTCGCCGCTGAACAGCTACAACAGCATGATCGACAGCGATCCCGTCGCCATCACCACCTACATCGCGCAGCAGGCCAGCGCCCGAGGTCTCGCTTATCTTCATGTCATGCGCAGCGACTTTTTCCAGCAGCAGACCGGAGATGTGATGACGCCCGCCCGCGCCGCTTTCAAAGGCGTCCTCGTCGGCAACATGGGCTACACCGCCGACGAAGCCGAACATGCCATCACCGAGGACCAACTCGATGCCGTCGCTTTCGGCACCAGCTTCCTGGCGAATCCCGATCTGCCCGCGCGCATCGCAACCAAAGCCGCGCTCAACGCGCCAAACGCCGCGAAGTTCTATTCCCCCGGACCCGAAGGCTACACGGACTACCCCTTGATGGCAGCGTGATGAAAACCATCTCCGCACAGGAACTGAACTCGCGCATCGGAGCCAAAGGTGAACTGCTATTGCATGTTCTGCCGGAGGAAATCTTCTCCGCGCGGCGCATCGCAGGATCAAAAAACGCCTGCGTGTATGAAACGGCGTTTCTCTCAAAAGTGGACGAACTGGTTCCCGACAAGGAGCGCGCAATCATCATCTATGGCGCGGGCGCAGCGTCGCTCGACGCGACACTCGCTGCCGAGAAACTTCAGACAGCGGAGTATCACAACGTCATTGTCTTCCCCGGAGGAATCGAAGAATGGGACGCCGCCGGTTTTCCGATGGAGAGCGACGGCGCGCTGCCGTCCGCGCCCGACCTGAGCGGGACGTTCCGCGTGGACACCGCAGAGAGCGTGATCCGCTGGACGGGGCGCAACTTGTTCAATCATCACAACGGAACCGTGAAGCTCGCCTCAGGCGAGATCGTGTTGCGCGAGAACACGCTCGTCTCCGCGCATTTCACCATCGCGATGGACACCATCGCCTGCGAAGACCTCACCGACGCCACATGGAACGCCATGCTCATCCGGCATTTGCACGACGCGGATTTCTTCGATGTGGCGCATCATCCCGTGGCGGAGTTTCACGCGCGAGCCGCAGATCTCATCAGCACCTGCACCGACGGCACACCCAATTATTTGCTTCGCGGAGAGTTCACCCTGCGCGGCATCACGCGGCACATCGAGATTCCCATCGTCGCAGCCTCAGCCGATGGCGCGCGCATCACGGCACAAGGACAGTTCGAGCTGGACCGCACCGAGTTCGGCAGCATCTACGGCTCCGGAAAATTCTTCCGCTTCCTCGGCAAGCACATCGTGAATGATCACATCCATCTCCATGTGAAGCTGCATGCGGACAAGATGAACTGAACCCGGATTCCGAAGTTGAAGGCCAACGGCCTTCCGTCATCAAGCCCAAGGTTCGCAGAACCTTGGGTATGCAATCCCTCGTGATGTAGATGAAGCGCGAACCCGAAACGGGTTCCGTCCGCGGCGGCAGCCGGTGATCCTCACGCAAGGGACGGAACCACGTTGTGGTTCTCCCTTGATGCTCGCTGTTTCCAAGCAACTTTGGAAGGAGCAAGAACGGCAAGATTCACAGACCGATCCCGCTCAGTTAGCGATGGCCGGTGCGGCGGATGAAAAGGAGTGCTCGAATCCCCCTATTTCCCCAGCGCCTTTGCAGCCGCTTCTTGGAAAGCGCGGCGGACATCGCTGGCGTCGCTGTTCGGGAAATTCCCGCGCTGCACCATCCCCGACAAACGCCCGCACCTTGTCGGGATTTCGCATCGCCCAAGCCAGCATCCTTGTAACTTTCGGCCGCGACAATCGCCTTGCAGCGTTGACCAAATCACGCAAAGTCGCAGTTGCTGCGAGGGAGATTCGGCAGCGCTCCCCGCAACAAGCTCATGGGATACCAGTTTTGGCTACACACTCTGAGTCCCAAGTCCGGTGCATACCGCACCGGAGTTGTGCTCGGCTGCCCCCAACCGCCGCCCTCACCATGAAGACGACACTTCTGTGCGTCTGTGCATTTCTTTCCGTCGCCGCCTTCGCGCAGGTGGCGCCTAAGATCGAGACCAAGCGACCACCGATTGCCGAGGAGATCGGGCCGCCAGCCGGCGTGGAGTTGCAATCGATCGACCCGCTGCCGGGACTGCCGCTCGACACGAGTTTTGACAGCGTGGGCTGGATCGACGAGGGGCCGGGGCCGACGACGAATGGCGATCTGAATATCGCGCCGGGGCATCACACCGCAGGCTGCGTGACGGCAGTCGTGCCGCATCCGACGAATCAAGACATCATCTACATCGGCACGGCGAACGGCGGCGTGTGGAAGACCGTAAACGCGCTGGCGACGAGCCCGCGCTGGAAGGCGCTGACCGACAATGAACTCTCGCTTTCCATCGGTGGACTGGCCCGCGACCTCAATGACGCGAGCGGCAACACGCTGGTCGCCGGCTTTGGGCGGCGCAGCAGTTTCGGCTCGGGGGGCGCGCACCGCGGACTTATCCGCACGACCGACGGCGGCGCGACCTGGACGCGGATCGGCGAGACGGCACTGGCGGGGCGCAGCATTTATCAACTCGCGGTGCGCGGGAACACTTTCCTGCTCGCGGTGCCGAGCACGGACAACGCCACCTTGTCGGGGTTGTATCGCACCACGGATGGCGGCGCGAATTTCACCAACGTCTCCGGCCTCGGCGGCTCGGGCCTGCCGGCTGGATCGCTGACGCATCTGGCGCACGACCCGAGCAACAGCACGCGCTTTTATGTGCATGTGGGAAGCGTCGGGGTGTATCGCAGCACGGACTCCGGCGCGACGTGGACGAATATCTCGGCGGGCATGGCGGCGGCGAACGTCGGGCAACTGGCGCTCACAGTGGCGTTCAACGGCACAGTCTTCGCCGCGGAACTGGCGGCCACCTCGCGGGTGTATCGCTCGATCAATCAAGGCGGCACCTGGACGCAGATGGATTCCGTGCAGGCGAACACGAGCGACCTTTTCAACGGCTTTGCCGCCGATCCCACGAACTCAAATCTCGTCTATCTCTCCGGCCTCTTCACGCGCTCGACCTTCCCGTTCAGCGGGCGTGTGGTGCGCGGCGATGCGTCGCTGGCGGCGGGAAGCCAGTGGGTTCCCATCGCCAGCACGGGCAGCCTCGGCGTCGGCACGGCGCCGCACACCGATTCGCGGGCCATCGCTTTCTCGGCGGGAAACCGGCTCATCGAAGGCGACGATGGCGGCATCTACGAACTGAACATTGCGAACGTCGGCAGCGAGGGCAACGGCGCGGGCGGCGGCGGAATGTGGCGCTCTCTCAATGGCGATCTGCACGTCTCTGAGATGCACTCGATGGCCTACGATCGCGTTGCGCGAATCGTCATCGGCGGCGCCCAGAGCACCGGATTTCAGGAACAGCTCACGTCGGGAGACAACCTCTGGAACAAGACTTCAAACGGCCACGGGGGCGATGCGGCGTTGGATTTCATCACCACGCCCGGCCAGGGGATTCGCTACGGCAGCTCGCAAAATCTCGGCGGCTTTTACCGCCGGACCTACAACGCCAACAACGTGCAAACCGCCGTCGCGTTTCCAACCACGACCCTCGTGGGTGGCGGCACCGCGATCGTGAAGGGCGGCGGCGGAAACATGCCGTTCGTCACGCCGCTCGGGATCAATGCGGTCGCCGGCGGGCGGCTCATCATCGGGGGCAACACGCGGGTGTATGAGTCCACCGATCAAGGCAACACGGTCTCGCAGATCGACACCACATCGGCCAATTCGCTGGCCAAGATCGCCTACGGGGGCCGCTTCGCCGGGAGCAACGATCTCGGCGTGCTCTTCTACGGATCGGGCAGCAACATCCGCTGGCGCACGGCGGCGGCCGGCGTGGTCACCAACAGCGTCGCCTTCCCCGGCGGGACGGTGCAGGGCATCGTGTTCGATCCGGAGAATTGGAAGACGGCGTTCATCACCGGCACCACCACGGTCTATCGGGCCAGCGACATCCCGGCCAACGGCGCGGCGGCCTTCATCAACATCACCGGCAATCTCACCGGCGTCGGCACAATGCACGGCGTGGAATTTCTCACCCTGCCCAGCGGCAACGCCATCGTCGTCGGGACCGACATCGGCGCTTACATCATGCGCGTCGCCTCGCCCGGAGTGTGGCGGACGCTCGGCAATAATCTGCCGCACGCGCCCGTGTTCGACTCGCACTTCGATGCTGCGGGACAGGTGCTCGCAATCAGCACCTTTGGGCGCGGAACTTGGCTCTACGATTTCAAGCCGACGAAAACCGACGGGCAATATGGCGAGACTTTTCAGGCCTACACCGATGGCACGACGACGTTCGCGCCGGCAGCGGGCGAGTTGTTTTCCAACCAGCTCGGCTCCACCGCGAAGGTGGTGGACAACGACTTCCGCGAGCTTCAACTAATCGCGGACGCCGTTGGCGGGACACGCACCGCCTTCCGACTGCCGGACCTCAATCCCGGCGAACCCGTGCCGGCGTTTTCCGCCAAGTGGAACGCCAGCATTTACGGCGACACCGTTGGGCTGGCAGACGGCTTCTCATTCAATTTCGGCCCGCTCGGCGGCATCGCAGGCTCGACTCTCGCGGGCGGCACATATCTGCAGGAAGACGGTTTCAATGCGGGCCTGACCGTGGGCGTGCGGACCTACGACGGCAACATTCCCGGCTACTATGTACGCGTGAACGGTGTCGTCGTTCCCTGCGGTTTCGTGGCAAAAACGGCCAGCGCCTGGGGAAATTTCAATCTCGCGCGCCATTTCTTCGAGGTGGACTGGCGGCTCGACACCGGGCTGACGCTGCGCGTCGATGGCATCGCGATCTTCACCAATCTCGCCACGCCGGGCTTCGTCCCGGCGACGGGCGACCGCTTCGTCTTCGGCGCGCGGACCGGCGGGCTCGATCAAGAGACGCGCCTGGACAATCTCGCCATCTTCACCGGCGGCGTGCTCACCGCCGTATCCGGGATCGCGCCGTTTCATTTCAGCGGGGAAAATGGCGTCAACGAAGGCGCGGATGAGGCGTTCGACGGAAACACGAATACCAAATGGCTGACCACGGACTACACCGGCTCGATCGGCGCGGCCTTTCCGTCGCCGAAAACGGTGCGCGCCTACACGCTCATCAGCGCGAACGATGCGGCGACGCGCGATCCCGCCGCGTGGGATTTCCAGACCGGCAACGACGGCACGCTCTGGACGCAGCACGGCGCGCAGAGCGGGCAGTTTTTCCTGAACCGCTCCGAGCGGCGAACCTTCGTCGTGGCCGGTCCAGTGTCGCGGACGAGATTCCGCCTGCTCATCGGGGAAAATCACGATGCCTCCGAGATTCAGCTCTCCGAATTTCAGCCGTCGGAACTCACGCCCGTCCCGCCGACCTTCATCGTCACGAATACAGACAATGCCGGCACCGGCTCGTTGCGCGCCGCGCTCGCCGCTTCCGCGACTTTCCCCGACGCGTCGTTCATCACCTTCGCGCCTAATCTTTCCGGCCAGACGATCACCCTCGCGAGCGAACTCCTGGTGACCACGGCCAACGTCACCATCGACGCCAGCGCGCTGACCAACGGCCTCACCATCGACGGCGGCGCGGGGACCAACCGCATTTTCTCGATGGACAGCGGTCGGACGCTCGCGCTCATCGGCCTGACGCTCACGGGCGGCAACGGCACCGGCACCTTCGCCAACGACGCCGGCGGCGCCATCTTCAACGTCGGCACGCTCACGCTCGATCGCTGCACGCTTGTCGGCAATACTTCGACCGTGGTCGGCGGCGCCATTAACAACACCGGCACCGCGACCCTCACCCGCTGCACACTCTCGAATAACTCCAGCGCATTCGGCGGCGCCATTTTCAACCAGAGCCAGTTCACCGTTCGGCACACCACCGTTTCCGGGAATTCCGCGACCGGTAACGGCGGCGGCATCGACAACGGCAACGGGGTGACCATCGTGCTCACGCTCAATAACAGCATCGTCGCCGGAAACACCGCGACCAGCGGTGCTGACATCAACAACTTCAACGGCACCGTCACGCGCGTGGGCGCGAACATTGTGCAGGGCTATGCCGGCGTCCCTGCCACCGGCAGCGGCACCATCAGCGCCGCCAACCCGCTCCTCGCCCCGCTCGACAACTACGGCGGCCCCACCAAGACCCGCGCGCTCATCCTCAACAGCCCCGCGCGCAATACCTCCGTCGGCAGCACCGTCACCAGCGACCAGCGCGGCTTCCCCATCGTCGAAGGCATCGCCGACATCGGCGCGTATGAAGCCGGCACGTTGACCAACTACAACGCCTACATCTGGGAAACTCTGCCCGTCAGCGCCACCGTCGCGCAGCACGCCGCGTCCTTCGATTTCGACGGAGACGGCGCGATCAATGGCGACGAATTCATCGCCCTAACCAACGCCGCCAACCGCTTTAGCCTCTTCCGCATCCTGAGCATCGTCCGCAACGGCGCGAACCTCGACCTGACCTACACCACCGAGGTCGGCCGCAATTACAGCTTCGAATTCACGGGCGACTTGATCACGCCATGGATCCAGATCCCCGGCACGATCCCGGGCAACGGCTTCCAGATCACCACGCCCGTCGGCCCCGTCACCGGCTTCGACAAATTCTTCATCCGAGTCCGCGTCGGCCCGTAGTCGATCCCGACTGCACCGCCCACTTCGACCCCGCGCCGAATCAACGAGAAGGAAGCGCGAGTGCGCATTTTCACTTCGTGCCGTGGGCGATCACGAAGTCCACCAGCTCCTGGCATTCGAAGAACGACGGCGAGATCTTGTGCCCTTCTCCGGGAATGAGCTTCACGGTGATCTGCCCGCCACCGGCCTCGTAGCGATCCTTCAGCACGCGGGCGTTCTCGTCATAAGGCACCGCAGCATCGGAGTCCCCTTGCACGACAAACATCGGCACCTTGTTCGCCAGCAGGCCTTGCAGATTGTCCACCGGGTTGAACTGGCTGAGCTTGCCGTTGTGGATGTAGAGCGTTTCCTGTTGGCGATAATGCGATTGAGGGGTATGGAGAAGCAATCTATCTCGTGACGTTCCTCCCTCACACAGCCATGCTGTTTTCAAATGATTCCCAAGGTCTGAACCCAGATGTGAGAAGAAATTTGAACGTGTCCTTCGTCCTTGCGCCGCACCCTTTTTCTTGAGGTAGCCACGATTGCACTCCAGCGCGAATCTGTTTAACTTGCCGTCGCTGTGATTTTCGAAATCCGCATCCAGAACTTCAAAAGCATCTACGACCTCGCACTGAAGCCAGGGCGGGTGACCGTGCTGATTGGCGAAAACGGAAGCGGCAAAAGCAACATTCTCGAAGCCATCGCCTTTGCCGCCGGGGCGGCGGCGAACAAGCTGGATAACGAGTTTCTCTTTAACCGGGGTATCCGGGTGACGGAGAATCCATGGATGCGCTCCGCATTTCCCGATGAGCCTGTAAAAAGCGGAAAGCTTAGGGTGCGTGACATTCGCCTCATTGTAAGAGGCGATGACCGAGAACCCGTATTTGATTGCCGAGTAAAGCCGGTTGTGCGCTCGGAGGATGGCAGCTTCGCGCGCTGGAGAGTTAACGCGCCCGTTTTGCGAACCGAACTCGACGCCGCACTCCTAGAAGAAGACTTCGCGCAAGAGGTCGAGCAAGCAGTTGAGAACATAAAGACACAGCGAGACGAGCGTTCCAAAAAGGATGCCACCACGGAGCAGTTGCTAAAACGAGTCATCGCGCAGATGCGACTCGCGCGACGAAAGGAACGTGCGCTTCGGAGTGATGCGAAGACATTGGGATTGGCTGACTTCATGATTTACGCACCGGAGAACACGGTTCTGCGTACTCCGCCTCCGGAAAGCGCCGTTCAACCACTCGGCACCAAAGGGGAAGGTCTGCTGAAGCTTCTCGAGGCGTTTACGGACCCCAAGTTTTCCGACCGCTTGGGTGATATGAAGGAGCGGCTGCATCTCTTTGGTTGGTTCGAGGATTTCCTCGCCCCAGATGAAACCGCGACGGCGCAGGCACGCCTGCAAATCCGCGACCGTTGGCTGGCTTCTGAGCGCGCGGTCTTTGACCAGAAAAGTGCCAATGAGGGGTTCCTGTATCTGCTATTTTATTTCACGCTCATAATGAGCTGGCGCACGCCGCGCTTCTTTGCTCTCGATAATGTGGACAACGCGCTAAACCCAAAGCTGTGCTCCGCGCTGATGCGACAAATCGCCGAACTCGCCAAGAAATACGATAAGCAGATCATCTGCACGACACACAATCCAGCACTCCTTGACGGGCTGAACATTAACGATGATGACCAACGTCTCTACACGGTGCAACGCGACACCGAAGGGCACACGGTGATCAACCGTGTGCAACCACCAAAACCGCAGCCGGGCAAGCCACCGATGAAACTCTCGGCGGCGTTTTTGGCCGGACATATTGGCGGATTGCCGGACCATTTCTAACCGAGTATGAGCGGCTATACGGCTGATTTTGCGTTGGTCTGTGAGGGGGTAACCGACCACGCAGTGCTGAAGAACATCCTGCTCGGATTTTTTAAAGGTCAGCCTCGCGCGCCGCGCATTACGCAACGGCAGCCGGACAGCGACGCCACGGGTGAGGCGGCATGGCAGCAGTTTGGGAATTGGGAAAACGTCTTCCGCTATCTGCGCGATGGGCTGCACCGAGACGCGTTGGAGTTCAATGCATACTTATTGGTGCAGGTGGACACCGACGAATCCGAACACGCAAATTATGGTGTGCCGCAGCAAGAGGCTGGGCAGTCGCACCTGCCGGAGGCGATGGTGCAACGCGTTGCTGCGAAATTGCGCGAAATACTCGGACCCGAGGACTGCGCCACCTATGGCGAGCGCCTGATATTCGCCATTTGCGTGCGACAGATTGAGTACTGGCTCCTCCCTTTGTGGGAAACCGGAAGCAAGGCCGCGAAAACAACCGGCTGTCTCGCCACATTAAACGCCGCACTCGCGCGGAAAAACGAGCCGACAATCAATCCACTAGATAAGAAAGTGCCGCCATACGATAACGCTTCGTTTGGCTATCGAAAGCAGGCAACCTTGCTCGACGATGGACCGAAGAATCCAAGTCTCGCAGTATTTCTCGAGGAACTCGATGGTCGAACCATCATACTGGCAGCGGATGAGTAAGCACGTCGATCTCTATGGATTCGACGTAGTCGCGCCATCGAGCAAACGCACCACCTCATCAAGGAGCGGCCCTTCCATTTCCACCAGATTCCCGCGCTCGGGGAAGCGGCCTTCGTTCACATCGGCGATATATTCGCGGAAGGCGGCGAGGCGTTCCTGCTGCATGCGGCGATGTTCGGCGGCGAAGTTGCGGTAGGCTTTGGCGTGTCGCGGCAGGCGCTCGTCGTAGTCACCGAGGATGTCGTCGGAGAAAAGGAACTGCGTGTCGCACCCTGTGCCGGAGCCAAGGGACATGAGGATCATCTTCGTCTGCGACGATAAAAAGCGCGCGAGATTGTGCGGCACGACCTCAAGCTCGGCGGCGTACGCGCCTGCGCTCTCCAGTTCCATCATGCGGCGATGGAGTTCCCTCGCTTCTTCGACGGTGCGGCCGATGGCGCGGTAGCCGGTCCAGGTGACATGACGCGGGACGAGGCCGAGATGCCCGACGACCGGGATGCCTTCGCGTGCCATCGCCTCGATGATGAAGGTGCTCGCCGAGCAATAGACGGAACTGGCTCCCATCTCGAGCGCGCGGAAGGCGACCCGGATGGCCTCCTCCTGCGAGGCCATGCCATGCGGCGTCGCGCAGGAGAGAAAGCTGTTCGGCGCGGCGGCGACGAGATGAGGCAGACGCGCCTGGGCCTCCGGGCTGTCAAAGCTGCAACTCATCAAATCCACGCCAGCCCCTTCCGCCGCAGCGGCTTCCTCCGGTGATTTGACGTGAATATGCGTGAGAACGCGCTTCCCCTTGAGTTTCTGGAGGTCAAAGACGGTGAACTTTTTTCGTGGGCGGAGCATCAGCGGAAATGGTTCGTCGCAATCTCAGACTCTCAGACTCTCAACTCTCAACTCTCAACTCTCAACTCTCAACTCTCAACTCTCAACTCTCAACTCTCAACTCTCAACTCTCAACTCTCAACTCTCAACTCTCAACTCTCA
>JANPIW010000598.1:0-1688 GCA_031425215.1 Verrucomicrobiaceae bacterium
GGCCGAATGCCTCGGCCAGCTCGCGGTCGAGCACCTCGGGCAGATGCTCGGTGCGCGGCTTGAGGAACTGGTCCTCGATCCACGCATCGTAACTGGCCATGGCCTTGAGCGCGGCGATGTCGGCGGGGTTCGCGCCAAAGGTGGCTTGGCCGAGGAAGCGCGCGGCAGCATTGTTGTTGGTGTGATCATCCGTCCATGAAGGCGGCGCGGGCGGCGGGGTGAAGGTGCGGGAGCCGTTGGCGAGGGTGAAGTTACCGCGGATCTCGCCGTTCAAATACGCGGCGGTGTGGATGTTGATGTAGGCTTTGCTTTGTTTGATCAACTCGACGACCTGCGCCTTCGTCATCGTGCCGACCATGGCTGGAATGGTCCACTTGTGGGTGCCATCGGACTGGAGGCCGCTGTTGGCGGGCGGCGCGTTGGGATCGTACATGATGCTGGAGCCGTGGGTCAGATACACGTCATTGTGAATGTGCCAGTCAGTCATCGGGCCGGTCATTCCATGCCACGGCGAGGCGAAGAATCCCGGAATGTCGAAGCTGATGATGGCGGAGTTTTCATCCTCGCTGAGACGGAAGGTGGCGGAGCCGACGCCCTTGGTGATCGCACCTCCCTGCGCGAGCATGGTGGCAATGTAAAGCGTGCCTGGTGTCGATCCCGCTGCTGGCACGACGTAAGGTGAGAGCGCGTAGCCGGGCACGACCTCGCTCGGCGCGGTGGTCAGCTGGCCCGGCTTTGACCAGCCGACGGCGAGGTTGTCACTGCCGACGCCGGCTTTGTGCAGGACTTCAAAGTAGTACTTCTTGCCCTGTTCGAGCGCGAGCCACGGGGACTTTTGATTGGCTCCGCCAGTCCAAGTTTGCGGCGTGGCATTGCCGGTGGTGAGCCAGGCGCGTTTGAAGGTGTTCACTGGCTCGGCGTCATTGCTGATCCACAGCTCGGCGGCGTCGCTGGCGGCGAGCCAGAAATAATAGTTACCCGTCTCAGGCGCGTTGATGTAGCCGCGGATGCGCGCGCCGTAGTTGTCGGCGGTGTCGGTCGGGCCTTCGAGCGAGGTGAGATTGGATGTGCTCGTCGCGGTGGTGCTGGTGGGGATGGATGAGACGAGCGTGCCGCTCACGCCATTCCACTGCTCGCGCACGACGGAGCCGCCGTCTTCCACATGGAGATTGAGCACGGAGGTGCTGGTGCCCGCGCCATTGGTGATGGTGATGACGATCTGGTAATCACCCGCCTGCGTCGGTGTGCCGCTGATCACGCTGCCGGTGAGCGTGAGACCCGGAGGCAGGCCCGTGGCAGTGACCGTGCCGCCATTGGTGCCGCCGACATTGTAAGTGAACAGTCCGTCCACGAGCGCGGAGCCGGAGGTGGTGCCGGCGTGCGCCGCCGGGGCCTGCGTGACTGAGATAGGATAGAGGCGCTCAGCCGGGATGATCTGCTTGGGCTGGCTGGGGCTGTACCAATAAAGGAGGCAGCGCGAGAAGCCGCCGTTTTCATAGTAGTCGAGCTGGATGTCATAGCGCGTGCCGCCCACCATGGGGATGCGCACGAAGCGCTCACTGCCCATCGCCGACCAGTCTTTGAGCGGCTTGTTCACGATCTCGATGCTCGTGTTGCCCGTGCTGGCGGCGGGATGTTTGCCGATGCCGTGATTCACGGTGAAGGTGGTGGGCGTGACTGCAGTGATC
>JANPIW010000599.1:0-3171 GCA_031425215.1 Verrucomicrobiaceae bacterium
CGTTCCTCGAACACGATGACGCCAACCGCGCGCTGATGGGATCGAACATGCAACGCCAGGGCGTGCCGCTCCTCATCGCCGAGGCGCCGCTCGTCGGCACAGGCATGGAAGGCAAAGTCGCCCGCGACTCCAAGGCCGTGATCGTTTGCGAGGCAAACGGCACCGTCGCCGCCGCCACCGCTGATGTCATCATCGTCACCAAAGACGGCGACCTGCCGGTAAAGGACGACAAATTCCTCGCCGACATCACCATCGTGCAGAGCAATCCAGACAAAGATGTCTGGGTCTATCCGCTGCGAAAATTTGGCCGCAGCAACGCCGGCACCTGCATTAATCAGACACCGCTCGTGAAGCGCGGGCAGAAAGTGAAGAAGGGCGAGGTTCTCGCTGACGGTCCCTGCACCGACAAGGGCGAACTCGCCCTTGGTCGCAACATGCTCGTCGCCTTCATGCCGTGGAACGGATACAACTTCGAAGACGCCATCGTCATCAGCCGCAAGGTGGTGAAAGAGGACATCTACACCTCCATCCACATCGAGGACTTTGAAGTCATCGCCCGCGACACCAAACTCGGGCCTGAAGAAATCACACGTGACATCCCGAACGTCGGCGATGAAGCGTTGCGCAACCTCGACGCATCCGGCGTCGTGCGCGTCGGCGCGGAAGTGAAACCCGGCGACATCCTCGTCGGCAAGATCACACCCAAGAGCGAAACCGAACTCGCTCCCGAAGAGCGCCTCCTGCGCGCCATCTTCGGCGAGAAAGCCGCGGACGTGAAGGACACCTCCCTCCGCGTGCCATCCGGCTGCACCGGCATCGTCATGGACGTGCGCCTCGCGCAACGTGGTGACACCGGCAAGGAAAAACTCTCTCCTGCCGAGTACAAGAAACAGATCAAAACCATTGAGGACGATTACAAGAACAAGAAGGAAGCACTCACCGAAGAGCTGACCGACAAACTCGGCCTCATCCTTCTCAACGAGAAAATTCCCCTCGATGTCGTCAACGGCCAGACCGGCGAGATCATCATCAACCAGGGCAAAAAGATCACCAAGGTGATGCTCCGCAAGCTCGCCGAGTGCAGCGACACCATCGAGATCGATCCATCCCCGATCCGCAACAAGATCACCGACATCATCGCGAGTTTTGAGCAAAAATTCGCCGACTCCGACATGGAGCGCGAACGTCAGCTCGACCGCATCGAGACCGGCGATGAAGCCGACACCGGCGTCGTCAAACAAGTGCGCGTCTTCGTCGCCAGCAAGCGCAAGCTCAGCGTCGGTGACAAGATGGCAGGCCGCCACGGCAACAAAGGCGTCGTCGCCATCATCGTGCCGGAGGAAGACATGCCGTTCCTCGAAGACGGAACACCCGTCGATATCTGCCTCAATCCGCTCGGCGTGCCATCACGCATGAACGTCGGTCAGGTTCTCGAGACGCACCTCGGCATCGCAGCCAAGGCGCTCGGACTCACCATCGCCACGCCTGTGTTCGATGGTATTCCCGAGGCCAAGATCATGGATTTCGTCAAGCAGGCGAAGAAAGTCCCCGGCTTTGAATGGATGGGCCTCAACGGCAAATCACGCCTCTACGACGGACGCACCGGCGAGACCTTCATGCAGGAAGTCGTCGTGGGTTACATCTACATGCTCAAGCTCAGCCACCTTGTCGCCGACAAGATTCACGCTCGTGCTGTCGGCCCGTACTCGCTCGTCACCCAGCAGCCGCTCGGTGGCAAGGCGCAATACGGCGGCCAGCGCTTCGGAGAAATGGAAGTCTGGGCGCTCGAAGCTTACGGCGCAGCTTACACGCTGCAGGAACTCCTCACCGTGAAGTCCGACGACGTCCAAGGCCGCACGCGCATCTACGAGCAGATCGTCAAAGGCGATCACGCTCTCGAAGCCGGCACGCCCGAGTCCTTCAACGTACTCATCAAAGAAATGCAATCGCTCGGCCTCGACGTTCGAGTCCACAAACGCGCGACCCCGGAATCCGAGGCCGCCGACAACATCGAGCGCTTCTCCACCGCCTCCTAATTCAACTCCAAACCCGACTAACCCCAGCATCAGCCTACGATTATGAATGCCGACGCAAGCCTGAAGGAAATCTTTGGAGACACCAAACGAGACGAGGAGTTCAACTCCGTCTCCATCTGCATCGCCTCCGCCGAGCGCACGCGCTCTTGGAGCAGCGGCGAGGTGAAGAACCCCGAGACAATCAATTACCGCACGTTCAAGCCCGAAAAGGGCGGCCTGTTTTGCGAGCGCATCTTCGGTCCCACCCGGGACTGGGAGTGCGCCTGCGGCAAGTACAAGCGCATCAAGCACAAGGGCGTCATCTGCGACCGCTGCGGCGTCGAGGTCACACTCAGCCGCGTGCGTCGCGAGCGCATGGGCCACATCGAGTTGGCCGTGCCCGTCACGCACATCTGGTTCTATAAATGCATGCCATCGCGCATCGGTCTCATGCTCGACATGACGGCCCGCTCGCTCGAGCGCGTCATCTATTATGAGGACTACATGGTCGTCGATCCAGGCACCACGCCGCTCGCCAAAGGGCAGCTCCTCACCGAGGTGGAATTGCGCGAAGCCGAGGAGCAATACGGCGCCGACGCTTTCCGCTGCGGCATGGGCGCGGAGGCTATCCGTGACATTTTCAGCCAGATCAATCTTCCCGAGACGATCAAAATGCTCGAGGAGCAGATGGGCAAGACGCGCTCGAAGCAGGTGCGCAAAAAACTCGCCAAACGTCTCAAGCTCGCGCAGGGCTTTTACGGCAGCAAAACGCGCCCCGAATGGATGGTGCTCGAAGTACTCCCCGTCATCCCACCGGACCTCCGTCCGCTCGTCCCTCTCGAAGGTGGCCGCTTTGCCACTTCGGATTTGAATGACCTCTATCGTCGCGTCATCAACCGAAACAACCGCCTCAAAAACCTGCTGCAGCTCCGCACACCGGACGTCATTATCCGCAACGAGAAGCGCATGCTTCAAGAAGCCGTCGATGCGCTCTTCGACAACGGCCGCCACGGCCGCGCTGTCACCGGCGCTGGCAATCGTCCGCTAAAATCCATGAGCGACATGCTCAAGGGCAAGAGCGGACGCTTCCGTCAGAACCTCCTCGGCAAGCGCGTCGATTACTCCGGCCGCTCCGTCATCGTCATCGGCCCCGACC
>JANPIW010000600.1:0-9181 GCA_031425215.1 Verrucomicrobiaceae bacterium
GCGGCGGGTTCATCATGGTTTCAGCTCGTAAAGCAACAGCGGTTTGGCCTCCGGCTCCCACATCCGAAAGGCAGGTGTGGTGCTCACAATTTTGAGCTTGCCGCCCCATGCCGCGAGCTGGCGGTTGTGCTCGGTTTCGTAATGCGAGTCCACGCCCTTGTCCTCAACCACCATCGTGATGCCTTCGCGGCGCAAGGCAGCGAGAAACTCCGCGTCGGTTTTGAAAAGCGCACGATAACCGCCGCCCGTCCAGCCGCTCTCGGCCATGAACTTGCTCGCGCGCACCATCGTCCACGCGCTGTCGCAACGATGTGTGTCGCGCAACGCCAGCTCCGCGATGAGGCCGCCCTCGCCGCGCGCATCGGAGGAGATGAGCACCTTCGCGCCGGATGGCGTGCGCTGAACCAAGTCTGTGGCGAGTGTGCTAAAGCCAGAGACAGTCTTCGGCGGCGTGACTCCGAGGAGCGCGAGCGACAGCACAACTCCAGTGCCAAGGCTCCAAAGGTGTCGCAGCCGCATCAAGAGCACAGCAGCAGCCACCAGCATAAGCGGCGTGAGCGGCAGCAGGTAGCGCGCGCTGAATCCGGTGGGCGAGACGAGGTAAAGAAACGTGACGCTGATCGCGAGTGCTGCTGCGACGACGACATCGACATTGGCCTGCTCTTTCTTCACGAACATTCGCCAGGCTCCGATGCCGATGCTGATGGACGCGGCGACGAGTACGACCGGGCCGAACGTGTGCAAGAAGGCCCCGGCGTAGAATTGAATCGCCGCAGGAATGTACTCAGCGATGGATGTCTGCTGCATTCCCTCCTCCGTGATCTTCATCGTAATAAGCGTCCAAGGCAGAGCGGTGGCGAGCACGGGCAGAGGTGCGAGCCACAGCCGCCAGTTGATGAGCAAGCGCCAGCGTCCGAGCATCACGATGGACAACGGCGGCACCAGCGCGAGCGCGACGGCGGATGCCTTCGTCAGAATCGCGCAAGCTGCCAGCACGCCGAACAACAGCGACCGCCCGGCGGAAGGCGCGCGAATGAACGATGCGAACGCGCCTGCCGCGAGCAGGCACCACACGGCGAGCATGAGGTCCGACATCACAAGCATGGTCTGCTTTTGCACGAAGGGCAGAAGCACGAACCACAGGCCGGTGATGAGCGACGCCGCTTTCCCGAGGCCACACCGCAGACCTGCCGCCGTTGTCAGCGCGCCGATCACCGCGCAAAGCAGCGAGATGAAAAGCATGAGCGCCGTCTTCGTGGGAAAGGGCAGCATCCATGCTCCCGCGATGACATAAAACAGCGGCGGGTAGTGGCCGATGGCGACCTTGGGGTAGTGGTCGTAGTAGCGCTTGGCGAAGTGCAGCGGATGCTCGCCTGCGGTGATGCCGCACACAAAGTAATCACGCATCATCAGCGTGGTGACGGTGTGCGCGGGTTCGTCGGGATCACCAGCGAGGTCGGCGGTGAAGGCGCCATTGTGATACTGCAGGCCCGCCGAGGTGATCCACAACAGCAGCACCCAGAGCGCGGCCTCCGCTTTGCCGAGCGCGGGTCTGCGCGCGCTGGTGGGGTTTTCTGCTTCGGGAGATGACATGCGGAGGGAGAGAGTCTCGATTTGACCGGGGCGCATTCTTCGGGCAAAAGGGCGGCCCACGCAATCGCGCCGCAAGGCGCGCCATGATTATTTTTCCCGCAGCACCATGAAGGACATCGTCGAAAACCGCCGCAGGCTGAGCCTGGGGCAGAAGCTCAAAATAGGCATGATCGTGCTGCGCGAGAACGGTGTCATCTGGTGCTGCTGCCTCGGCGCATACGTCATCGCCAGCGCGGTGGCGGATCGGTTCTTCCGCATGATGGACAGCCTGCGTCGCAAATGGGGCATCCCCGGCATGAACAGCAAGGCGCTGAACAAAGCCATCTGGGAAAACTGGGACTGGGGCGCGGGCGGCGAGGAATGGACGCCGTCAGAGGAGTGGAAAACCTCTGTGATGAAGTGCGTGCTGGAGCGCCACATGCCCAAGGGCGAGCGTGTGCTGGAGATCGGCCCCGGTGGCGGTCGCTGGACGGGCGCTCTCATCGCGCGCAGTGGCAATTTTACTGCTGTCGATATTTCCGAGAGCTGTGTGGAGCTGTGTCGGAAAAAATTTGGCGAAAACGACAAACAGAAATTCATCGTCGGCTCCGGGTCCGATCTGCGCGGTGTGGCCGATGGCAGCATCGACGCGCTTTGGAGCTTTGATGTTTTCGTTCACATCAACCAAGCCGAGGTCGAGGCATATGCCGACGAGTTCCGCCGCATCATGACACCCGGCGCGGTCGGCGTGATCCATCACGGCAGCGCTGGCGGCACGCACGGCGGCTGGCGCAGCAATCTCACACACGAGGCGATGCTCAAGCTGCTGCGTGAGCGTGGCTTTGAGATCGCGGATTCATTTCTCGAATGGCAGGACGCCGGCACCACGCATCAGGCGGGGTTGTACAAAGATGTGATCACGGTGTTTCGCAAGGCGGCGTGAGCTGCTCTTTCTGAAGTACGCGGTCTATCTTTGGGCTCGCGCTACGCGACCAGCAGCGAGGGCAACGAAGTGACACATCCAGCAGTCTGAGCGCTCGGTTCCTATCTCGTGCCCGTTGGGGCAAAGTGTATTGAAGCCGTCACAACCGTCCAAGCCACAGCAGCCGTTGAGCCTAGAGAGGTTGTGGTGGCGTTTGGGTTTTTAAGGTCGGAAATATTGAGAATGAAATCGCCCTGTGCTCGGCGAACATCTTCATCTGGTTCGGCGACATAAAATGTGCCAACGGGCAAATGCGGCTTACCGTCCGCCTCTGAAAGTACAGTGTGGTCCTGCAATTCTTCGACGTTGTTTGTTATTGGTGCGTGGCAGATGGCGCAGCAGAGAATCATGTTCGTAAACGCGAGAAACGAGAAAGCGAACGACGCTTACTAAACTGCCTTGCGGCTAAACCGGCAAATTTGCGCAATACCACTCGAGCGCTTCTTCCAGACCTTGGTGGATGTCGTGCGTCGGGGCGTAGCCGAGGGCTTCTTGCGCGGCGCTGATGTCGGCGAGGGAATGGCGGATGTCACCAGCGCGGAACTCGCGATATTCAGGCTGCATCGCGGCCAGCTCGGGCTGGTGTTTGGCGAGGCCGTCGCGGATGGCGAAGAACAGCTCGGTGAGATCAGTGCGTCCGCCGTACGCGATGTTGAAGACGCGGCCGCCGAGGCCCGGCGTCGATGATGTGGCGGCGAGGAGATTGGCCTGCACGACATTGGCGACGTAGCAGAAATCGCGCGAGGTGCTGCCGTCGCCGTTGATGAAGACTTGCTCGTTTTTGCGCATGGAAGCGATCCACTTCGGCATCACGGCGGCATACGGGCCATCGGGATCCTGGCGCGGGCCGAAGACATTGAAGTAGCGCAGGCCCACGCTCTCAAAGCCGTAGCAGCGCGCGAAGATGCGGCTGTAGCTCTCGCACATGGTCTTGCTCACGGCGTAGGGTGAGAGCGGATTGCCGGTGCGCGCCTCGATCTTCGGCAGGTGATCGTCATCGCCATACACGGAGCTGCTCGACGCGTACGTCATCCGCGCCGCGCCCTGATCACGCGCGGCGTTGAGCATGTTGAGCGTGCCGGTCACATTCGCCGCGTGCGTGTCCGCCGGATGCGCGAGGGAGCGCGGCACGCTGCCGAGACCGGCCTGATGCAAAACGTACTTCACACTGGTGCAGGCACGCTGGCAGGTGTCGAGATCGCGGATGTCACCCTCGATGAACTCGCACCGCGCGCGCACCTCGGCGGGCAGCGCGTCGAGCACGGCATCAATGTTCTCGCGCTTGCCCGTTTGCAGGTTGTCCATCGCGCGCACACGCTGGCCGAGACGCAGGAGCGTCTCCATGAGGTGGGAGCCGATGAATCCAGCCGCGCCGGTGACGAGCCACTGCTCGGGTGCCGCGGTGAGTTTGGTTTTCAGATCGTCGTAAGCGCTCATGGATTCGGGAAAAATGTGACGCGGCGCGAGGTGTGTGCGCGCAAATCGCGGTTGCGGGAACTAGCGCGCGGGAATAGGGAAACAAGTCATTTCACGCGCCACTTGTGAATCAATCGCCCGATAGCACCACCTCCGCACCCATCGCGAATGACGCGCGGGCGTTTGATGCTCATGCGAGGCGGTATGATGCGGACATCAATCAAGGGTTGCGGTTCACGGGGGAAGCCAAGGAGTATTTTGCAGAGGGACGGCTGAACTGGACCCGGCGCGTTTTGGGCGGGGAGTTTCAGACGGGGTGGCATTGTCTGGACTATGGCTGCGGCGTGGGCACGGCGACGCCGTTTTTGAAGCGTCTCATCGGCGCGGCGAGCGTGACGGGGGTGGACACATCAGAAGAATCCTGCGCTCTGGCCCGGCAGGAACATGGTGGCGACGCGACGTTCGCTCACCCAGATGATCTCGGGGCGCGTGGCGCGGAGTTTGATCTCGCCTACTGCAACGGCGTTTTTCATCATATCCCGCCGGAGCATCGGGCAAAGGCTGTTGCACAAATCGCCAGCGCTTTGAAGCCGGGCGGATGGTTTGCCTTCTGGGAAAACAATCCGTGGAACCCGGTGACGCGGTGGATGATGAGCAAAGTTCCTTTTGATCGCGATGCGATCCTGCTGTGGCCTGGCGAGTCGCGGCGCATGATCGCGGCGGCTGGCCTCAAGGTGGTGCGCACGGATTTTCTTTTTGTCTTTCCATCACAGCTCGCCTTTCTCCGCCGACTTGAGCCTCTGATGTGCAAACTGCCCACGGGCGGACAGTATCTCGTTCTCGCCCGCAAACCTCTTCACTCATGACCGCCACCGCCACCGCCACCGCCACGCCGCCGCCTCGCACTCGCGAGCAATTGCGCCATCACTACGAGGTGGAGCGCGAGCTTGCGGCGCGGTTGCGCAACTCGACACGCGAGGAGCGCTCGCATCTTTTTGGAACGCTCTACGAGGAACTGTTCCGCCGTGTGCCGGATCATCCGCGCTGGACGCGCATGGAGTCCGAGGCGCTACGTCGGCGCAATGTGGCGACGCAAATGAAGCTGATGCGCGAGTGGCTGCGGCCGGAGAGCACGCTCGTTGAGTTCGCTCCGGGCAATGGCTGGCTGGGCTACGAGGCAGCGAAGACGGCAAAGCAGGTGATCGGCGTGGATATCTCCAACCAGCTCGATCCGAACATGCCTAAACCTGACAACTACAGGCACATCGTTTATGACGGCTACCAGCTCGACCTGCCTGATGGCTGCGCGGACATCGCATTTAGCTACCAGTTCCTGGAGCATCTGCATCCCGACGACGTGGGGCCGCATTTTGAAATGGTGCGCAGGCTGCTGAAGCCGGGCGGTGTGTATGTGTTCGACACGCCGCATCGTTATTCCGGACCGCACGACATCTCGCGGGAGTTCTCGAACACGCTCGACTGCTTTCACTTCCAGGAGTGGACGCATCATGAGATGCGCCGCACGCTGCGAGCGCATGGTTTTGCAAAAAGCTGGGCCTACCGCATGGGCCGTGTGCGCAAAAGCGCTGCGTTCAATCTGCTGGTGGATGGAGTCGAGCTGCTGCTCAAGCCGCTGCCACATTTCTTGAAGCGAAAACTTTGTGGCCGCCTCTTCCCGGCAGTGACCATGGCGGCGATGAGAGACTGAAAATAAAAAACCTGCGGAGCGCAATGGCCCCGCAGGTTTTGATTGGTGACGCTGATGCCAGGGGTTTCAAGCGCCGTGACGCTTAGCGAGCAGCCTCGTCATACTGATTGACGACTTTGAACTTGTCCGGCGTCGTGGGGGGCTTCGGCGCGGGCTTGTACACCACCTTGGGCTTGGGTTTCACGACGGGCACGGGTGTGACCTCGACGACGCGTGTGGTGGTGGTGCAGTTGGAGAGGCCGAGCGCCGCGATGATGGCGAGAAGCAGTGTGACTTTGTTTTTCATAGAGAGTTGCATACTTGGTTTCTGAGTTGCTGGTTGCAAGTGAAAAGCCGGATGCCGGACTATTCATTGGTGGCGCGGAACGAGGACGCGGCGCCGGGTTCGGCGATGCGGCTGGCCTGGCCGGGCAGTGTGGCGGATGGCTGGACGGTGCGGGTGCGATAAACGGTTCTCACCTCCGGCGCTGGTTTTGGGCGATAGACGACCGTCTCGTGGGTGCAACTGGCCAGCACCACGAGGGTGCCGGCCATGAACAGGATGTGTTTCGTTTTCATAATGGTAAGTGTGAAGTGTTGATGACGATTGCGTGACTGATGAGTTCAGTTGCGCGGTCACGGATTAGTTTTCCTGCTTCACCGCACCAGCCTGGCCTGCGCCAGCGTCGATGCGTTCAGGAATTCCAGGGGAGGTGTTGCGGTCGCTGGCATCTGGCACGGCGTTCGGCGTGCCACGACGACCGACGACGGCGGCCCATGAGCAGCGGCTGGAGACGCGGGCGAAGTGGACAACGACGTTGACGACGCCGTTGTAATCTGAGCGCCAGCGGACACCTGCGAGACCGTTGCTGACTTTGCGCGTGTCCTTCACGATGGTGTTGCCGGTTTCCTCAGCCTCGATCCACACATCGACGTCCTGGCAATACTTGTCGCCAGCGAGGATGAAGACGTAGTCGAGACCGCGGTTGACGGGGATTTCGAATTCAAGGGTGACGCCGAATCCGGCTTTGCCTTCTTTCGACGGGGCCATGTAGAAGCCCATGCCGGTGTACTTTTCCGCCATTTCGAAGGCCTTGTCTGCGGCCTCGGCGTTGTCGGCCATGGCGGAGGTGGAGAGACCTGTGGCGATCGCGAGGATGCCGAGGGTCTTGATGCTGAGTGTGCTGAGTTTCATATTTGTTGATGAGTTTGATGAGTTGTTTGTTCAGGCGCTGGCGGGCAGAGGCCCGGTTCGCGCCGTCACCATGCTTTTGGGAAGCGGCGGAAAGTTGTGACAAAGTTTTTTGATTTTCCTCAGAGTGCTCGCTTCGCTACCTCCGCCGGGGCTTGCCAACGGGGCCGATGGTGCCACCGGGAATAAACTTGGCGGGTGTGTTCGTGAGGCGGAGGTCGGGCTTGCCTCGGCTGACGTTGGCGGCCCAGGTGACGATGCGACGCACGATGGGGCGGCTGTCCCATGCGATGCAGGCGACGGGCGGCTGGCAGTGGGCGAAGGTGGGATCGTCGTCCGTGCAGACGAGGGAGACATCCGCCGGTATGCGGATGCCTTGGTGCGCCAAAAACTGCAACACGGCGACATAGTAGGACGCTTCCTCAATGATCAGCGCGGTGGGCGGGGTGATGCAAAAGAGGGCTTCGAGACAGCGCCGAAAGTCGCCTGGAGTGTCATCCCAGTCCGGCATATTGTAGTCGCTCACGCTGATGCCATGAGCTTGCAGCGTGTCGAGGAAGGCGGTTTCGCTTGCTCCGGGTTGGGGCACTCGGCGCAGGCGGCGACAAAGAAGAGCGATGCGCTGATGACCGAGGTCAATGAGATGCTGGGTGGCATCGGCAAAGGCGGCCTCCTTATTGGGGCCGACAGAGGCGATGCGGACACCGATGCGATGGCCGAACATGGCCAGCGCAGGCGCGGGCTGGGCGGAGAACCACTCGAGGATGCCGCGAGAGCCTGCACTGACGATCCACGCATCCGCATGAGTTTGGCGCACGAGCGTGGCGACTCGCTTCGGATCAAAGCGCAGCTCCACCAGTGACTTAGGGGCATACAGCATGGTATGGCCTGCCTCGGTCAGAGCATGGTGCAGCTCGGCGTGATAGGCGGTCTGCAAGTCAAGCTCTCCTTCATTGAGCAGGAAGGCGATGCGCAGGCCCTTGATCTCACTGCCGCTCTGTGGCGGAATCGTGCGGCGGCGACCCGCCCCCTTCGAGGCGATGATCCCGGCTTTCTCAAGCTGCCGCAGCGCCACCTCGACGGTTTTGTTGTTCACGCCCAATTCATTGGCGAGCTGATGCTTGCCCGGCAGTGAGCCGCTCCAGCGCCCGCGCAGGATTTCAGTCCGCAGATACTCGGCGATCTGTTCGGAGATGGTCATGAAGCTCGGAGTGCTCACGGGTGCAAACCTGGCCTTTATCCGGCCAGGCGGCAAACGGCAATTGCATTGCCGGGCGGGGCTGTTATTCGGCATGATGGTCGCGATGAAATCACTCCTCCTATTGACCCTGGCACTGGCGACGATCTCGGCGCGGGCTGTGTCGATTGATGCGATCTACTTCGGACAGACTCATGTGTTGAAGCCGGACAATCCTTATTTCGGTCTGGTGGGAAGTCGCGATGCTTTGATCAAGGTGCATGTGACGGACCCGGCCACGCCTGCCTCGCCCTCCGTTTTCGCCACGTTGAGCCTGGGCGGCCTGTTCCACACTGTGACGCTCACCGGGCCTGCGACGCTGCCGGCTTCGATTCCCGATGGTCTGGGCGTGGTGCAGCATTCGTATGCGAACACCTTCACCGGCATCCTGCCTGCCGCGTGGGTGAAAACGGGCCTGCAAGTGACGGTGAATGTGGGCGCTGTCACCAGCACGGTGACGGACATGAAAGTCGGTGCGCCCACGAAGGTCATCATGACGATGTTTGACGTGCAGTATTTCGCGGACACGAACGGCAACTACCCCACGGGTACTTTTACTGAACTCGAAGCGAAGTGGCCAGTGGCAGACTTGGAAGTCAGACGCCTGGGGCACATCGTTTTCCCAGAACTGGTCATTCCGCCTCGCGAAGACGTCGGAACGAAAGCGGCGAGGATCAAATCGAAGGCAGAATATCAAGCGCAGACGGGCCTTTCCTTCGATGGCGAGCAGTCGGCGGCCTTGGCGTGGAATGGAGCGCTGAAGCGCGCTGCGGGACGCTCGGGGCGCTGGAGTCTGTATTATCTGAATGTTTACAATGCCTTCGCGGGTGGTCAGGCAGGTGGATTCGCCGGAGTGGGCAGCGGCACCGATATCGGCATCCTCAATCATGAGCTTGGTCACGCGCTCTCGCTGCCACACTGGGGCGACAACGCTGGCTATCCCTACAAAGGGGCCATGCACGGCATCAACGCACCGTCGAACTACAATGGCACGCACGCTGGTCCTGCTTGGGCGTTTCATTTGCCCACAGGTGCTTTCATTCCGCCGACCGTGCAGACAGGCAATGTGGGCGGCAAGCCAGTTGGCACTTACAA
>JANPIW010000601.1:0-2578 GCA_031425215.1 Verrucomicrobiaceae bacterium
GGCGCCGCTCGCGCTGAACGTCTGGCTGTAAGCCGAGTATTGCGTCGCGGAACCGAGCGTGGCCGGCGTGATCGTGATCGGCGGGCAGTCGAGGATGAGCGAGTATGCGCGCGTGCCGGTGCAACCGAGACTGTCGCGCGCCTGCGCCGTGAAATTGTATGTGCCAGCCACGCTGGTCGGCGTGCCGCTGATCAGGCCGCCCACACTCAGGCTCATGCCCGTGGGCAGGCTGCCAGAGGTGATCGAGTAAGTGTATGGTGCCGAGCCGCCCGCTGCCGCGAGCGCCTGACTGTAGGAGGCGAACTGCACCGCGTTCACCAGCGTTGCGGGCGACACTGTGATCGCCGGACAGGCCCGCAGTCCCGCGTCGATGGTGTTCTCCGTGTTCGTCGATCCCGTGCTTCCCGGCTCGCCGCCCGCGGTGAGCGTGAAGACCATGCTGTTGACGAAATTGCCCACGCCGCCCGGCTGCGCGCCGTTGTTGTCATTGTCCGCGCCGTTGTCCGCAGTCGTCAACACCGCGCTGGCCAGCGGTGTCAAAGCCGGGGCGGTCACGCGCACGAAATAATTTCCGCTCACATAAACCGTGAAGCCGTACACGCCGGATGAGTTCGTCGTCGTTGAAGCGATCACCGTGTCAGCGTCCGCGCCGATGCCGCCAGGTGCATTGTCCGCGCCCGGTGTCATGAGGCTCACGGCCACGCTGCCGACACCGTTCTCACCGGCGTCCTTCACTCCATCGTTGTCCGTGTCGCCCCACACCAGATTGCCCACGTTCACGCCAGTGAAGAGTCCGAAGTCGATGGAGAAATCCGTGTTCACATCCGTATCGCCGTCATCCGTCGGTTCTGCGGCGAGAGAAAGAGTGACCACCGGGCTGAACAGCGCCGTGCCCAGGCCGCCGGGCTGCGCGCCGTTGTTGTCATTGTTCTGCTGGTTGTCCGCAGCGTCCGGCAGACCCGAGGTGAGCGGATAGCTGGCGGGCGGCGTCACTTTCACAAAATACTTGCCCGGCATTAGATGCGTGAAGCCGTAACCACCGGACACACCCGTCACCACTGTGGAACCGACTTGCGTGTCGGCGTTCGCGCCGCTGCCGCCGATGGCGTTGTCCGCGCCTGGACTGAAGAGCTGCACCGTCGCGCCGCTGATGCCCAGTTCGCCCGTGTCCTTCGCGCCGTTGTTGTTCAGATCGTTCCACACCAAGTTGCCCACGCTCATGGTCGGGCAGTCCATCGTGGAGAAAAGAATGTCGCGAGGCGCGTTCACTGCCGTGGTGAAGTCATTGATGTACGCGCCCGTCGTGCCGTCGAATTTCAGCACGCGGTTCTGGCTCTGCGACACCACATAGAGATGACCATCCGGTCCCCAGTCCGATCCGCCGAAGGTACCGTAAGCGGCTGCGTTCGCGCTCACGAAATGGCCGACGTAGGCTCCCGTCGCGGAGTTGTAGCGATCCACGACGGCACCGGTGTCAAAGGCCACATATATGTCGCCATCGGGTCCGAATTCGATGTCCGTCATGCTGCCGCTGGTGCCGTTGGAATTCGTGCCGGTGATGAACTCGTCGATGATCGCGCCCGTCGTCGCATTCAAACGAATGATGCGATTGCGCAACGAGTCGCCGACGTAGAGATAGCCGTCTGGGCCGGTGGTCACGGCCATGCCTGTCGTCCAGGAGCTGGGCGGAGGCAGCGGCGTGCCATGAGATCCCTGATAAGCGCCGCTCGTGTCGAAGCGCCGCACCATCGTATCATCCACCACATTGAGAGTAGTGCCGTCCAGACTCCAGGCCACGCCATACGGGGTGACCAGACCATTGGTCCCCGACGGGAAGAAGTGATCGACAAAGCCGCCCGTCATTGGATTGAGACGTGCAACGGTGCTGCTCACTCCACCCGCTCCATTCAGGCCGGTGCTCGTGACATACACATTCATGTCAGGGCCGGCCACGAGACCGTGCGGCCCGTTGAGGCCCGCGCTCGCACCGTCGAGCTGGCCGAGCGATGTGCCCGTGAGGCTGAAGGTGCGCACCGTGTTGTCCGTGAAGCTCGTCACCAGCACGCATCCCACTGCGGGCAGCGGCGCGGTCTTGAATCCGAAGTCCACCGTCATGTCGCCGTTGTTGTCATCAGCATCGTCCTGCGCCGCATAAGCTCCCGCCTCCGTCGTCGTCTCGCCGTCGTTGCTCAGCATGATGAGCGCGCTGGAGATGCCGTTGATCGCAGGCAGGATGTTGTCGATGCCGCTGTCGCCCGTCGCAGCAGTGTCATCCTGCGTGTCATCCACCGGGATCGCGGGCGAGATGGAGATCGTGTTGTAGAGCGGCTTGCCCACCGCGAACTCGCCCGCCGGGATGCGCACATAATAACCACCCGGTGCGAGGCCGCTGAAGCTGTACATTCCCTTGAAGAAGTTCGACGTCGTCGTGCTCGTCACGAAGATGCCGCTGCTGTTGAAAAGATCGACGCGCACGCCGCCCACGCCCTCGCCCGAGTCATAAGTGTTGTCATTGTCCGCGTCGCGGAACACCACGCTGCCCACGGAGACGTACACAGGGCGCAGCGCGATGTCGATG
>JANPIW010000602.1:0-12203 GCA_031425215.1 Verrucomicrobiaceae bacterium
CCAATGCTGGCGCAATCATCGCAAACGGCGGTGGCAATGTGATCGCCAATGGTGGCGGCAATATCGTGGGAACCAATGCTGGCGCAATCATCGCAAACGGCGGTGGCAATGTGATCGCCAATGGTGGCGGCAATATCGTGGGAACCAATGCTGGCTCAATCATCGCAAACGGCGGTGGCAATGTAATCGCCAATGGTGGCGGTAACATCATCGCCAATGGAGGCGGCAACATCATCGCGAACGGCGGCGGGAATGTTGTTGCGATGGGCGGTAACAACATCGTTGGCTTGGGTCAAGACATGGCGTTGCTCGGCGGACCTTCATCGCCAGCCTCATTCACCGGCCCGATGATCCTCGCGGAGAACGGCGGCAATCTCATCGGCCACACCGGCGGCACCTTCACCGGCAACGTTGTCGCGCAGTCCGGCGGCTCCTTGCTCCCTGGCGACATCGGCGCCGCAGCCACGATGACCATCGCAAGTGGCGGTCTTGATTTGCAGACAGGCTCGATGCTCAAGATGGACCTGCTCAGTTTCGCGCAGGGCACGGGCTACGATTTCCTCAACGTCGCCGGCACCGTGGCCTTCAATGGCAATCTGCTTGTGACCATGGGCTTCGCGCTGCGCACACTCGCCACCAGCGATCTGCTCACGCTCGTCACCGCCACCTCGCCCATCACCGGCACCGTCGGCAATCTCACCGGCAACCGCGTCGCCACGACGAACGGCCAGGGCAGCTTCAAAGTCACCTACGGCAGCAACAACAACCTCGTGCTCGACGACTTCCAACCCACCGTTCTCACCTATCCTGTCTGGCAGTCCGCGTGGTCATTGACCGGCACCCCGAGCGACTTCAACGCCGATCCCGACAACGATGGCGCGGTCAACGGAATGGAATACGCCCTCGGCATGGATCCGCTCGCATCAGACGCCGATCTCATGCCGTCCGTCTGCATCATGGATGTCTTCGGCGTGAAGTACCTCGCCCTCACCTATGTGCGACAGGCAGGAGTGAATCTCCCGAGTGACATCACATTCGCCGTCGAGCGCTCGACCAATGTGTCCGCGTCAGGCGGAGGCTGGTCCACCAGCGGTGTCATCCAGCAATCCGTCACGCCCGGACCCGGCGCAGGTTTCGAGACTATTGTCGTGAGATCGACGACACCTGTAGGGACATCAGGCGTAGCGCTCGAATTCCTCCGGCTCAAAGTGACGAAGCAGCAGTGATCGCGCTGCCTGCTGAATTGACCACCAGCCTGTCGCATCACTGTTTGGGAGGTGGACAACACGGCTGCCTTGTCCGAAGGAATCCGCCGTTTTGTTCTGCGCCTTCCTTCTCCCCTCATGAGTGATACCGCCAAGCCCCGGCTCCTTGTCCTTGCCTACAGTCCCACGGCGCGGGATGCGCGTGTGCTGCGGCAGGTGCGTTTTTATGCGCCGCACTTTCGTGTCACGGTCGCCGGCTTTGGTGAGAATCCGTTCACCGGGCCGGACGCGCCGGATGTGGAGTGGTTTGAGATGGATCGCAAAGGCTCGTACTTTTCATTTCCGGATTTCCGCCTCCGCGTGTTTGCGCAGATGGCGCGCTTTTGCAAATGGGGCGTGAACGCCTACGCGCAGAGCATCCCGTGGATGCGTTACGGCTTCCACCTTGCCCAGAGCCGCCGCTTCCGGCTCATCCACTGCAATGATGTGGACGCGCTGCCCGCGGGCATCGCCGCGCTGAAAACGAATCGCTCATGCAAGCTCATCCTCGACCTGCACGAGTATCCCACGCGCGAGGCCGAGGGCGGCGCGCATTGGGTTTGGGAGAGAAAACCGTTTGTCACTGGCACGCTCAAACACTTTGCGCGTTACGCGCACGGCACAGTCACGGTGGCGGACAGTTTCGTGGAGCCGATGACGAAGGAGTTCCGCATGAAGCGCCCCATCGTCGTGCGCAACGCGCCGGAGTTGGTGGCGCTGCCGCCGCACCCGCCAGCCGATGGGAAGATTCATCTCATCCACCACGGCGCGGCCATCCGCACGCGCAAGACGGAGTTGATGATCGAGATGATGAAGAGCCTCGACGCGCGCTTTGTATTGCACTTCATGCTCACGGGCGATGCCGACTACATCACCGAGCTGCGCCGCATCGCGGAGAGCGAGGCGCCGGGCCGCGTGGTTTTTGAAAACGCCGTGAAACCCGGTGAGATCGCCGCAGCCATCTCGCGCTTCGACATCGGCGTGTACATTTTGCCGCCCATCACCTTTAACGACCTGCATGCGATGCCGAACAAGTTCTTCGACTTCATGGGCGCGGGCCTCGCCATCGCCATCGCCCCATCGGTGAACATGGCGCGCATCACGAAGGAAAATGGCATCGGCTGGGTGGCGGAGGATTTCACGCCCGCCACGATGGCGCGAATGCTCAACAGCGTGGGCGATGACGACATCGCGGCGAAGCGTGCCGCGAGTCTGAAGCTGCGCGAGACCTTCAATGCCGCGACAGAAATGGGCAGGCTCGTGGAGCTGGCGATGAAGGTCACGGGTGGAAAATAGCCATGGCACTCACCTGGTAGCATCCAGCATTTCCTCGGACTTTGAGAGACGGATGAAGAGGTTTTTCAAATCCGGGCATGTCTCGGTTGCAGCTCACTTTTTCCTCAGCACACGCACCCGATGCGCCTCGCTGTCGCCGATAAAGACGGAGCCGTCTTTATCGACGAAAACACCATGCGGGCGGGCCATCTGGCAGGCGAGGGGATCGCCGTCACCTCCGTTGCCCTTCTGACCGGTGCCGGCGATGAGTTCGAGCTTGCCGCTCTTCATGTCGATCATGCGGATGCTGTGGCTCTCGCAATCAGCCAGCCACACGTTGCCGTCCGCGCCGACGGCGATGCCTTTCGGTCCGCTGAGCGTGGCCTCCTTTGCCGGGCCTCCGTGTCCGGTGAAGCCTTTCGCGCCGGTGCCTGCGATGTGATGGATCGTCCCTGCTTTGAGATCGAGTTTGAAAACCTGATTCCCCTCGCGCGTCGCCAGCCATAGATTGCCCGCTGCATCGACATCAAGTGAGCGCGGGCCTTTAAGCGGCGTGCCGGCGATCTTCGCGCCATCGGGCGTGACACCGGGTTTGCCGGTGCCTGCAAAGGTGGAGATGACGCCGGTTTTCATATCCACGCGGCGGATGGCATGGTTGCCGATGTCGCAAATGTAGAGGCTGCCGTCAGCGCCGAACTGGATGCTGTGCGGTTGCTTGAGCTGCGCTTTGTCCGCAGGGCCGCCATCGCCGCTGTAGCCTGCGGTGCCGTTGCCAGCGAAGGTTGTGATGATGCCCGTCTTCGCATCCACGCGGCGAATGGCGTGATTGGTCATGTCGGCGATGAAGTAGTTCCCGTCTTTGTCGAAGCGGATTTCGTGCGGCAGATTAAACGTCGCCTCAGTCGCTGGGCCGCCATCGCCGCTGTAGCCTTTTTTCCCCGAACCAGCGACAGTGCGCGCTTGTCCATCGGCAGTGATCATGCGGATGCGCTGGCCGGTGTACTCGCAAAAGTAAATATTGCCGTCAGGCCCGCGCACGACGCCGAAGGGATTGTCGATCTGCGCCGCCGTGGCCGGCCCGCCATCGCCGCTGAAGCCGGCCGTGCCCGTGCCGGCGAAGGTGGAGATGGTCCAGTCAGCGGCGTTGGAGATGGTGACTGCGAGGATGAGCGAGGTGATGAGGAGCTTCATGAGAGTGGCGGGATGGTTGTCGGCAAGGAGAAGGATGCAATGTCGTTGTTCACGCAAAGACCACGGTGCGGTTCTCATACACGAGCACCTTCTCCCTCACATGCCACCAGAGCGCCTTGGCCAGCACGGTTTTTTCCAGATCGCGCCCGAGGCGGATGAGATCGGTGACGGTGTCATCGTGTGACACGCGCATCACGTCCTGATGGATGATGGGACCCTGATCGAGATCGGCGGTGACATAGTGGCTGGTGGCGCCGATGAGCTTCACGCCGCGGTCGTATGCCTGTAGATACGGCTTTGCGCCGACAAACGCAGGCAGGAAGCTGTGATGGATGTTGAGGATGCGATTGGAGAACTGGTCGATGAACGCCGGGCTGATGATCTGCATGTAGCGCGCGAGCACCACGGTCTCGATCTTGTGCTGGCGCAGCAGTTTTATTTGTTTCGATTCCTGATGAAGCTTCGTGCGCTTGTCGATCTTGAAGGCGTGAAACGGAATGCCAAAGCGCTCCGCCGCCGGGCGCAGCGTCTCGTGATTGGATATGATGAGCGGGATATCGACGGGCAGCTCTCCAGCCTCGTGCCGCGCCAGCAGATCGTAGAGACAGTGGTTCTCGTGTGAGACAAAGACCGCCACGCGCTGCCGCTGCGAGGAGAAGCTGAGCTTCCACCACATCTTGTGCCGCTTGCCGAGCTGCGCAAAGCGCGGCCTGATGTCATCGCGCTTGAGTGAGAATTTCTCCAGCGACCACTCCACACGCATAAAAAGCTCGTCCTTGCCCGCGTCGATGTGCTGCTGGAGATCGACAATGTTGCCGCCATGCTCGAAGACGAAGCCAGTCACGTCATGCACGAGGCCCGCCTTGTCCGGGCAATGAATGAGCAGCGTGGCTGTCTCGGGGCTGGAGGTTGTGAGCTTCATTTCGACACGCAGTAAAGCTTGTCCTGCACACGGATGAAGAGCGCGCTGTTGGCGATGGCGATGGAGGCGCGGACGCTGCCGTCATTGCCGCTCATCTTTGAGCCGTTGCCCAGGTCGGCGACGCTGAGCATTTCGAGTTTTTCCGTGCTGGCTTTCACGACATAGACCTGGCCCCAGAAGTCGGTCATGTAAATTTTGCCGTCGGCGGCGACGGGTGAGGACTCGATCTTGGCCTTGCCGCCCAGCTCGCCGCTCCATTTCACCGCGCCGGTCTTCGGGTCGAGGCACGAGAGGATGCGCTTGCCGCTGTCGAGCACGAAAAAATGTCCGGCGTAAAACACTGGCGTGGAGACATCGGAGGTGACGCCCTTCGGCTCCGTCTGCCACACCGGCTTCACCTCGCCCTTGCTGTCGAGCGACATGGCAAACACGGGCGAGTTCTTCGGCGCGCACACCAGCGCGATGCCATCGCCGACGACGGGCGAGGGCACGAGGCGGAAGAATTTGTTGTACGTTTCTCCCGCCAGATTCCACGTTGCCATGCGTGCCTGCTCCGCGCCGCTGGCCGCGTCGTGGATGCTCAGCGTGTCACCGCCCGAGATGAGCATGAGCCGCTTGCCGCCGTGCGTCGTGAAAACCGGCGTGCTGAATGATTCGAGAGACTCCACCTGCGCGGCGCTCGGCCGGATGTGCTTCCACACATCTTTGCCCGTGGCCGGATCGAGCGCGAGGATGTAGCTCGCGTGGTCGCCGTCCTTGTTTCCTTTGAACACGCCTTTGAATTCAAAAGCCTCGTCGCGTTGCAGCACCTGGATGTAAAGCTTCCCGCCATCGAGGACCGCGCTGCTGGAGTACGTCCACTGCGTGCCAAACATCCCGTGCTTCTCGCACACGTTGCGCTTCCACACTTCTTTTCCCGCGAAATCAAAGCAGGCCAGATCGCCTGTCGCATAGAAAAACCAGACGTGAGCGCCATCCGTCACCGGCGAGGGCGAGGCCAGATTGCTGTTGCTGTCCCAGCGGATCTGGCCCGTCGAGATCGTCTTGCGCCAGCGCTCCTTGCCCGTCGTCGCATCGATGCAAAGTCCGAGCAGCGCCTGCTGCGCCTCGTCGATGGCCGTGATGAAAACACTTTCGCCCCATACTGCCGGCGTGGATGCGGAGCCGCTCGGCAAATCAGCCGCCCAGCGCACGCTTTCAGTCTTCGAGAATTTCTCCGGCAGATTTTTTTCATCACTCGATCCGTCCTGGTTCGGCCCGCGCCATTGCGGCCAGTTTCCGGCGAGGATATTCGATGCAGCGAGGAAAACGGCGAGAGCGGTGGCGGTGTGTTTCATGGTTCGAGATTGAGTGGCGGAAGAGGAACGAGAACGCGCGAAGTGCGCAACATGTTTCCACGGCATCACCCGCGTGAGCCGCGATGCGGAAACCCAGGTTGCGAAGCTGGACGCGTCATGGCATCCTCGTTCATGAGCACGAAGATGATCGAGCAGAAGCTTGCGGAGTTGCAGCAGCGCGTTGAAAAATTGGAGTCGAGGCCCGGAATTAAATCGACGGCCAAGGGAGCCTGGCGTGAAGCCGTCGGTTTTGCCAAAGACGACGAACTGTTTCGTGAGGCGATGAGACTCGGCGCTGAAATGCGAGAGAAAGCCAATTAGCAGGAGAGGTGACGGCATGTTTGTGGTGCTCGACACGAATCACTTTCGCGAGGTGGCAGAGGCAACTCCGCTGGCTGCCAATCTCCAGAGCAGGGTCGTGGAACGAGATGCGGATGTGTTTCTCAGCATCGTAACCGTGCATGAGGCAGTGGGTGGCTGGATCGCCCTCATTAACAGCAAGACCGCAGGACGGGATCAAGTCCAGGTATATGCCAGCTTTCAAAAAACCATTCTCGCTTTTCAAAAGTTCGAGCTGCTGCCATTCGACGAAGAGGCGGCGGCGCATTTTGAATCCCTGAAGCGGAAATTCAAACAAGCTGGAACCATGGACCTCAAAATTGCCGCCATCTGCCTCGCGCACGATGCCACACTTCTGACTCGCAACCTCGAGCACTTTGATTTCATCCCAGGCCTGCGCGTGGAAAACTGGCTGGATTAGCTCGCACGATGGCACTGCTCAAAGAACTCCCGCCCTGGCTGCTCACGGTGCTTTGCTTCGGAGGAGTGGTGCTCGGGGTGTGGCTGCATCTGGCGTGGCATCCGCTGCGGCGGCACTTCTCGGACGCGGTGGATTTTCTGCGCATCCAGCGGCTGCCGCTCGTCATCATGCTGGCGGCCATGGGTGCTCATCAGCTCGCGGGAGCGCGCACGGAGGATGGGATGGGCGCGCTCGGTGTGATGCGCGTCGCAGTGGAAAAAATCGCGCTGCTGTTTCATCAGCCGTTTGCGCCATGGCCCGTGGCGCTGCTGCTGCCGGTGTGGGCGGTGATGCTCGCGGTGCGGCTGATGCGTCATCCGTATCGCTATCAGGACGCTCGATTGCGCATGGAGGAAAAAGGCATTCTCATCGCTCTCGCGGTGCTGTCTCTGGCGTGGTCAGTGATGAGCTTGCTGGCGATGCGCGGTGCGGATGATGAGGCTCCGGACATGCTGGCAACGACGGCGCGCCTGGTTTTTGGAAGCATCGCCGCAGGAGGTTTCCAGGTGTGGCTCTGCCGTCTGGTCATTCAGTGGGAGCGTCCGACGGACCCGGATCCGGCCACTGACACGCGAACGGCGCTGGACGAATGCTTCGCGCGCTGGCGGAGCGTGTTGCTCCTCGCGCTCTTCAGTGTGCTGTGGTCGGCGCTGCTTGCCTGGCAGGCGGAATCGCGGCGGCTGCTTCCGTGGTCGCTGCTCATGGAGTTTTTGCTCGTGTTCAGTCCGCTGCCGCTTGCCGTGGCGGTGACGCGCGGATCATTCATCGCGGCGGGTGGCGCCGCGTTGCGTGCCTTGTGGCGGTGCGGCGCATCCATGATCGGTTTCACCCTCACTGCCACAGTCATGATCGCGCTTGGCCATTTCATGGTCGCCGCGATTTCGTCTTTCCTGCCAGCGGCGGACATGATGGCACGTGTGATCATTCTCGGCGCGCTGCAAGGCTGGCTGCTCATCACCGCGCTGCTGCTCCTTTACCGTGGCGGATTCCGCGATACGGATGCGCCGCCCGAGTCCGACTCCTGATTCATGTCCGCGCCCGCCGCCACACTTTCATCCAAGCACATCGCGCGGCAAAGCCGCTCGAACCTCGCTTTCGCCCTCGCGTGTCTGCCACGCGAGCGGAAGAACGACATGATTTCATTCTACGCATTCTGCCGCATCGTGGATGACATCGCGGATGATCCCGAAGCGCCTGTAGCTGAACGGCAGCGCGAGCTGGACGCATGGAAGGCAGCCATCATGCGTGGTGATGGCACGTTGCACCCCTTGCTCGCGGAAACGATCCCGCTCGCGGCAAAGTACGGCTTTGATCCCGCGCTGCTCATCGAGATCATCGACGGCGTGGCATCCGATCTCACGCGCGACCGCTACGAGACGCTGCCCGATCTGCTCGGCTACTGCTACAAGGTGGCATCCGTCGTCGGCCTCGTGAGCATTCACATCTTCGGCCACCGCGATCCGGCGTGCCACGACTACGCCGTGAATCTCGGCTACGCGCTCCAGCTCACCAACATCCTGCGCGATGTGGGCCAGGACGCGCGCGACACGCGGCGCATCTATCTTCCACTCGAAGACCTCCGCGCGCACGGCGTGACCGAGGAGCAAATCCTCGCTGGCCAAAGCAACGAGGCGTTTCTGCGCTTGATGGACACTTTCTACCAGCACGCCCGCCGCTACTTCGACCTCGCCGCCTCACAGCTCCCGAGAGCCGAGCGCCGCAACATGATCGCCGCCGAGATGATGGCGCAGGTGTACAGCGAGATATTGGAGAAGCTCCGCCGCAACGGCTTCCAAGTCTTTGCGCGTCGCGAGCGTCTGCATCCGTTGCGCAAAGGCGCGATCCTTGCCAGCTACCTGCTGCGCGGGCTGATCGGCATGGTGTGATGCAAAGAAAGCGCCTGCTAGGGCAAATACGTCTTGCCTATTCGACGCGCGGGTACACTGTGGCCGCCCAATCCAAACCGCGGGGTGGAGCAGCCCGGTAGCTCGTCAGGCTCATAACCTGAAGGTCAGAGGTTCAAATCCTCTCCCCGCAACCAATGAAGGCCCGCAGCGTGAAAACGTCGCGGGCCTTCGCCGTACTGCGTGCGAGCGTCGGTACTGAGGGCGACTCGCCCTCAGTCCGCTCGTGAGGGCGGGTCGCCCACACCGCGAGCGAATTGCTCGCGAAAGCGATCAAGCCTCTCTTTGATCCGCGCTTCCAGTCCGTGTGTGGTCGGATCATAATAGACACGACCTTCGCCGGCAGGCAGGCAGCGCTGGGACACGAAGCCTCCTTCAAAATCGTGCGGGTATTGGTAGCCCTCGCCGCTGCCGAAGGTTTTTGCTCCTTTGTAATGCCCGTCGCGCAGATGCTTGGGCACGGGCAGGGTGCGGCCGTGTTTCACGTCTTCGAGCGCGGCGTCGATGGCGAGGTAGGCGCGGTTGGACTTGGGCGCTGTGGCCACATAAATGGTGGCGTGGGCGAGGATGATGCGCGCCTCGGGCATGCCGATGAACTCCACCGCCTGCTGCGCGGCCACGGCCACGCGCAGCGCATTGCTGTCCGCCATGCCCACGTCCTCGCTCGCGGCGATGACGATGCGCCGTGAGATGAAGCGCAGGTCCTCTCCGGCGTAGAGCATCTTTGCCAGCCAGTAGATCGCCGCGTCGGGATCGCTGGCGCGCATGGATTTGATGAAGGCGCTGATGGTGTCGTAGTGCGCGTCGCCATCGCCATCATAGACGATGGTTTTTCTCTGCACGCTCTCCTCGGCGGAGGTGAGCGTGATGACCACATGGCCGTCCGCGTTCATCGGCGTGCTCAGCGCGGCCAGCTCCATCGCGTTGAGGCACTTGCGCGCGTCGCCGTCCGCCACAGTCGCCAAGTGCCGCCGCGCCTCGGGTGTGATCTGCACAAACATTTTGCCGAGACCGCGTTCCGTATCCGCAGCGGCCCGGGCGATGAGGAGTTCCAAATCCTCGATGCTCAGTGGCTCAAGCGTGAAGACCTGCGAGCGGCTCACGAGCGGGCTGTTCACATAAAAGAAGGGGTTGTGCGTTGTGGCGCCGATGAAGCGCAGGGTGCCGCGCTCGAGATGCGGCAGAAGCACATCCTGCTGCGCTTTGTTGAAGCGGTGAATCTCATCGACGAAAAGAATCGTGGTGCGTCCGTCGAGCTTGAGTTGCAGGGCGGCGGCCTCGGCTTCCTTGCGGATGTCCGACACATTGCTTTCCACGCCGCTGTGGATGACGAAGCGCGATTTCGTCTCCTGCGAGATGATGTGCGCGAGCGTGGTTTTGCCCACGCCGGGCGGCCCATAGAAAATAAGCGATGAAAACCGGTCCGACTCCACCACGCGGCGCAGCAGTTTTCCTTCCCCGAGGATGTGCTTTTGCCCAGCGTACTCATCCAGCGAGCGCGGCCTCATACGCGCGGCCAGCGGCGCGCTGGCGGGCGTGCCGGTGTCTGTGGCAGGGTTTGATCCGAATAAATCCGCGCTCATCGAGTGCGCGACAGTCACGCGTCGCGCCCGCCCGTCAACACGAGGAGTGAGAGGGCAAGCCGTTGCTCCTTGAGCCTTGGAATTATGCTTTCGGAGCCTTCAGTTTCTCGATCAGATAAGCCTGCGCTGTCGCGTGCTTCACACCCGTCGCGCCTTGGTAGTAAAGAATGCATTCCACGCCATTGGCTTTGCAATGCTCCTGGAGCTTCAAGCCGAAGTTTGCGGTGTGCGTGGGATCCTTCTGCTCCTGGCCGACGGCGGGTGGTGGGCCGTAACCGAGGTAAATGGGCGGATCATCTTTCGTCACGAGCGCATACGGTGAGTACTCAGCGATCCAAGGCAGGATGGTGTCGCGCTTGGCGAGGAACTCGTCGAACTGCGAGAGCTTCTTCGTCGGATCACCTTTGAAGCCAAACGCATGGCCGCCGTATTTGCTGTTCGGCGTCCACTCCTTCATCTGCGCGGGATCGAGCGTGGTCTGCGCGCCATTCACCGCCGCGCACCAGAGCCGCGTGGATTCGCGCGCGATGGGATCACTGCTTTCCGGATCAGCCATGTCGTCGTGAAACGCGAGCCACAGGCTGGAGCAAGCGCCCGCGCTGCCACCGGACGCTCCGATCCGTTCCTTGTCGATGTTCCACTCCGCCGCCTTGCTACGCACGAATTGCAGAGCGCGCGCCGCGTCACTGAGCGGGCCTTTCACGGGCGGCACGACCTTGTCAGCCTCGGCCTGCGGGATGAAGCGATAGTTGATCGATACGACGGAAATGCCAGCCGCGAGATAAGGCTTCACATCAAGCCTGGCATTGTCGCCGCCCATCCAGCCACCGCCGTGAATGTAAAAGAGCAGAGGTGTGGGTTTGGCGGACTCGGCCTTGTAGAAATCCAGCACATGACGCGCATGAGTGCCATACGGCACGTTCTCCATTGTCGGTTTGACTGCCGGGACAGCGGGCTTTGCGGGTGCTTTTGCCGGAGCTTTCTTCGCAGGTGGTTTTTCAGTTTGCGCGATGACGTTTGAGGAAAAAGCGAGCGCGAGGGCAGCGACGGGGAGAAGGTGTTTGGTGATCATGGAGTGATCAGATACGAGCGCGATGCGCGGGCCTATCGTTGTTGCAGCAAGGTCTTGAGCCTCGCCATGTCCACCTTGCCGATGTTCGTGCGCGGGATCGCGTCGATCTCAATGACGGCATCCACTTTTTCAAAGGGAGCCGCGCCGTTGTTAATCGCTTCAAGCATACTCGCCGCGGCATCAGCGCTTTTTTCGACAGCAAGCACGAGTCTCGTCTCGCGCCTCTCATCCGGCAGGGGAACAACGACAGCACGGGCAGGACAACGGCGTTGGAGCGCATCCACATTGACCAGCTCGCCGAGAATCTTCACGAATGACGCATCACGACCGAGAAACTCGATGTAACTCCGCGTGCCATGCCGCCAGAGGCGGACGCGGTCACGCGTGATGAGTCCGGCCAAAGAATCAATGGGCTGCCAGCTCCAGGCGCCATTCGCAGCACGTGATGCGTAGCCTTTCGCCAGCGCCTCGCCACGGATGGTGAGGATATTGTTTTCATCGGTCGTCACCTGCCAGAGTGGCAGCACCTCCATTGCATCCAGAGATTGCGTGGCGATCTGCGAAGCCGCCTCGGTCATCCCGTAACTTGCAAAAACCGGCCAGCCCAATGCAAGCGCGCGCTCGCGCAGATCAGGCGCAAGCGCACCACCACCGATGATGACAGCGCGCAATGAAGGTGGCGACGGAAGATTCAGCGACACCAGATCAAAAAGCTGCGTCGGCACGAGCGAGGTGAGCGAGATGGAATGCGCGGAGCACCGTGCCGCGAACTCAGCCGCGTCCCATTTGCCCGTGATGCTCACGACCTCCGATCCCGATAAAAACCCGCGAGCATGAATCGCGAAACCGCCGACGTGATGCAGCGGCAGCACCACG
>JANPIW010000603.1:0-2148 GCA_031425215.1 Verrucomicrobiaceae bacterium
TCGCATGTGGACACCTTTGATTACAAGCCCAAGCTCACCGCTGATGCTGGCAAACCCTTTGGCACCAAAGGCACATCAAAGTTGATGGGCAGCATGTGGCAGTTCGGTCAATACGGTCAGAGCGGCCACTGGGTCAGCGAGCTGTATCCCAACGTGGCGCCGCATGTGGACAAGCTCTGCGTCCTCAGCGCGATGCATACCGATCAGCAGGCACACGAGACCGCCGTGCCGTTTTTCCATACCGGCATCGCGTCACAGGCGCGGCCATCGGTCGGTGCCTGGACGCTCTACGGTCTCGGCTCCGAAACACAGGATCTGCCGGGCTACATCGCCATGAACTCGCTGCGACAGTTCGGTGGCAACAACCACGGCAGCGCCTTCCTGCCTGCGGCTTACCAGGCCACGATGGTCAGTGCCGGTGGCTCGAAGGACAAGCCCGGCTCGCTCCCCGTGCCAGACCTCGTGCCCACGCATCTCACGCCCGCTCAGCAGCGCGCACAGCTTGAGTTACTGCGCCGAACGAATCAACGACGGCTCGCTCTCGACGAAGTGAATCCCGACCTCGAAGGCGTCATCCACTCCTATGAAATGGCCTTCCGCATGCAGGCCGCTGTGCCCTCGCTGCTCGATCTCAGCCGCGAGTCCGCCGACACGCTGAAGCTTTACGGCATCGGTGACACGGCGACCGACAACTTTGGCCGCCAGTGTCTCTTTGCCCGCAAGTTCGCCGAGGCCGGCGTGCGCTACATCGAGATCGGCACAGGCGGGTGGGATCATCATTTCGACATCAAGAACCTGCTCCCCACCAGTTGCGCCGCCACGGACAAACCCATCGCCGGACTGCTCACCGACTTGCAACAGCGCGGACTGCTCGACGACACGCTCGTCATCTTCGCCTGTGAGTTTGGCCGCACGCCCTTCGGTCAAAGCGATGGCCGCGATCACAACAATCGCGCCTTCACCATCTGGATGGCTGGCGGCGGCGTGAAGCCCGGCCATCGCCACGGCCTCAGCGACGAATACGGCGCCGAGGGCGTCGAGGGCAAAGTCCACATTCACGACCTGCACGCGACGATGCTGCACCTCCTCGGCCTCGATCACGAGAAGCTCACCTTCCGCTACAGCGGTCGCGACTTCCGCCTCACCGATGTAAAGGGCGGCGTGGTGAAAGAAATCATCGCGTAAAGCGGACTTGCAGTCCGCTCTGTGTGGCGAACGGCAAGTCCACTACTGCGGCTCCCAACCGCAGTAGTACAGAATGTGTGAGCCTTCGGAATGTAGCCGATGGCGTGAGCCTTCGGTTGTTCGGCGTGGATGCAAAGGAATGCCTTCTCCCACTGACTGAACGCTCACGGGGTTCAGCTACTCGCAGCGCGACCACTTGCGGGAACACCAGACAGCGAACTGCATGTCAGCTGGACAGGTGGACGACACGTCAGCCTTACGGAGCTTTGCGCAGTCGCATCACGCTCCCCTTCGCCATGTTGGTGAAAAGCAGTTCGCCATCGCGCGGATCGACGCCGATGCCGGTGATGGCAGGCTCAAAGGCGATGATCTCCTGCTCCCAACGCCCGTACTTCTCGCGTGCTGCGATCAGACGGCCAAAGGCATAGTCCGCGCAGAGATACGCGCCGTTGAACTCGGGGAACTTCGTGCCGTGATAAACACAGCCGCCGGTGATGCTGAGGCCCGTGGTGCGTGGATACTCGAAGATGGGATCGATGGGTTTGAACTCGGCGGGAAGTTTGTCTTTGCCGGGGCCGAGGTCGAAGGAATGAAAACCCTCGCGATGGCTCCAACCGTAATCGCCGCCTTTGACGATGAGGTTCACCTCCTCGTAGAGATTCTGGCCAACGTCGGCCGCGAAGAGCCTTCCCGTCGGCGGATCGAAGCTGAAGCGCCACACGTTGCGCAGGCCCGTGGCCCAGATTTCCGTGCGCACGGCGGCCAGATCAATCTTCTCGCCATGATGCGATGTGGCGCCAACAAAGGGATTGTCCTCAGGCACCGTGTAGGTGCCTTCATGCACCGCAGGATGCGGGTTCGGTTGCAGGCTGCCGGGCTTTTCGTTCACGTCGATGCGCAGGATCGCAGCGTGAAAGCCTTTGTGGATGAAGCGTCCGTTGTCGAAGAGGTCGCCCGCTCCGC
>JANPIW010000604.1:0-4314 GCA_031425215.1 Verrucomicrobiaceae bacterium
GAGACGACGGCCATCACGATGACGCTGCCTGCCAGCGCGACGGAGGGTGACACGGGGCTGCAAGGCACGGTGACACTGGGCACCGCACCAGATCGCGCGGTGGTGATCACATTGGGCAGCAGCGACGTGGCGGATTTGACCGTACCCGCGAGCGTGACGGTGGCGGCGGGTGCGACGAGCGCGAATTTCCCGCTGACGGTGATCGACGATGGCATCATCGAGGACGCGCAGACGATCACTGTAAATGCCACGGTGACGGGCTGGGCGGCTGGATCGGCAAACATGTCGCTGCTGGACAACGAGACGCGCGTTTTGTCCGTGACGCTGCCCGCGATGATGGAAGGCGAGACGGGGAAGACAGGAACGGTAACGCTCTCAGGTATTGCAGGCGCAGCGCTTGTCGTTGATCTCGCGAGCAATGACGTGAGCGAACTGGTGGTGCCCGCGACGATGACGGTGACGGCGGGGCAAACGAGCGCGACGTTTCCGCTGACCATCGTGAATGATGCCGACGCAGACGGCCCGCAAAGCGTGGAGGTGACGGCGAGCGCGGCGACGTTTACCAACGGCGCGGCGGCGGCGACGGTTGTGGATGATGAAACTCCTGCCGCGCTGACTTCACCGCAGCCGATGCACTTGAGGACGGATGTGCATCCGAACTCCGATCTCTCCTGGTCATACACTGCGGGCACAGGCGGTGTGCCTGACAGCTACGATGTCTATTTCGGCACGAATGCCGCACCGGGCGCGGCAGAACTTGTTGGCACGACCCCCACGCCTGCATGGACGCTGCCGATGCTCACGCAGGGCACGACTTATTATTGGAAGATCGTGGCGAAGCGCGGCGCGGTGATGACGGCGGGGCCGGTGTGGACTTTCTCCGTGCCCGTGGGTGGCACGCCGGTGCGCTACGAATGGAGCGTGATCCCGAGTCCGCAGATCAAGGACGTGCCGTTCCCTGTGACGATCACGGGCTACGATGATCTGGACATCGTCTCCACATCGTTTAGCGGGCCGGTCGATATTGTGTCAGCGCCTGGCGCGAGGATCCTCATCACGGAGATTAACCCGAACACTCCCGACGCGATTGAGTTCACCAATGTGTCGAATGTGTCCGTCGATGTGTCGGGCTGGCAGATCTATTTGTACGACAACTTGAGCTATCCCGCGCCGATGACGGTGTTCACGATCCCTGCGGGCAGTGTTTGCGCGGCGGGGCAGGTCTTCAGACTCACGGAGAACGGCGCTGCGCCGGGCGCGTTTCCTGATTTGCTGTATGGATCGAACATCGACTGGACATCCGACAGCGCGTCTAAAACGGCGGTGCTCCTGCGCAAGGATGATGGTTCGATGGTCGATTTTGCCGGCATGACGGCTGGCAGCCCGACGGGCATCACATCGCCTTCGACAATTCCCGTCGGACATTGGTCTGGCCCGACCATCGCAGCGCCGACGCTCACTTCGCAGGATTACCATCGCACGGGTGGCACGGACTCAAACAGCGCAACGGGATGGATCACAGCGGCGCCGGGGATCGGCACGTTGAATCCCGGTCTGGTGCTGCCATTCCCTGGAGGCAATCTCGTGATCACGCCGTCGCAGGTGACGCTGACTTCGGGGACATGGAGCGGCAATTTGAGTGTGAGCACAGTCGCTCCGGCGGCGATCCTGAGCGCGCAAGATGCGGCGGGCAAACACGGGGAGAGCAATGCGTTTGCAGTGAACTCGCTCGGCCCCGTGGCCGTCGTGGCGAATGTGACGACGGCGACGGAGGGCGCTGGTTCGATTGCCAATGCGTTCACGGTCACTCTTAACAACGCGCCATCGCAACCGGTGACTGTGACGTTGACGAGCAATGACACGGCGCAGGCGGAGACGGTGAGCGTGGTGGTGCCCATCGGCGCGACGAGCGCGAATGCGTCGCTCGTCGTCGTGGATGACGCGCTGGTGGATGGATCGCGCGTGATTGCCTTCACCGCGAGCGCGACGGGTTACGACGACGGCACACCGGCGAATGTGACGATCCACGACAACGAGGTTGTCTCGCTCTCGGTCACACTTCCCGGAGTTGTTGCGGAGGGCGACGGCACTCTGACGGGAACGGTGACAGCGTCGCTGCCTGTGTCGGTCCCGGTGAGCGTGCAGCTTTCGTCATCGGACACGAGCGAGATCACGGTGCCTGCCAGCGTGACGATAGCGGCAGGGCAGTCGTCAGCCACCTTCGACATCAGCGTGGTGGATGACATCGCCATCGACGGCGCGCAAAACGCGAGCGTCACGGCAAAGGTCACCAACTGGGCCGACGGCGTGGCTGCGACCCAGGTGAATGACAACGAGACGCGCACGCTTTCCGTGACGCTGCCTGCTTTCACCACGGAGGGGGAGAATGCGAACGGCACGGTCACCGTCTCCGGCACGCAGCTCGTGGACATGGTGGTCACGCTCACTTCAGCCGATCCCGCGCAACTGACCGTGCCTGCGAGCGTCACGGTGCTCGCAGGCCAGACCACGGCGAATTTCACCGCCGCTGCCGTGGATGAAGCGCTGACTGATGGCGCGCAGAACATCAACGTGAGCGCGGCCGCCGCGACATTCACGACAGGGCAGACGACCATCGTCGTGCTCGACAATGACGTGCATCATTTCGGCTGGAGCACCATCGCAGCGCCGCAGCGCGCAGGCGCGGCATTTTCCGTCACGATCACCGCGCAGGATGTAAATGGCACGGCGATTGGCACCTTCACCGGCACCGCAGCGCTCTCCGCTGGCGCGGCAAGCATGACACCGACGAGCACGACTGCATTCAGCGGCGGATCATGGACTGGCAATGTGACCATCGCACTGCCCGCGACAGGCTTGAGTCTCACCGCGACGAGCGGCGCAATCACGGGCGCGAGCAACACCTTCAATGTGCTGCAAGGTCCGCAGATCGGGATCACTCCTGCCAGTGTCTCAGCCACGGTGCCGCGCGACACCAGCACCCCGCGCACAGTGACGATCAGCAACACGGGCGATGAAACCCTGACGTGGAGCGCGGCATCGACACCTGCTTTCGCTGCCAGTGCCGCTGCTCCGCAAAACATCACGCCACCTCTCACGGCTGTGCTCTCCGGTTTGAACATGAATGGAGACAGCATCCGCGTCGCGATCCCGAATCGCTACGGGTTTAGCGACGGTGTGACCGGCACCAGCATCCTCGACGGCGGCAACGACATGTATGACACGGGCAATCGCATCGGCACGAGCCTGCTGCCCGGCACGTTCATCGGATACTCGGACAATGTCATCGCCACCAGCGCGTCGCTCGGAGCGGGCGGACAGTATTTCACGCGCAAGCTCGACGGGCTGTTTGTCTTCGCCGCCGATGTCAGCGGCCTGACTTATTTTGAAACGACCGGCAATCTCGGCGCGGATGGCAACGGCTCCACGGACACGGCGGTGCTCACGCTTTCGCGCGATGGAGTGAACTACAAAGGCTTCGTCAAACGCGTGTATGGCACCGCTGATCCATCGGTGAACCACATCATGATCATCGCCGACAACGGCACGGCCACGCATCAAGGCGCGGCGAACACGGACGATGATTACCACCGGCTGGGCGGGCTTACAGGCGTGACGCGCGTTTATTATCTGCTCTACGCCGGCACGGGCGGCGCCTACATCAACAACGCCTCCGCGCAGGGCGTGATGAACGCGTTCATCGACGCGATCTCCAGTCCGAACTGGCTCGGCATCGCGCCAGCGTCCGGCTCCGTAGCGCCCGGCACATCGCAGGATGTCACGCTCACGCTTGACGCATCGGGACTAACCAATGGCGATTACACGCGCAATGTGGTTGTCACATCAAACGACCCCGACACCTCTCCGCTCAGTGTTCCGGTGACGATGACGGTCGTCGATGCCGCGAAGCTCGTGGTCACGCCGGCGGGCGCATACGAAGCGTCGGGAATACGCGGCGGGCCGTTCACTCCGGCCAGCGCTGATTTCACACTCACGAATATCGGCGCGACGACGATGAACTGGACCGCGACTCCTTCTGTCTCGATGGCCGATGTGTCGCAGACATCGGGAACGCTCGCGCCCGGAGCGAGCACGACAGTGACGGTGTCGCTGAATGCAGTCGCAAACACGCTGCCAGCCGGCTCGCATTCAGGCTGGGTGACCTTTGCCAACACGACAAACGGCGATGGCACCACACAGCGCACCGTTTCAGTGGCGGTGGCCCAACCTGCGCCGGTGCTGAATGCCGAGCCTGCGTTCACGCGCGGCACGAGCAACACGCTCTCGTGGGGCGCTGTGCCCGGCGCGTCTGAA